>NZ_AOPZ01000302.1 GCF_000414115.1 Streptomyces aurantiacus JA 4570
GTCGACGGGGCCCCGCACACAGCACGTGTGCGGGGCCCCGTCGACGTACGTATGTGTACGAGCTACCTGCCGAGGCCGGTCAACGGGCCTGGGCCGCGAGCTCCTTGGCCGCTTCCGTGAGGTCCTTGGCGGTGTCGATGGCGCGCCAGTACGCGCCCTGCGGCAGCGGGAAGCCGGCCAGGCGCTTCTCGCGGGCCAGGCGCGGGAACGTGGTGCGCTCGTGGTCGCCGCGGTCGGGCAGCAGGGCGGTGAAGGACGCCGAGAAGACGTACACGCCCGCGTTGATGAGGTACGGCGACGGCGGCGCCTCGATGAAGTCCGTGATGTGGCCGAAGGCGTCCGTCTCCACGGCGCCCCAGGGGATCCGGGGGCGGGCGAGGGCCAGCGTGGCGGTGGCGTCGCGCTCGGCGTGGAAGGCGGCCATGTCGCGCAGCGAGAAGCGCGTCCAGATGTCGCCGTTGGTCGCGTACCAGGGCTGGTCGGCGTGCGGCAGGTGCGCGGCGGCGTACTTGAGGCCGCCGCCGCGGCCGAGGGGCTCCTTCTCGACGACCGTGGTGACCTTCAGCGGCAGCTCGGAGGAGTCGAGCCACTCCTGGAGCACCTCGGCGAGGTGGCCGCAGGAGACGACGGCGTCCGTGACGCCCTCGGCGGCGAGCCAGGCGAGCTGGTGGCCGATGATCGGGGTCCCCGTGCCGGGGATCTCGACCATCGGCTTGGGCCGGTCGTCGGTGTACGGGCGAAGGCGTGAGCCCTGGCCGCCGGCCAGGACGACGGCCTGCGTGGGCCGTACGGGATGGTGGGCACCGGTGGTCATGACGGCACCCTACGCGGCGGACGGGGCGGGCTTCAGCGCCGCCCCGGCCCCTGCCGGGCCCCTACCGGCCCTTGCCCCGCGCCGGCTCCTTTCTCGGCGTGGCCGTCCCGGGTGGGCTCGGCCACGCCCGGATCAGCCGTTCTGGTGGGCGGCCACGCCCGAGGCGAAGGCCGTGTCGCAGACCGGGCGCGCATAGGACTGGGCGCGGGTCGGGCCGTACGCCCGGACGGCGGCGCGGCCGAGGGCGCGGGCGATGGACACGCAGTGCTTGGCGAGCGACGGGTGCCGGTCGACCTCCTGCTGGAGATGCGTGAGGGCGGCGCCCGGGTTCTCCTCCTGGAGTTCCAGGAGCAGCCGGTCGCGCAGGATGTCCTGCGGGGCGCGGGACTTGGCCGGTGCGGACAGGTCGCCCGCGGACGCGGTCAGGACCGAATCCGAGGGGTTTCCGGACCAGTTGACCCGAGTGACCGCGAGCGTGCCGGACAGCACCAGGACGACGGGCAGGACGAGGGCGAGCGTGCGCCCGATGCGGCGGCCGGGGCCGCGGTGGCCCCGGCGCGACTTCTGGGTGTGGTTGGCGGAGTGCGTCACGCGAGTGAGAGTAGCGCCAGGTGATGATTTGGCGACATTTAGTCACCCGGTCGGGTGACCAGGAAAGTTGTTTGGCTGTTTGCGCGTTGACGTACGCAGATCGAAATGACGGATGTGCCGGGGTATTTGTCGACACGGTCTTGGGCGGCGCGGGCCGCGTCCCGAGTTCTCGGCGCACGCCCAAGGGCCCCGCACCGGGGTGCGGGGCCCTTGGGGCGTACGGAAGAAGCCGGTGTCCGGCGGTCAGTCGCTGAGGCGCTCGCCCGTCGACGTCGAGAAGACGTGGGTCTCGCCCGGCCGCGGCACGACGTGCAGCTGGGCGCCCTTCTCCGGGACCTGGCGGCCGTTCACGCGGACCACGAGGTCCTTCGGCTCGCCGCTGACCTCGGCGGTGCCGTAGACGTAGCCGTCGGCGCCGAGCTCCTCGACGACGTTCACGGACACGGCGAGGCCCGCCGGGGCGTCCTCGGTCTCCTTCGACAGGGACTTCGCGGCCGCGCCGTTGGTCTCGACGATGTCGAAGTGCTCCGGGCGGACGCCGACGGTGACGGTGCGGTCGCCCTTGTCGGCCGCGGCGGACAGCGCCTCGCGGTTCACCGGCACCACCGAGTTGCCGAACTTCACGCCGCCGTCGGTGATCGGGACCTCGACGAGGTTCATGGCGGGGGAGCCGATGAACCCGGCGACGAAGAGGTTGTTCGGCCGGTCGTACATGTTGCGCGGGGAGTCGACCTGCTGGAGCAGGCCGTCCTTGAGCACGGCGACCCGGTCGCCCATCGTCATGGCCTCGACCTGGTCGTGGGTGACGTACACCGTGGTGATGCCGAGGCGGCGCTGGAGGCTCGCGATCTGCGTACGCGTGGAGACGCGGAGCTTGGCGTCGAGGTTGGACAGCGGCTCGTCCATGAGGAAGACCTGCGGCTCACGGACGATCGCGCGGCCCATCGCCACGCGCTGGCGCTGACCGCCGGAGAGGGCCTTGGGCTTGCGGTCCAGATACTCCGTGAGGTCGAGGATCTTCGCGGCCTCCTCGACCTTCTGCCGGATGACGTCCTTGCTCACGCCCGCGATCTTGAGTGCGAAGCCCATGTTCGCGGCGACCGACATGTGCGGGTAGAGCGCGTAGTTCTGGAACACCATGGCGATGTCCCGGTCCTTGGGCGGCAGGTGCGTGACGTCGCGCTCACCGATGCGGATGGCGCCGGCGTTCACGTCCTCCAGGCCCGCGAGCATGCGCAGGGACGTGGACTTGCCGCAGCCGGACGGGCCGACCAGGACGAGGAATTCGCCGTCCTCGATCTCGATCTCGAGAGAGTCGACGGCGGGCTTGTCGGAACCCGGGTAGATCCGGGTCGCCTTGTCGAACGAAACAGTGGCCATGGTGAATGGGCCCCCTTCACCGGCAGGAACGTGCCGGACGATCCGAGTAAAGGATGGGTCTAGTCCACGTGGGTGAACTGCCCGTGACCGTACCCCGCAGGTCGTTGGTCTGTCAGTAGCCGAGGCGTCATCACCTTCCTCACCTTCGAGGAAATTTTCGACAGGGGGACCGGTCGTGTTGGTTACACTTCACGGGCACGCCCCGCCGCCGGGCCCGTGCGCGCCTCCTTAGCTCAGTTGGTCAGAGCGCCGCTCTTGTAAAGCGAAGGTCGTCGGTTCGAATCCGACAGGGGGCTCCGGACGACGAAGGCCCGGGACACCGAAGAGGTGTCCCGGGCCTTCGCGTTTCGGGCTCCGGCGTTTCGGATCTTCAGCGCGTCAGCAGCCCGTCGTCCACGGGCGGAGCTTCTCCGGGTTCCGTACCGCCCAGAGGCGCGTGATGTGGCCGTCCGCGAAGTCGAACGCGAGCACCGCGACGGTGACGCCGTCCTGCTGGATCACCAGGCCGGGCTGGCCGTTGACCGTGCGTTCCAGGAGGGTCTGGCCGGTGAGCTTGTCGGCGAGGCCGACCAGGTAGTGCGCGATCTCCTCGCCGCCTGCGATGGGGTGCGGCGCGGCGGCGGCCAGGCCGCCGCCGTCGGCCAGTGCCGAGGCGTCCGGGTCGAGGAGGCCGATGAGGGCGCCGATGTCCTTGGCCTCCCAGGCCCGCTTGAAGTCCCTGACGAGATCGGCGCGCCGGGCCGCCGGAGTCGGCGCGGCCGCCGGCGCGGGCGAGGTGCGCATGCGGCGACGGGCCGAGGAGGCCAGCTGGCGGCACGCCGCCGGGGTCCGGCCGACGATGTCGGCCACTTCGGCGAAGGAGTAGCGGAAGACGTCGTGCAGGATGAACGCGACGCGTTCGGCCGGGGTCATCGAGTCGAGCACGACGAGGAAGGCCATGTTGACCGACTCGTCGAGGGTGACGCGGTCCGCCGGGTCGACCGGGTCGGCCGTCCTGCCGCCGAACCCGCCGTCCATCCACTCCGTGCGATCGGGCAGCGGCTCCGGGATCCACTCGCCCACATAGCTCTCGCGCCGGACCCGCGCCGAGCGGAGCTGGTCGAGGCAGATGCGGCCCGCGACCCGCGTCAGCCAGGCCCCCGGGGAATCGATCGCCTCCTGCTGCCGCGGGGTCATGGCGTACCAGCGGACGTACGCCTCCTGCACGACGTCCTCGGCGTCGGCCAGCGAGCCGAGGAGCCGGTACGCGAGGTTGATCAGGTGGCGGCGTTCGCTCCGGACGGCGTCCAGGCCGGGGTCGGCGCCCAGGTCCGGATCGGCGTTCACGCCCGGTGCGGGTCCGTTGTCCACCGGTTCGGGCGGGTTCGGGTGGTTCATGGTGTCGGCGCTCCCTTGGCTGCGTCTGCCGTCACTCGTACGACGAGACAGCCCGCCGAAATGTGAGGTCGGCGCGTCACCTCACATTCCGGAGGGCTGTCTCGTCGTACCGGGTGGGGCGCACACGCGGCCCGTCCCGAGAAGAGGAGATCACCATGGACACCCGGCTCGACTTCATCACCAACCCGGTCTCGGGCAAGTCCCTGAAGCACCTGGTCGCTGCGGGCAAGGCGGTCGCGGAGTCGACGCTGTCGCCCACGACGAGGGAACTCGTCCTGCTCCGCGTCAGCCAGATCAACGGCTGCGGCTTCTGCGTCGACATGCACACCAAGGACGCCGCCGCGGCCGGGGAGAGCCAGGTGCGCCTCAACCTGGTCGCGGTCTGGCGCGAGGCCACCGTGTTCACCGACGCCGAGCGCGCCGCCCTGGAGCTGGCCGAGCAGGGCACCCGCATCGCCGACGCGGCCGGCGGCGTCACCGACGAGGCATGGGCGAACGCCGCCAAGCACTACGACGAGGAGGAGCTCGGCGCCCTGCTGACGTCCATCGCCGTCATCAACGCCTTCAACCGTCTGAACGTCATCACGGCGCGGCCCGCGGGCGACTACCAGCCCGGCCAGTTCGGCTGACCTGTGGCTCCGCGGTGGCCGGGCGCCCGCCCCGGCGCCCGGCCTCCGCCCGGGGCCGTTCCCGTCCGTCCCGTCCGTTCCCGTCAGCCCTTCCACCCCCAGGAGTGGCCCAGCATGTCCACCATCAGCAAGCTCAGTGAGCTGACCGGCGACTACGTCTTCGACGCCGCCCGCACCCGGATCGCCTTCGTCGCCCGGCACACGATGTCCACCCGGGTGCGCGGGCGGTTCGAGGTGTTCACGGGCGGCGCGTACCTGGACGGTGACCGCCCGTCGGAGTCCGGCGTATGGCTCACGATCCAGGCGAACAGCGTCCAGACCCGCAACCGGCAGCGGGACAAGCTGCTGCGCGGCAAGTTCCTGGAGGCGGGCAAGTATCCGACCCTCACCTTCACCTCGACCGCGGTGGCGCAGCTCGACGAGACCCACTACAAGGTCTCCGGTGACCTCGTCGTGCGCGGGGTCGCCCGCTCGGTGCCTGACCGGCGGCGGGACCGACGCGCACGGTGACGCGCACGTCGGCTTCACGGGCAGCGTCACGATCGACCGCATGGACTGGGGCGTGAACTGGAACGCCGGCACCTCGGCCATGATCAGCCCGAAGGTGACGCTGGAGTTCGACGTCGCCGCGATCCGGGAGTCCTGAGTCCCGGGCGCTGAGCCCTCAGTTTTCCGGGCCCTGGGCTCTCGGTTCTCCGGGCCCTGGCTCAGGCACGCCCCGACAGCCGGTCCGCAAGGCGCGCCCGCCTCGGCGCCTCGGCCGTGTGGGACGTCAGCTCCTTGCGGTCCGCCGCGCGGTACGTGGCGTACATCCCGTGCACCCCGAGCCACCGCAGCGGCTCCGGCTCCCACTTGCGGACCCGGTGGTTCACCCAGGGCAGGGCGGTGAGGTCGGTGGAGCCGGCCTGGCCGGAGTCCCGCTGGACCAGGTCGCGCAGGGTGCGGGCGGCGAGGTTGGCGGTGGCGACGCCCGAGCCGACATAGCCGCCCGCCCAGCCGAGGCCCGTCGCGCGGTCCAGGGTGACCGTGGCGCACCAGTCGCGCGGCACGCCCAGGACGCCCGACCAGGCGTGGTCGATCCGGACGCCGGTGAGCTGCGGGAAGAACCGGACCAGGATCTCGCGCAGCGCCTCGACGGTGGCCGCCTGCGTACGCCCGTCGTTGTCCGTCCTGGAGCCGAAGCGGTACGGCATCCCGCGGCCGCCGAGCGCGATGCGGTCGTCGGCGGTCCGCTGCGCGTACATGTACGCGTGCGCCATGTCGCCGAGCGTCTCGCGGCCCGCCCAGCCGATGGTGTCCCAGGCGTCGGCGGGCAGCGGGGCGGTGGCGATCATCGAGGAGTTCATCGGCAGCCAGGTGCGGCGCTGGCCCTTGAGCGCGGCCGTGAAGCCCTCCGTGCAGCGCAGCACGTAGGGGGCGCGGACCGTGCCGTACGGAGTGACGGCGTGCTTGGGCTTGATCTCCGTGACCGGCGTCGACTCGTGGATCGTGACGCCGAGCGCTGCCACGGCCGCCGCCAGGCCCTTCACGAGCTTCACCGGGTGCAGCCGGGCGCCGTGCGGGGTCCAGGACGAGCCGACGGCCCCGGCGACGCGGATCCGCTCGGCGGTCTCGCGGGCGCCGTGCAGCGTCCGGTCGCTCTCGCCGTACGAGAGTTCCGCCGCGTGAAAGTCCTTCAGGCGGGCCAACTGGGCGGGGGTGTAGGCGACTTCGAGGACGCCGCCGTGGTGGATGTCGGCGTCGATGCCCTCTTCGCCGGCGGCCCGGATCACCTCGTCGACGGTGGCGTTCATGGCCTGCTGGAGGCGGACGGCGGCCTCGTGGCCGTGCAGGCGGGCGTAGCGGTCGCGGCCCGCGATGCCGTTGTAGAGCCAGCCGCCGTTGCGGCCCGAGGCGCCGTAGCCGCAGAACTTCTGCTCCAGGACCGTGATGCGCAGGAAGGGCGCGGCCTTCTTCAGGTAGTACGCGGTCCACAGGCCCGTGTAGCCGCCGCCGACCACGCAGACGTCGGCCGTCGTGTCGCCGGGGAGGGGTTCGCGGGCGGTGGGGAGGCCGTCGTCGGCGTACCAGTGGGAGATGCCGCCGTTCACGGTGTTCGTGCTGCTCATGGGGCGGGAGGTTACGCTTTCGGGACCGCTTTTCGGGACCCTTTCGGGAGGACTGTTCATGGCCGTACGCAAGGCCGGGCGCGTGGTCGCGTCGGTGGCCGCCGTGGCGCTGCTGGGCGTCGCCGTCGCCGCGTGTGACTCGGACGACTCCGACGACGGCAAGGGGGCGAGCCGCAAGGTGACGGAGTCCCGGGGCTCGGAGGGGCGGCTGGAGTCGGACTCCCCGTCCGAGGGCGCCGCGTCCGAGGGGTCCGCCTCCGAAGGGGCCACGCCCTCAGCCTCCCCGGAGGCCGTCCCGGAGGCGAAGGTCCCGCCGGTCTCCGCCGGGCAGTTGGCCAAGGTGCCCGCCGCGGTGAAGGGCGGGGTGATCACGGTCGGCAAGCCGTCCGCCAAGCACACCGTCAAGGTGTACGAGGACCCGCGCTGCCCGTTCTGCAAGAAGTTCGAGGAGGGCGGCGCGCAGGCGCTGGTGGGGCCGCTGTCCGCCGGTGACGTGAAGGTCGAGTACACGATCGCCTCGTTCCTCGACAAGAACTTCGGCGGCAGCGGCTCGGTGAACGCCGCGAACGCCCTGCGGGCCGCCGTGGAGGCGGGCAAGTTCCCGCAGTTCCACTCCGCGGTCTTCACCAACCAGCCGGAGGAGAGCGAGGACGCGTTCACGCCCGCCTTCCTGCTGAAGATCGCCGACACGGTCGGCCTGCGCGACGCCGCCTTCAAGAAGGCGGTGAACAACGGCACGTACAAGAGCTGGGTCGGCACCGCCATGGAGGCGTTCGGGAAGGACGGCATCAGCGGGACGCCGACCGTCGTCGTCGACGGGGAGAAGGCGCCCTCCGAATCGCTGTACAGCGAGGGTGACTTCAAGAAGGTCCTGAAGGACGCCGGGATTTCCTGAAGCGGTGGCCTGTCCGGCCCAGGGTGACCTGTCCGGCATGAGCGGTGTCCGACATAAGTGGTGTCCGGAACCTTGTGGGTTCCGGGATAAATCGCATGTGGTGGCGGGGGCGCCTGAGTAGCGTCACCCGCGTGATCGACATCAAGGTTCCGGAAGAGCTGGTCCAGTCCCAGCACCTGTACGCGGGCGAGGCGGGCCGCGCCTTCATCGCCGCGCTGCCCGCCCGCGTCGCGGAGTTCGTCGACCGCTGGGAGCTGGAGGTCGTCGGGGATTCCAGGTACGGCATGGCGGCGCTCGTGCTGCCCGTGCGGCGGGCCGACGGGAGCGCCGCCGTGGTGAAGTTCCAGGTCCTCGACGAGGAGACCGAGAGCGAGCCGGTCGGCCTGCGGATCTGGAACGGCGACGGCGCGGTGCGGCTGCTCGACCACGACGCCGCGACCGGCACGATGCTGCTGGAACGCGCCCGGGACGGCCAGGAGTTGTCCACGTACGCCAAGGCGGGCCGCGCCGAGACCCGCAAGGCGGTCGTCGTCGTCGCCGAACTCCTCGCCCGCCTCACCGCCGTGCCCGCCCCGCCCGGCATGCGGACCCTCGGCGACATCGCGGGCCGGATGCTCGACGACACCCCGGCCGCCCTGAAGGCCCTCCGCGACCCCGCCGAGCGGGCCCTGATCGCGCGGTGCGCGGACGCCGTGCGCGAGGTCGTGGGCGAGCCCGGCGACCGGATGCTGCACTGGGACCTGCACTTCGACAACGTTCTCGCCGCCGACCGCGAGCCGTGGCTCGCCATCGACCCCAAGCCCCTCGCCGGCGACCCCGGCTTCGACCTGTGGCCCGCGCTCGACAACCTCTTCGAGGCGGACGAGGTGCTGTGGCGCTTCGACGCGATGACCGAGGTGCTCGGCCTCGACCGGGAGCGGGCGCGGGCCTGGACGCTGGGGCGGGTGCTGCAGAACGCGCTCTGGGACATCCCGGACGGGCGGCCGCTGCCGCCGGACCATCTGGAGGTGGCCCGGCGGCTGCTGGGGCGCTGAGGCGCTGAGGCGCGTCCCGGCCGGTGTTGACCCGCCGCCGCGGCCTGTGGCTTGCTGCGCTCATGATTCGTACCGCCACACCCGACGACGTCTCCCTCATCCACACCCTGGTCCGTGAGCTCGCCGAGTACGAGAAGGAGCCGCACGAGGCGCGCGCGACCGAGGCCCAGCTGCACGACGCGTTGTTCGGCGAGCGGCCCGCCGCGTACGCCCACATCGCCGTGGACGACGCGACGGGCCGGCCCGTCGGGTTCTCCCTGTGGTTCCTGAACTTCTCCACGTGGCGGGGTGTGCACGGCATCTACCTGGAGGATCTGTACGTACGTCCCGAGGCGCGCGGCGGCGGGCACGGCAAGGCGCTGCTGCGGGAGCTGGCCCGCATCTGCGTCGAGCGCGGCTACGAGCGCCTGGAGTGGTCCGTCCTCAACTGGAACGCGCCGTCCATCGCGTTCTACGAGGCGATGGGGGCGCGGCCGCAGGACGAGTGGACGGTGTACCGGCTGACCGACGGGGCGCTGGCCGAGCTCGGCGCGCGGTGACGGCGCCGCGTCGGCGGGCGCCCCGCCGGCTTATGTGGGCCGGAACTCTGGAGCGAGGGTTCTAGAACTCGTCCACGGTGTGCGGGAGATGCTCCGTGCGCAGGGCCGCGTCCAGCGTGGCCGCCGCGCCCGGGGTGTGCTCCGTGGCCAGGCCCGCCCGGACCACCGAGGTGACCGGCGTGCCGCCGAGGTAGGCGGAGGCGAGGTCGCGTACGTCGATGGCGAGGTCGGCGGGGTCGCTCGTGCGCTCGTACGTCGTGTACGTCGCGTCCTGTCCGTTCACCGTGAGGCGGAAGCGGCCCTCGTTGGCGGGGAGGTGGGCGTCCGTGACCTCCAGGACGAGGTCGGCGGGCGCGGCCCAGGAGCGGGCGAGGAGCGCGGCGCGTACGTCCACGAGCCGCAGCCGCAGCGCCGGGAAGTGGCCCGTCACCCGCACCTGGTCGCGGTCCGCCGCGAACAGGAGCAGCGGGTCGTCCACGGGGCGGCCCCAGGCGCGGATCACGCCCGTGAGGTCGATGCCGGCGAGGTAGCGCCACAGGGCGGCGGCGGCCCCCGGGGTGTCGGCCTCCAGCTCGTCGAGGCGGACGAGCCCGGAGGTGTCGTCGCGGGTCTTGGTGCGGTAGACGGCGTAGCCGGTGATGTCGGGGGTGCCGCCGGGCCGGCCGGCCTCGGGGCGGGCGCCCAGGACGACGACGCGCGGCGGCGACAGCTCGTCGTCCTCCTCGTCCTCCGTGACCAGCCACTCCTCGCTCCACCACGCCTCACTGCGGGCGATGCGGCCCGCGCGGTGGGCGCGGGTGCGGTCGTAGTACCCGCCGAGGAGGGCCGGGGCCTCCGCCGGGTCGACGAGGCGCAGGGGGCCGTCGTCCGGGGTGAGGCGCAGGGCCAGCGGACGCTCGGAGTTGATCTCCACGGTGTTGCCGTAGGTGGCGGGACCGAAGCCGAAGCGGCCGTAGATCGCGTCCTCGGAGGCCCACAGCGCGGCCAGCGGGTGGCCGTCCGCCACGCACTTCTCGTACAGCTTCGCGATCATCCCGGAGAGCACGCCGCGACGGCGGTGCGTCGGCGCCACGGAGACGAACGTCAGGCTGGGGCAGGGGAGTTCGCCGCCGGGCACGGAGACGGTGAACGGGAACGCGACGAGCACGCCGACCAGCGCGTCCCCGTCGTACGCGCCGATCCGGTGACAGCCGAGGAGCAGGTCGCGGTGGTGTTTGCGCTTCTCGTCCTCGGGCGTGTCGTGAAAGACGAGGTACGCCAGATCGAGGGCACGGTCGATGTCGGTCTCGGGGAGGGGGCGGATGGAGAGGAGGGAGGAGGCGAGGGGGGTGGCCGAGGGTGCGGAGTCCATATAACGGACGCTAATTCCCGTATCCCGCCCGAGCACCTGATTTTCGCCATTGGCCGCTGTTGCGTAGGGGGCGGGGGCGACTCCCTACGGGACGAGGACCACCTTCCCGTAAGTCCCGCGCGACTCGAGCGCGGCGTGCGCCGAGGCGGCCTCCGCCAGCGGAAACCGCTGCACGGCGGGCGTGAAGTACCCCCCGGCGTACGCCCGCAGCGCCGCGAGCTCCAGCACCCGCAGCGGGTTCTCCCCGCCGGCCTTCGCCAACATGGCCGGGCCCAACGGACTGACCTGCGAGATCCCCCGAGCGGCAAGCTCGTCCTCGCCCAGCACCGCGGGCCCCTTCTGCTCCGACCACCCGAACGTCACATGCGTACCGCCGTGCCCCAGCAACCCCACGAGCGCCCGCCCCGTGTCACCACCCACCCCGTCGAGAACAGCCGTCAGGGACCGCCCCCCGTCCCCGAGCCCCTTGAGGAACCCCCGCACCTCGTCCAGCCACCCCGCCTGCCGGTAGTCCACGGCGAGATCCGCCCCGTACCCCCGCACCCGCGCCACCTTCGCGGCCCCGCCCGCGAGCCCCACCACCGTGGCCCCCACATGCTTCGCGTACTGCACGAGCAGCGTCCCGATCCCGCCCGCCGCCGCCGGAATCGCCACCACCGACCGCGCGTCCAGCTCCACGAACCCCAGGACGCCCATCGCCGTACGGCCCGTCCCGATCAGCGCCACCGCCTCCGCGAAGTCCATCCCCTCCGGTCCGTCGGGGCCCTCGGCCCGCTCGGGAAGCTCGTGCAGCCGGGCCGCGTCGACGACCGTCAGCTCGGCGTACCCGCCGGGCACGAGGCCGATGTGCGCGACGACACGCTTGCCGAGCCAGCCGGCGGACACTCCCTCGCCCACCGACTCGACGGTTCCCGCGACCTCGCGGCCGGGGATCGTCGGCAGCGTCGGCAACTCCGGCAGCGGCCCCTTCTCGCCCCGGCGGATCGCCGTGTCGACCAGGTGAACGCCCGCCGCGGCGACGGCGATACGCACCTGCCCCGCCGCGGGACGCGGATCCTCGACCGTCTCGTACGTGAGGTTCTCGGCGGGGCCGAAGGCGTGGAGGCGGATGGCGTGCATGAGGGCTCCCTGCTGACGCGTGCACCGGGGCGGGTCCGTCCGGACCGCCCGCGTGTGCCGGGGCGGGTCCGTCCGGACCGCTGACTTTCGCCACTCTTCAACCTCAAGCAGACTTGAGGTCAACCCACGGCGTGCCGTCGTCCGGCCCGCCCGCTCCCGCCAACCCGCCCTTGCCCGTCAACGCCAGCGTCACCGCCTCCATCGCGCTGTTGAACGACACCTCCGACAGCAGCCCGGGCGCCGCCACCTGATCGCCCGCGAGATACACGCCGTCCCCGCGGTCCACCGCCGGCCGGTCCCGCCACGTGGTGCCGGGGCGGTCGAGCGCCCCCGTGCGGCCGTTGGCCACGGCGGCCCGCCGCCACGTCACGCGCTCCCGCCAGTCCCGGAAACCGAGGTCCAGCAGCCGCTCGGCGCGGGCGACCCCGTCCGCCTTGGACTCGCCCGGGCCGATCGGGATCTGGGCCTGGATGAGCTGCTCACCCGCGGGCGCGAGCGTCCGGTCCTGTGTGGTGAACCGCTCGATCCATCCGGTGCCGTCCAGGTCCGACAGCGCGAACAGGTCCCCGCGCCTGGTCCGCACCGCCACATCGACCAGCGTCGTACGTCCGCTCTCCCAGCGCAGCGTGTCGTCCCCGAGGAGGTGGCGCGCCGCGTCGAGCGACGTCGCCACGACGACCGGGCCCCGGGCCGCGAACTCCCCGATGTCGTCGATCCGCGTGAGCGTCTCCATCCGCACCCCCAGGTTCCACGCCATGCCCGCCATCCGGTCGATGAGCGCGCCCCAGCCGCCCACCGGATAGTGCGCCTCCGGCGGGAACTTCGTCGCCCGGCGCAGCCGCGTGTGCACGAACCGCGCCGACAGCGAGCCGGGGTCGTGGTGGAACAACGCCACCGCCGAGTAGTGCGCCGCGGCCCGCGCGCCCTCCTCTCCCACCTGCGCGCCGGCCCAGGTCGCGAAGTCCACGTCCACCGGCGCCTGTTCGGGAGAGCGCCGCAGCAGCTTCAGCATCGCGAAGGGCGGGGTACGGCGGAGCCGGCCATGGTGGTGGAGGCGCAGCCGGGTGCCTTCGATCGGCGGGATCGGCGCGAGGTCCCCGATCAGCCCGCGCTGCTTCAGCCACGTCCAGTGCGGCCCGCCGTTGTACAGCGCGTGCGGCCCCTCATTGGTCCTGTACGGCCCTTCGGCCGTGCGCGCCCGGCCGCCGAGGGTGTGATGCGACTCGTACAACGTGACCCGCGCCCCGGCCTCGGCGGCCGTGATCGCGGCGGTCAGCCCGGCGAAGCCGCCGCCGACCACGGTGACGTGGGGCCCCGGACGGCCGGGGGAGTGGTTTGCTCGGGTGGCGTGGGCCATGGACGGCCTCCGTTTCGGTCGACCCTCGCGGGCACGGGAACGCAGTCACCGTGTACGACGGACCGACCCCGCCCGAATGTGACATCCCCACGCCGACGTCCGTCAGCCCACCCGCGGATACCGCGCCTGCAACGTCCAGATCAGCGGATTCGCCCCCAGCCCGTCATGCAGGTCGATGAGGTCGGCCAGCAGGTCGTGCAGGAAGTCCCGCGCTTCCTTCCGCAGCTCCCCGTGCGAGAACGTGAGCGGCTCCTCCTCCGCCCTCATCCAGTCGGCCTCGATGTCCACCCACCCGAACCGCCGCACGAACAGCATCCGGTCCGTCGACTCCGTGAAGTCCAGCTCGGCATACCGCGGCCGCGACGCCCTGCTCCCCAGCGGATCCTTGTCCAGCTCCTCCACGATGTCGCACAGCGCCCACGCGAAGTCGAGCACCGGCACCCACCCCCACGCCGTACCCAGCTCCCGGTCCGCCTTGGTGTCCGCCAGATACACATCCCCGCAGAACAGGTCGTGCCGCAGCGCGCGGGCGTCCGCTTCGCGATAGTCCAGCTGCGGCGGGTCCGGAAAACGGCGGGAAAGGGCGTAACCAATATCGAGCACGCGCCCGATGGTGCCACGCCAGGAGCCCCGCAGGGCGGTGGCCATAGGATCACGGAGGTGAACTACCGAGCCACCGCCCCTCTGACCAGGGGGCCCCGCGCCCGCCGCACCGCGCCCGCCGCCCTGGCCGCCCTGACCCTCACCGCGCTCACCGCCTGCACCGGCGGCGGAGCGGACGGCACCCCCGGCGCCGCGGGGGTCCGCGACCCGTTCTTCCCGAAGCTCGGCAACGGGGGATACGACGTGGCGCACTACGGCCTGACCCTCGGCTACGACCCCGAGTCCCGCCACCTCACCGGCACGGCGGAGATCACGGCCCGCGCCACCAAGAACCTCAGCGCCTTCAACCTCGACCTCAAGGGCCTTCAGGTCGAGGAGGTCACCGTCGAGGGCAAGGAGGCCCGCTTCAGCCGGGAGGGCGACGAGCTGACCGTGCGCCCGCGCGACGACCTCGACCGGGGCGAGACGTTCCGCGCGACCGTCCGCTACTCCGGCACACCGCAGACGGTCACCGACGCGGACGGTTCCAAGGAAGGCTGGCTGAAGGGGGAGCAGAGCGCGCTCGCCGTCGGCGAGCCGGCGGGCTCGATGGCGTGGTTCCCGGGCAGCAACCACCCGAGCGACAAGGCCGCGTACGACATACGGATCACCGTGCCCAAGGGCCTGAAGGCCATTTCCAACGGCGAGTTGACGAACGAGACCACGACGAACGGCCGCACCACGTTCGCCTGGCACAACGCCGAGCCCATGGCCGGCTATCTGGCGACGGTGGCGATCGGCGCGTACGACACGAAGAAGTCGATGACGTCGAAGTCGGAGTCCGGCATCCCGGTGTTCACGGCGATCGACCCGACGATGCCGGAGGACAAGTACAAGAAGACGGCGAAGGTCCTGGCGAAGATCCCCGAGATCATGGACTGGGCGGAACTCAACTTCGGTGCCTACCCCTTCTCCTCGACCGGCGCGATCGTCGACGACCGGGTGAACCTGGGCTATGCCCTGGAGACCCAGACCAAGCCGGTGTTCCCCGTCTCCGACGCCGACACGTCGACCCTCGTCCACGAGCTGGCCCACCAGTGGTTCGGCAACTCGGTCACGCCGAAGACATGGCAGGACATGTGGCTCAACGAGGGTTTCGCGACCTACGCGGAGTGGCTGTGGGAGGAGGACAACGGCGGCGACAGCGCCCAGGACACCTTCGACGCGCTGTACGAGGGGGACTACTACGAAACCGAGGAGGACAACGAAGCCATCTGGGACTTCCCGCCCGCGCGGCAGCCGGACGCGGCGCGCATCTCGGACGATCCGGTGTACGACCGGGGCGCGATGGTGATCCACAAGATCCGCGAGACGGTCGGCGACGACACCTTCTACGACATCGTCCAGGGCTGGGCGAAGTCCCACCGGCACGGCAACGCGAACACGAAGGACTTCACGGAGTACGTCGAGAAGCACGCGGGCGACGACGAGTCGCGCGAGGAGCTGAAGCAGGTGTGGGCGGACTGGCTCTACGGGGACGGGAAGCCGGAGAACCCATAGGCCCACGGAGGCCCACGGCACGTCCACGGAGCGGGGACGGGCCCCGACCGGTGTGCCCGGTCGGGGCCCGTCACTTGTCCTGCGGGACTCAGACGTTGACGCCGAAGTCCTGCGCGATGCCGACGAGGCCCGAGGCATAGCCCTGGCCGACGGCGCGGAACTTCCACTCGGCGCCGCTGCGGTACAGCTCGCCGAAGACCATGGCGGTCTCGGTGGCGGCGTCCTCCGACAGGTCGTACCGGGCGATCTCGGTGCCGCCGGCCTGGTTCACGATGCGGATGAACGCGTTGCGGACCTGGCCGAAGTTCTGCGAGCGGTTCTCGGCGTCGTAGATCGAGACCGGGAAGACGATCTTCTCGACGTCGGCGGGGAGGCCCGCGAGGTTGACGTTGATCTGCTCGTCGTCGCCCTCGCCCTGGCCGGTGACGTTGTCACCGGTGTGGACGATGGTCTGGTCCGGCGTCGCCTTGTTGTTGAAGAAGACGAAGTGGGCGTCCGAGAAGACCTTGCCCTGGGGGTTCACCGCGATGGCGGAGGCGTCCAGGTCGAAGTCGGTGCCCGTGGTGGTGCGGACGTCCCAGCCGAGGCCGACCGTGACGGCGGTCAGGCCCGGTGCCTCCTTGGTGAGCGAGACGTTGCCGCCCTTGGACAGGCTTACAGCCATTGTTGGGAGTCCCTTCCTAGTTGCGTGAGTACAACCGAGTACTGCCTGCGTACTGTGCGGGCTTCATGCTGGCACGAAGCTACCGACACCCCTATGAACGCCGAGGGGGGTATCGAAGGTTCCACATGCCGGGCACTCTCTTTACGTTCTTTACTCGCGGGCGCGACGGAGGCGCGGAAGGGCGCCGGTGGCTGTCCGGCCTGCGCTCCTGTGCTGAAAAGAGGGTGACGTGCGGGCCCCGGCACGGGACCATGGTGCACATGTCCGGTCACCGCCCTTACGTCATCCGTGGCTCCGTCTCGCTGCCCGAGGCCGAGCTGATGTGGCGTTTCTCGCGGTCCTCCGGGCCCGGCGGGCAGCACGTCAACACCAGTGACTCGCAGGCCGAGGTGCGCTTCGACCTCGCGGGGACGCAGGCGCTGCCCGAGGTGTGGAAGGAGCGGGCCCTCGAGCGGCTCGCGTCCCGGCTCGTGGACGGCGTCATCAGCGTCCGGGCGAGCGAGCACCGGTCGCAGTGGCGGAACAGGGAGATGGCGGCCACCCGCCTCGCCGCCCTGCTCGCCGAGGCCACCGCCCCGCCGCCCAAGCCGCGCCGCGCCACCCGCATTCCGCGCGGGATCAACGAGCGGCGGCTGCGGGAGAAGAAACGGCGCGGGGAGACCAAGCAGGGCCGGTCGGGCAAGGACTGGGGCTAGGGCCTGTCCGGTGGGTCGGCGCGGCGCCGCTAGCCCAGCTGCCGGTAGCGGCCCTTGAAGTACATCAGCGGCCCCCCGTCCGCGCTCGGCAGTTCCGCCGTCAGGACGCGGCCGATCACGAGCGTGTGGTCACCCGCCGTCACGGTCTGTTCCGTGCGGCACTCGAGGGTCGCGAGCGCGCCGCCCACCAGCGGGGCGCCGGAGGTGTCCCCGCGTACGTACGGGATGTCGTCGAAGAGCAGACGGTCGCTGATGCGGCCCTTCATGGCGAAGCGGCCCGCGACGTGGCGCTGGCTCTCGGACAGGACCGACACCGCCCACAGCGGCTGCTCCGCGAGCAGGTCGTCCATGCGGGAGCCCTCGCGCAGGCTGACCATGACCAGCGGCGGGTCCAGCGAGACGGAGAGGAAGGCCGTCGCCGTCATGCCGACGTCCTCGCCGCCGGGGGCGTTCGGGTCGTCCGGGTCCAGCGGGGGTTCGTGGGCCGTCACCAGGACCACGCCCGCGGCCAGGCGGGACATGGCGGCGCGGAACTCTTCGTTGCTCACTCCCACAGGATGAACCCCCGCCGGGCGAGGGGTGGACAGGGTCTGGGTGTTCATGGTCAGGTCGGCAGCCACGCTCTCGACGCTAGCCGCGGACCCGAGCGTTCCGCATCGGCCCCCGGGCCGAGGCCGGTCCTAGGGCGAGACCTAGGTCCACTAGCTCAAATCGGGCTCAACTCCCGGTCTCAAATCGGACCTCTCACCTGTGACTTGAGTCACAGGGCCCATATTTTGTTGACCCTGTGTACCGAGTGGGCAGCTCGCTGTGATTCAGTGACCGTGGCAATCGGACAGACACAGAAAAGCTGATGGCACACCAGCGCCGAGCGCGACGAAGCGTGCAGGCGGGGAGCCTCAGCGAGGACACAGAGGACGCTGCGGATCCTGGAGTTGCTGTCGAGGTCTCGGGGAGAGCGAGCATGGAGACCGAGTCGGAGCCGTACGTCCGTCTTGCGACCCTGCGGCAGCTCCATCAGGTGGTTGCGGACCTCAACACGGCCCGCAGCCTCGCGGACACGCTGCAGACCGTCGCCGACGGCGTGGTCAACGGCCTTGGCTATGAGCTGGCGTGCGTCAATCTCGTGCGCCCGGACGGCGATCTCGTCGTCGCCGCCTTCGCGGGCAACCCGGCCGCCGAGGCCCTGATCACCGGCCGGGTCGGCTCCCGTGAGTCCTGGGAGCGCCGCCTGGCCATGGGCGAGGCGTGGGGCGCCCTGCGCTTCATCCCGTACACGGAGGGCTGGGTCCTCGACGAGGACGACGTGCCGCAGTGGTACACGGAAGGACCCGAGCCCCGCTTCGAGGACGAGTGGCACCCCTCCGACCGGCTCTTCGCGCCCATGTACGCGACCGGGGCGTCGGGCGGCGAGCTGATCGGCGTGATCTCCGTGGACCGCCCGCGCAACGGGCGCAGGCCCGGCGCGTGGGGGCGCGAAGCCCTCCAGATGTACGCCTTCCAGGCCGCCATCGCCATCAGCAACGCACGCCTGCGCGCCAACATGCAGCGCGCCCTGGTCCGCCTGGAGCGCGAGCAGCAGGCGCTGCGGGCCAGCGAGGAGAGCTTCCGGCAGGCGTTCGAGTACGCGCCCAGCGGCATGGCCATCGCCGAGATGGGCGGCGACCAGCACGGGCGCATCCTGCGCACCAATGACGCGCTGTGCCGCCTCCTCGGCCGCCCGGCCTCCGCGATGCGGCGCTACTCCTTCTCCGACCTCGTCCACCCCGAGGACATCGGGACGCTGCTGCGGACGTCGGCCGAGGGCGGGCGGGCCGAGCTGCGGTTCGGGCGCAGGGACGGGACGTACGTCTGGGTCTCGCTGCGGAACTCGGTCGTCGCCGACGCCGCGGACGGGCCCCGGTTTCTGCTCACGCACGTCGAGGACATCGAGGAGCGCAAGCGGCGCGAGCTGCAGCTCGCGCACCGCGCCTCGCACGACTCGCTGACCGGCCTTCCGAACTCCGCCGAGCTGCGCGCCCGGCTCAGCGCCCGCCTCTGCCGCAGGCCGCACGCCGGGCAGCCGTCCACGGTGGACTCGCTGGACGCGGCGTACGACAACAGCGGTCTTTACGCGCCCGGCCACGCCTCCGGGAACGGCCACGGCCCGGTCATGGGCGGACACACCGGGATGCACGGCGACGGCTACGACCACCACGTGCACACGGTCGCCCCGCCCGAGGAGGCCGACCCGGACGACGGCACCAAGGGGCTCGCCGTCCTCTTCTGCGACCTCGACGGCTTCAAGTCGATCAACGACCGCTTCGGGCACCACACCGGTGACGCCGTCCTCATCGAGGTCGCCCGGCGCCTGACCAACGGCGTCCGGGACGGCGACACGGTGGCGCGGCTCGGCGGCGACGAGTTCGTGGTGCTCGCGGACGGGCTCGGCCGGGCCGACGCGCAGGACCTCGCGGTGCGGCTGCGGAACGCGATCATCCCGCCGATCCGGGTGGACGGCCGCGCCGTGCGCGTGGGCGCCAGCTTCGGCATCGGATGGGCACATTGCGGGATGTCCGCGGACGAAGTGTTGCATTCCGCGGATCAGCGGATGTACGTCGAGAAACGTTCCCGTGCCAAGCAGCACCGGCGGGCCGGGTGAGGGCCAACTCCGCACGCTGTCGCCCCTGATGGCGCCTGTGGTGGCGTCAGTGGCGGTGTCTGTGATGTTGTCCGTGTTGTTGTACGTGATGCTGTCAAGGTCACCTTGGGCGGTCACCCGAAGCGGGTAGGCTCGCCGCATCCGCGATGCGAGGGAGTGACCTGCGAATGACGCCCGGCAATAACGGCGAGCACACGCCGCGCGCGCCAGAGGGCGATGACGACCCGTTCGGCTACCTGTACGCGGACGGCCAGGCGGCCGGCGCGACACCGCCCTCCGGGGGCGGCGGGTACGGCTACCCGGGGCCGCGGTCCTCGTACAACCACGTGCGCGCGGTCGGCGAGCGGCAGTACGGGCAGCAGGGCCAGCAGGGTCACGCCCAGGGCCAGGCCCCGGCGTACGGCTACCCGCCGCCCGCCCAGGCGCCGCGGCAGGCGCCCGGGCAACCCAACGCCCACTACGCCGCGCCGGAGGCACAGCACGGCGTCACCGCGCCCATGCGGCACGCGGGCGGGCCCGGTGCGCCCGGCACGCACGCCGGAGCCGGGAGCGGCGGGGGGCGCGGGCGGGGGCCCAACACCAAGGGCCTGCTGATCGGCGCCATCGCCGTCGTCGCCGTCGTGTCCCTCGGCATCGGGGCCGCGATGATGTTCGGCGGGGGCGACGGGGGCGACGACAAGGACCAGGCGGGTCCGTCCCAGAACCAGTCCGCCCCCGAGGAGCCGAGCCCCACCGCCTCCAAGGGCGACGACGGCAAGAAGCCCGACGCCGAGCTGCCCAAGACCGACGCCAAGGCGCTCAAGCTGGAGGGCGGCACCACCACCGCGTCCGACATCGAGGGGGCCAAGTCCGCCGGCGGCGTGTACGTGGCCGGGCTCGACAAGCCCGGCGCGCAGGTGACCTGGAACGTCGACGGGATCCCCAAGAGCGGCGCCTACACCGTCTTCGTGGGGTACTCCGTGCCGGGCAAGGCCGCCGAGACCACGCTCGGCATCAACGGGACCCCTTCCGGGCGGAAGCTCAACATGGACAACTTCACCGGGGCGAAGGAAGGTGCCTGGGACAAGGGGTGGACGAAGACGTTCGCCTTCGTCCAGCTCAACAAGGGCACGAATACGATCTCTGTGTCCTGCCAGGCGGGGGACGAGTGTGAGGCTGTGCTTGATCGGGTGTGGTTGAAGGCGGGCCACGTCAAGGAGTGAGTTCTCCCCAACCCCGCCCCTTCCCGTAACCAGGGGGCTGCCGCGTCCTCAAACGCCGGACGGGCTTAAACCACGAGCCGCAGGAACGACTCCGTCACCCCGGCCATCGCCTCTCTGGCCGGGGTCAGGTATTTGCGGGGGTCGACCCCGGTCGCATGCGTCGCGAGGTACTCCCGCACCTCGCCCGTGAACGCCGTGTTCAGGGCCGTGCCCACGTTGATCTTTGTCATGCCGGAGGCGACGGCCTGGCGGATCTCCGGGTCGGGTACGCCGCTTGAGCCGTGCAGGACCAGGGGGACGGGCACGGCCTGGCGCAGGGAGCGGATCAAGTCGTGGTCCAGGGTGGCCGTGCGCTCCGTCATCGCGTGGGAGGAGCCGACGGCCACGGCCAGGGCGTCGATGCCGGTGTCGGCGACGTAGGCGGCCGCCTCGGCGGGGTCCGTGCGGGCGCCGGGGGCGTGCGCGTCCAGGGGGGCCTCGCCGGCCTTGCCGCCCACCTCGCCCAGCTCCGCCTCGATCCAGATGCCGCGCTCGTGGCCCCAACGCACCGCCTCGGCGGTCTCCTTGACGTTGTCGGCGTAACTCAGCTTCGACGCGTCGAACATCACCGAGCTGAAGCCCTCCGCGTGCGCGGCGCGCAGCAGCTCGGGGTCCGTGACGTGGTCGAGGTGGAGGGAGAGGGGGGCGGAGGAGGCGCGGGCGACGGCGGTGGCCGCCGCGGCGATCGCGGCGAGGCGGCCGCCGTGGAACTTGACGGCGTTCTCGGATATCTGGAGGACCGCCGCGGTGCCCGCGCGCTCCGCGCCCAGCGCGATGGCCTCCGCGTGCTCCAGCGTGATGACGTTGAAGGCCGCGACGCCGCGCCCTTCCGCGGCCGCCCGTGCGACGAGTTCGCCGGTGGTGGTGAGTGGCATGCTGACCCATCCCCATTCCTGGGCCCGTGACGGCCCGTTGTGCTACGCCTGAGCCCCGCCGTACCCCGCCCTCACGCCGCCGACGGCTTCCCCGTCACGGCGACCTTCGGCAGCACGTCCTCGTACACCGCCGCGTCGAACTCGCCCGCCGCCGGAGCCGCGACCGTCGCCGCCGACAGAGCCACCGCGCGGCTCAGCCGGTCCGGCCAGGACAGATGGCGGACGAGGCCGGAGAGCAGGCCCGCGACCGCCGAGTCGCCCGCGCCGGTCGGGTTGCCGCGGACGCGGCCGGGCGGGGTGGCGCGCCAGGTGCCCTCGGGGGTGAGGGCGAGCAGGCCCTCGGCGCCGAGCGAGGCGACGACGGCGTGGGCGCCGCGGCGGCGGGCGTCGCGGGTGGCCTGGGCGGGTTCGTGGGCGCCGGTGAGTTCGGCGAGTTCGTCGGCGTTCGGCTTGACGATGTCGGGGCGGGCGGCGACCCCGCGGCGCAGCGGTTCGCCGCTGGTGTCGAGCAGCACGGGCACGGCGGCGGCGCGCGCGGCGCGTATCAGCAGGGCGTACGCGCCCACCGGCACGCCGGGCGGCAGGCTGCCGCACAGGGCCACGGCCGTCACGTCCGGGCCGCTCAGCAACTCCTCGTAGGAGAGGACGAATCCGGCCCACTCGGCGGGGGAGACGGTCGGGCCCGGCTCGTTGAGCTGGGTGGTGTCGCCGGTGCGGGCGTCCACGACGGCGAGGGTGCGGCGGGTGGCGCCGGCGACGGCGCGCAGGCCGTCCGTGACGCCGGGGACGCGGGCGAGGTGGTCGCGCAGGGTGCGGCCGGTGTCGCCGCCCGCGAAGCCGGTCACCGTCACCTCGTGGCCGAGCGCGGCGAGCACGCGGGCGACGTTCAGGCCCTTGCCGCCCGCGCGTTCGGTCACTTCGGTGACGCGGTGCGAGGCGTGCGGGGTGAGGGAGGGAACCTTGTACGTGAGGTCCAGGGCGGCGTTCAGCGTGACCGTGACGATCACTGCTTCACCCCCGGACCGCGCGTGCCACGTACAGCTTTCGGGGCCTGATCATGCCAAAAAGAAGGCGGTTGGCCCAGACCTCGGACCAACCGCCTCGGGTATCGGGTGAATTAAGGTTCGATGACCCAATCGCCCTTGCGCATCACGCCCTTGAGCGTGAACTCCGCGTCCAGGACCACGATGTCGGCGTCCTTGCCGGGCTCCAGCGAGCCGATCCGGTCGTACATGCCGAGGAGCTTGGCCGGGTTCGCGGAGATCGCCGCGACGACGTCCTCGACGGGCAGCTTGTCGACGGTCACCGAGCGCTTGAACGCGCGGTCCATGGTCAGCGTCGAGCCGGCGATCGAGCCGCCCTCCGTGAGCCGCGCGACGCCCTCCTTCACCTCGACCTCCAGCGGGCCGAGCAGATAGGTGCCGTCGCCGAAGCCCGCCGCGTCCATCGCGTCCGTGATGAGGGCGACGCGGCCCGCGCCCGCGTGGTGGAAGGCCAGCTCGAAGGCGGCCGGGTGCAGATGCGTGCCGTCGTTGATCAGCTCGACGGTGATCCGCTCGTCCTCCAGGAGGGCGGCGATGGGGCCGGGGGCGCGGTGGCCGAGGCCGGGCATCGCGTTGTAGAGGTGCGTGGCGACGGTGGCGCCCGCGTCGATGGCGGCCTTCGTCTGCTCGTACGTGGCGTCGGTGTGGCCGATCGCCGCGATCACGCCGTGCTCGGCGAGCAGGCGTACGGAGTCGATGCCGCCGGGGAGTTCGGTGGCGAGGGTGACCATGCGGGCCTGGCCGCGGGCCGCGTCGACGAGCTTGCGGACCTCCGCCGGGTCCGGGTCGCGCAGCAGGGCCTCGCTGTGGGCGCCCTTGCGGCACGGGGAGATGAAGGGGCCCTCGAAGTGGATGCCGGCGATGTCGCCCTGCTCGGCGATCTCGGAGAGCAGGCCCGCGCGCTGCGCGAGAACGTCCATCTCGCCGGTGACCGTCGAGGCCACGACCGTCGTGGTGCCGTGCAGGCGGTGCGTCTGTACGCCGCGCAGGATGTCCTCGGCCGTGCCGCTGGTGAAGGATGCGCCGCCGCCGCCGTGGTTGTGCACGTCGACGAAGCCGGGGACCAGCCAGTGGCCGGTCAGGTCGATCGTCTCGATCGCTTCGGGGTCCGCGGGCGCGCTCCCCGCGATGCGGCCGCCCTCGGTGACGATCACGCGGCCGCCTGGGACGGTCCCGGTGGGCAGTACCACCTGAGCACCGGCGAGAACCTTGCTAGTGGCCATCAGGTGGCTACCTCCGGGGAGTCGGGGTTGTGGGGGTGGTCGGGTTCGTGGCTTCTGCGGCGTCCAGCAGGTCCCACGCGAGCAGGCCCGCGCCCAGGCAGCCCGCCGCGTCGCCGAGCGCCGCGGGGACGATCTCGGGCAGCGTCTGGAACTGGACCACGCGGGCGGCGACGGCCGCGCGCAGCGGTGTGAACAAGGTTTCCCCGGCCTCCGCGAGGCCGCCACCGATGATCAGGGTGTGCGGGTCCAGCAGAGTGAGGGCGGTGAGCAGGCCGTCGGCGAGGGCGTCCACCGCGTTCTGCCAGACGTCCAGGGCGCGCGGGTCGCCGGAGCGGACGGCCTTCGCGCAGTCCGCGGCGTCCGCGGCCGGGTCGCCGCTCGCCTTCGCCCACGCCTCGCTCACCGCGGAGGCGGAGGCGAGGCGCTCCAGGCAGCCGCGCTGGCCGCAGCCGCAGGGCGGGCCGCCGGGGCGTACGACGATGTGGCCGATCTCGCCGGCCGAGCCGTGCGCGCCGGGCTCGATGCCGCCGTCGATGCCGATGGCGCCCGCGATGCCGGTGCCGAGCGGCACGAACAGGAAGCGGTCGGCGCCCTTGCCCGCGCCCAGGCGGCCCTCGGCGAGGCCGCCGGTGCGCACGTCGTGGCCGAGCGCCACGGGGATGCCTTCCAGGCGGGCGCTGAGGAGGCCGCGCAGGGGTACGTCGCTCCAGCCCAGGTTGGCCGCGTACACCGCGATGCCGTTCTCGGCGTCGACGATGCCGGGGACCGCGACGCCTGCCGCGGCCGCCGGTTCGCCGAGGTGGGCGAGGCCGTGGGCGCGGAGGTCGGCCGCGAAGTCGACGATCGACTCCACGACCGCGTCGGCGCCTCGGTCCCGCCCGGTCGGGCGGCGGGCCTCGTGCAGCAGCGCGCCGTCCGCCCCGACCAGGGCGGCCTTCATTCCTGTGCCGCCCACGTCCAGGGCGATGACATGTCTCACGGGGACAGTGTCGCGTGTGACCCGCAAGAGGTCTAGTCCACATGTTGCTGCGGCCGGGGGGCCTCGCAGGGGCGCCCCAGCGCACCCGCGAGGCCCACCCCCCGGGGGGCTAGCCGCCCAGGATTACGCTCCGCGTCAGGTTGCGGGGGCGGTCGGGGTTCTGGCCGCGGGACTCGGCGCGGGCGACGGCCAGGCGTTGGGCGCGGACGAGGTCGGCGAGGGGGTCCACCGCGTCGTGGGCGACGAGGACGCCGCCGACCCGGGCGACATCGTCGGCGAGGCCCTCCGGAAGCGCCCCGAACATCCAGACGACCCGGCCGTGCCCGGCGATGGCGATGGGCCCGTGGCGGTACTCCATCGCCGGGTACGCCTCGGTCCACTCCCCGGCGGCCTCCCGCAGCTTCAGGGCCGCCTCGAGGGCGAGCCCGTACGTCCAGCCCCGCCCCAGGAACGTCCACTGCTCGGCCGCGAGGACGGCGGGCGGCAGCGGCTCGGAGACGGCGACCTCCGCGTCGGCCGCCGCCTCCGCGACCGACTTCACCCCGGGGATGTCGCCGAGCCCCGCCCGCAGGAACGCGAGCGCCGTCGTGGCGAACCGGGTCTGCACGACGGACTCCTCGTCGGCCCAGTCGAGGACGGCCACCGCGTCCGCCGCGTCCATGACGGGAGTGGCCGGGTCGCCGGTGAGGGCGAGCGTCGGTACGACACCGCGGAGGGCGCCGAGGAGTTCCAGGACCTCCGTCGTCGTACCGGACCGGGTGATGGCGACCACCCGGTCGTAGGCCCGCCCCGAGGGGAACTCGGACGACGCGAACGCGTCCGTCTCGCCCTGCCCGGCCGCCTCCCGCAGCGCCGCGTACGCGAGCGCCATGAACCAGGACGTGCCGCACCCGGTGACGGCGACCCGCTCGCCCGGCTTCGGCAGCCCGTCGAACGCGGCCGCGGCCTCGGCGGCCCGCCGCCAGCAGTCGGGCTGGGTGGCTATCTCTTCTGCGGTACGCGACATGTGCCAAGGCTCCTTGCCGGTGCGGGAGTTGTCCCAGGTGGTGGACGTGCGGCACGGTGGGCCGTGCCCAGTGCAGTGCTTAGCAGCAAGGCGCGGGACCCGGCAATAAGCCAAGGCCGTTGCAGAAGTGATACTCGGGTGGTGTAGACCTTGTATCGGAACGCGAGGGAAACTCGCTGTTCAGCAAGGAACGACGAGGGTGGGAACAGCAGTGCAGCGGCGCGTGACAGGTCTGACCGCGGCGGTGGCCGCGCTGAGCATGACGGCGCTGCTCGCCGGCTGCGGCAGTGACTCCGGCGACTCCGGTGACGTCACCCTCAAACTCGTCGCCGCCGACTACGGCGACTCCCCGGCCAACAGCTCCAAGAAGTACTGGGCCGACCTGACCAAGAAGTTCGAGGCCGAGAACCCGAACATCAAGGTCGACGTGAGCGTCTACTCCTGGACGGACGTCGACCGCAAGGTCAAGGAGATGGTGAAGGACGGGGAGGCCCCCGACCTCGCCCAGATCGGCGCGTACGCCGACTACGCCGCGCAGGACAAGCTGTACAGCGCCGACGACCTGCTCTCCATCCCCACCCAGGCCGACTTCCTCGCGCCGCTCTCGAAGGCCGGCGAGGTGAACCGCGTGCAGTACGGCATGCCGTTCGCCGCGTCCACGCGCCTGCTCTTCTACAACGAGAAGCTGTTCAAGAGCGCCGGCGTGAAGCCGCCGCAGAGCTGGCCCGAGCTGCAGGCCGCCGCGCAGAAGCTGAAGGCCCGCGGCGTGAAGATCCCCTTCGCGCTGCCGCTCGGCCCGGAGGAGGCGCAGGCCGAGACGATGCAGTGGCTGCTCGCCGGTGGCGGCGGCTACACCGACAACGTCGACTCGTACGCCATCGACTCCAAGCAGAACATCAACACCTTCGAATGGCTGAAGGACGAGATGGTCGGCAAGGGCCTCACCGGCCCGACCCCGCCCGCCGAGCTGGACCGCGCCGAGGCGTTCGCGGCCTTCACGCGCGGCGACGTCGGCATGCTCAACGGCCACCCGACGCTGATGCAGATGTCGGCCAAGAAGGGCCTGAAGTACGGCATGGTGCCGCTGCCCGGCGTCAACGGCAAGGCCCAGTCCACGATGGGCGTCGCCGACTGGATGATGGCCTTCAAGCAGAACGGCAACCGCGAGGAGATCGGCGACTTCCTCGACTTCGTCTACAGCAAGAAGAACGTCCTGGACTTCTCGCGGGAGTACGACCTGCTGCCCGTGACGACCTCCGCGTCGCAGGAGATGGCGGGGAACAAGAAGGACGCGGCGAAGCTCGGCGAGTTCCTGAAGGAGCTGCCGACCTCGCAGCTCTACCCCGTCGGCAAGGTGTCGTGGGCGCAGGTCTCCGTGCAGGTCAAGAAGTACATCGGCAAGACCGTCGGCCCGAACGGCAACCCCAAGGCCATCCTCGGCCAGATCGAGTCGAAGGCGGCCGCGGAGGAGAACGCGCAGTAAGGCGTCCGGGGCGGGTTAGCGTGGACGCCATGACGGACGACGGTCTCCTGCCGGAGCACGACGGTCGCCCCGGCGACGGCGGCCTCTCCGCGCGCGCCAAGGCGGTGCTCGCCCTTGAGCGGCGCAACTGGGCCGGGCCCGGTGCCAAGGAGCGGGCCATCCGTGAGGAGCTGGGGCTGGCCCCGGTCCGCTACTACCAGATCCTCAACGCGCTCCTCGACGACGAGCGCGCCCTCGCCCACGATCCGGTCACCGTGAACCGACTCCGGCGGGTTCGACAGGCGCGGCGCGCCGAGCGTTGAGGTTATGGTCGGGCCATGGGTGACCTGACGCACTCCTCGCCGTTGCCGCAGCCGCTGACGCCCGCCGGGCGGGACGGGCTCGCCGCGATCCTGGCCCGGCCCGAACGCGCCGTGATCGCCCTGGACTTCGACGGGACGCTGGCGCCGATCGTGCCCGACCCGGAGCAGGCGCGGGCCCACCCGGACGCGGTGCCCGCGCTTGCCGCGCTCGCGCCGAAGGTCCGCTCCGTCGCCGTCGTCACCGGCCGGCCCGCCGGGGTCGCCGTCCGCTACGGCGGGCTCGCCGGGGTGCCCGGGCTCGAGCGCCTCGTCGTCCTCGGGCACTACGGCGCCGAGCGGTGGGACGCCGTCAGCGGGACCGTCCAGGCCGCGGAGCCGCACCCCGGGGTCGCCGCGGTGCGGGCCGAGCTTCCCGGGTTCCTGGACGCGATCGGCGCGTGGCGGGGTACCTGGATCGAGGAGAAGGGGCGGGCTGTCGCGGTGCACACGCGGCGGGCGCGCGATCCGCAGGCCGCGTTCGACGCCCTGCGCGGACCGCTGGCCGAGCTGGCCGCCCGCCACGGGCTGATTGTCGAACCCGGCCGCCTCGTCCTGGAGTTGCGGCCCCCGGGTGTCGACAAGGGGGTGGCTCTCGTCGACTACGTACGTGAGGTGGGCGCCGAGTCCGTCCTGTACGCCGGGGACGACCTCGGGGACCTGCCCGCGTTCGCCGCCGTCGACAAGCTGCGCTCCGGCGGGGACGTACGCGGCCTCCTGGTGTGCAGCGGCAGCGCGGAGGTCACGGAACTCTCCGACCGAGCCGACCTGGTGGTCCCCGGCCCCCCGGGCGTGGTGACCCTCCTGTCGACCTTGGCCACTCAACTGCCTTGACAGCAGGTAAGAACCGGTTGCTGCAGACGCCGAACTGCCGTGCCCGGCACCGGGAGGCAGGCCGACGCGGACCGTTGGCCGACCGGGGCGTGGACTACGGCCCGAAGCCGCTGGTCGGCTGGAAACGGGTGGGCGGGTGGGAGAGATCCCGCCGCGGAGCGGCGGGGCTTGTCAGGGGGCCAGGGCGTGCAACTGGTCCAGGAACCACTGGGACGGCGGAAGAGCCGTCGCGGCCGCGGCCAGCCGCTTCGTGCGCTCCGCGCGTTCCGCGGAGGACATGGTGAGCGCTGCATGCAGCGCCTGCCCCGTGCCGGAAACGTCGTACGGATTGACGACGACCGCGTCCTCCCCGAGCTCCTCGAAGGCCCCGGCCTCCCGGGAAAGCACCAGCGCACACCCCTCGTCGGAGACGACCGGCACCTCCTTGGCCACGAGGTTCATCCCGTCCCGGATGGGATTGACGAGGGCTACGTCGGCCAGCCGGTACGCCGCGAGCGAGCGCGCGAAGTCGTCCTTGACGTGGAGGAGGACGGGCGTCCAGTCATCCGTCCCGTACGCGGAGTTGATCGCGGAGGCGACCCGCGACACCTCCGCGGTGTAGTCGCGGTACACCGCGAGATCCTGCCGCGAGGGATAGGCGAACGCGACATGCACGACCCGCCCGCGCCACTCCGGCCGCTCCTCCAGAAGCAGCCGGTAGGCATGCAGCCCGCGCACGATGTTCTTGGAGAGCTCGGTCCGGTCCACCCGGACGATGACCTTCCGGTCGGGCCCGATCTGCTCCCGCAGCGCGGAAAGCCGCTCCTCGACGTCCGCCCGCCGCGCCCGCTCCCGCAGGAAGTCCGCGTCGGCCCCGAGCCCGTGCACCCCGACGCGCGTCCCCGACGTACCGCCGAGGACCGCCACGCAGCACTCGGTGAACGCGTCCGCCCACCGCCCGGTGAGGAACCCGAGCCGGTCCGCGCCGAGCATCCCGCGCAGCACCTGCTCCGCGATGTCGTCCGGCAGCATCCGGAAGTAGTCGACGGGCGCCCACGGCGTGTGCGAGAAGTGCCCGATGCGCAGGTCGGGGCGCAGCTCGCGGAGCATCCCCGGCACCAGCGTCAGGTGGTAGTCCTGCACGAGCACCGCCGCGCCGTCGGCGGCGCTCTCGGCGAGGGCCTCGGCGAAGGCCCGGTTGTACGTCTCGTACGAAGCCCACTGCGCCCGGAACTCCGGCCCGAAAGCGGGCTCCAACGGCGTCTGGTACAGCATGTGGTGCACGAACCACAGCACCGAGTTCGCGATGCCGTTGTACGCGTCGGCGTGCACGGCGGCGTCGATGTCGAGCATCCGCACGCCCGGCTCGCCGATGCCGCGCCGCACGGCCTCCCGGTCGCCCTCGCCCAGCGCGGAGCACACCCACAGCGCGTCCGCCTCGTCACCGATGGCGCTGAGCCCGGAGACGAGCCCGCCACCGCCCCGCTTGGCGTCCAGCGTCCCGTCGTCACCGAGGGAGTACGTCACCGGGCCGCGGTTGGACGCGACGAGGACCTGGGCGACCGCTTGCTCGGAAACCATGTGCCGAAACCTAGCCGCTCACGGAAACCCTCAAACGTACGTCCGGGGAACGTCACATCTCTGCCGGAGGCGAACCCGCCGGGCCGTATACGGCCGGGCTCAGGCGACCCGCCGCGCCGCGTACTCCGCCACCTCCGTCATCGGCGGCCGCTCCTCCGTGTCCACCGCGTACGTCCGCGGCTCGAAGCCGTCCTCGCCGCGCACGAACTGCGTGAGTTCGGGGCGTACGAGATGGGCGCGGGCGAGCCGCAGCTGCGCGGTGCGGTAGATCGCCGCCGCCATCCGCCCCAGCGCCTGCCCGTCCTGGTGCCGGTGCCTGCGCACGCCGACGTCGACCTGCGCGAGCGCGTCCAGGCCCACGGTGTGCAGCGCGTCGACGAGCAGGCCGACCTCCACGCCGTACCCGACGGGGAACGGGAGGCGTTCGAGCAGCGACCTGCGGGCCGCGTACTCCCCGCCGAGCGGCTGCACGAAGCCCGCGAGCTGCGGCCAGTGCATGTTCAGCAGGGGGCGCGCCATCAGCTCGGTCACCCTTCCTCCTTGCTCGCCTCCGGCGAGACGGCCGCCCCGACCTGCGGCCTCGCCGAGCGGGCGGTCGTACATCGCCTTCACGAAGTCCACGTCGGGATCGGTGAGCAGCGGCCCCACGATCCCGGTGACGAAGTCCGCCGAGAACTCCTTCAGGTCGGCGTCGACGAACGCCACGATGTCACCGCCCGTGACCAGGAGTGAGCGCCACAGCACCTCGCCCTTGCCCGGCATCGCGGGCAGCCGCGGCAGGATGTCGTCCCGGTGCACCACCCGCGCCCCGGCGGCCGCGGCGACCTCGGCCGTGCGGTCCGCCGAGCCGGAGTCGACGACCACCAGCTCGTCGACGAGCTGGACCTTCTCCATCAGCTCACGGCGGATCTCGGCGACGATCTCACCGACCGTCTCCTCCTCGTCGAGCGCGGGCAGCACGACGCTCACCGAGGCGCCTGCGGCACGCTTGGCGGCGGTGAGCTGATGCGTCGGGCGGTCGGCGACGGACCAGGAACGCCTGCTCAGCCAGCGCTCGACCTCTTCCAGCACGCGCGTCCTCCCGGTTGTGATCCATCTCGCGCATCGGACGACTATCTCAAGGGTCCAAGGCTTCGGTTACAGTCTTGAACAACGCCGGTGACCATCGCATGTCGGGGGTCGCCGCCGCGTTCCGGATCGACAACAAGATCGACAACTGAAACCCACAACTGAAACCCACAATCGAATACCGCTCATCCAGAGGGGCAGAGGGATACGGCCCGTTGAAGCCCCGGCAACCCTCCAGCCGGTCTCGTACGTACGCCGCCGTCGCGGCGCCGCGAGGCTCCCGGCTAGGGAAGGTGCCAATTCCGTCTCGCGGCGAGATGCGTCGCGAGGAAGATGAGGAGAAAGGGCCTCGCCTCCATGGCTGTGCAGACTGTCGCCACCACCCCCGCCGCCGCATCCGCCCCGGGCACCGTAGACCTCGGCCCCGCGTCCGGCCTCTCCTGCCGCGAGTGCGGAACCCGCTTCGACCTGGGCCCGATCTTCGCCTGTGCCGAGTGTTTCGGCCCCCTCGAAGTCGCCTACGACCTGCCGCTCGGCGACCCGGAAGCCCTCCGCGAGAAGATCGAGTCCGGCCCCGCCAACATCTGGCGGTACGCGCCGCTGCTGCCCGTCCCCGCCGACGTGGCCGACAAGCCGAACCTCAACCCCGGCTGGACCAAGCTCGTCCAGGCCGACAACCTCGCCCGGGAACTCGGCGTCGAGCCGGGCAAGTTGTTCATCAAGGACGACTCCGGCAACCCCACGCACTCCTTCAAGGACCGCGTCGTCGCGCAGGCCCTCGAGGCCGCCCGCGCCTTCGGGTTCACCACGCTGTCCTGCTCGTCCACGGGCAACCTGGCGGGCGCGGTGGGCGCGGCCGCGGCCCGCGCCGGCTTCCGGTCCTGCGTGTTCATCCCGCACGACCTGGAGCAGGGCAAGGTCGTCATGGCCGCGGTCTACGGCGGCGAGCTCGTCGGCATCGAGGGCAACTACGACGACGTGAACCGCTTCTGCTCCGAGCTCATCGGCGACCCGCTGGGCGAGGGCTGGGGCTTCGTGAACGTCAATCTGCGGCCGTACTACGGCGAGGGCTCCAAGACCCTCGCGTACGAGATCTGCGAGCAGCTGGGGTGGGTCCTTCCCGATCAGCTCGTCATCCCGATCGCCTCGGGCTCGCAGCTCACGAAGATCGACAAGGGTCTCAAGGAGCTCATCGCGCTCGGCCTCGTGGAGGACAAGCCCTACAAGATCTTCGGTGCGCAGGCCGAGGGGTGCTCGCCGGTGTCGACCGCCTTCAAGGCGGGGCACGACGTCGTGCGCCCGCAGAAGCCGGACACGATCGCCAAGTCGCTCGCCATCGGCAACCCGGCCGACGGGCCGTACGTCCTGGACATCGCCCGGCGCACCGGTGGTGCGGTGGAGGATGTGAACGACGAGCAGGTCGTCGACGCGATCAAGCTTCTTGCTCGCACGGAAGGGATCTTCGCGGAGACCGCGGGCGGGGTGACGGTCGGCGTCGCCAAGAAGCTGGTCGAGGCGGGCCTCATCGACCCCTCCCTGACCACGGTGGTCCTCAACACCGGTGACGGTCTGAAGACCCTCGACGCGGTGGCGGCCACGTCGCAGGCGACGGCCACCATCGCTCCTAGCCTTGACGCGTTCCGCTCCGCGGGGCTGGCCGGCTAGGCGCCGTAGGGGCTTGTGCCCGCTGCCGACTGCGGGTCGTGGTCCGTCCTCGCGCAGTTCCCCGCGCCCCTTACGGGGCGCTCTCCCTCCCGAACCACTGAGGTGAACCCATGAGTGTCAAAGTCCGCATCCCTACCATTCTTCGCACCTACACCGGTGGCAAGGCCGAAGTCGCTGCCGAAGGGGGCACCCTCGGTGAGGTCATCGCTGATCTGGAGAAGAAGCACACCGGGATCGCCGCCCGGGTCCTGGACGACCAGGGCAAGCTGCGGCGGTTCGTGAACGTGTACGTCAACGACGACGACGTGCGGTTCGAGCAGGGTCTTGAGACCGCGACGCCGGACGGTGCCGGTGTCTCGATCATTCCGGCCGTCGCGGGCGGCTGAACGTACGCAGCGTCACCGTGATTGCCCCCTCCGCGAGAGAAGCGGAGGGGGCAATTCTGTATGGTTGATCGCGGTACAGTTGGGAATGGAGCTTCGTTCTTCTCCCGCGCCGTGCCCCGCGCATATTCGAAGTCGGTCTCAGGCCGACAAGAAACAGCCAAAGTGTCCTGCCCTTTTGCGCCTTAAGTGGCATTTGTCGGGCCCGACTTGCCCCGAACTCGGCTGAATTCTCCGCATATCGGCGATCGGGCGTGCCCAGAATTCTCGTCCGATTGACCTGTTGCAGAGGGCAGTTGGACAGATACATTCAGCCGCGGTCGACGCGTTCCGGCGCACACCCCCAACCCATGGGGGGTGAGGTCTGACCCGGGTCCGCGAAGTGCGGGTCTGCGCAAGGGCCAGTAATAGGGGAGTTAGGCATGGCTCAGGGCACCGTCAAGTGGTTCAACGCGGAGAAGGGATATGGCTTCATCGCGGTCGACGGTGGTGCGGATGTTTTCGTCCACTACAGCGCGATCCAGATGGACGGCTACCGCACCCTTGAAGAAGGTCAGCGAGTCGAGTTCGAGATCTCGCAGGGCCAGAAGGGTCCGCAGGCGGACATGGTCAAGCTCGCCGTCTGAGCGGCTTGACGCGATCGGCCACCGAAGCGACGCAGACGAAGGGCCCGCACTCCGGAGACGGGGTGCGGGCCCTTCGCGCGCGCCGGGCGCACGCTCGACGCCTCTTCGAGGCGACCTTGCACTCTCGGGGGTCGAGTGCTAATCATTGGCGTTAGCACTCTACGAGTGAGAGTGACAGAACTTGGATCGGGCCGGTGAGGTCCGCAGACCGGGTGGGGCAAGGAACCACAAGGGATGCAGGCCGTCCGTCGCGGGCACCAGTGCGGTCCGGATTTTCCACCCCTGTCCGGGAGGACCACTTCACATGGCCAAGATCATCGCGTTCGACGAGGAGGCACGGCGCGGCCTCGAGCGCGGCATGAACCAGCTCGCCGACGCCGTCAAGGTGACCCTGGGCCCCAAGGGTCGCAACGTCGTCCTCGAGAAGAAGTGGGGCGCCCCCACGATCACCAACGATGGTGTGTCCATCGCCAAGGAGATCGAGCTCGAGGACCCGTACGAGAAGATCGGCGCCGAGCTGGTCAAGGAGGTCGCGAAGAAGACGGACGACGTCGCCGGTGACGGCACGACGACCGCGACCGTCCTGGCCCAGGCGCTCGTCAAGGAAGGCCTGCGCAACGTCGCGGCCGGCGCCAACCCGATGGCCCTCAAGCGCGGCATCGAGAAGGCCGTCGAGGCCGTCTCCGGCGCCCTGCTCGAGCAGGCCAAGGACGTGGAGACCAAGGAGCAGATCGCTTCGACCGCCTCCATCTCCGCCGCCGACACCCAGATCGGCGAGCTCATCGCCGAGGCCATGGACAAGGTCGGCAAGGAAGGCGTCATCACCGTCGAGGAGTCCCAGACCTTCGGTCTGGAGCTCGAGCTCACCGAGGGCATGCGCTTCGACAAGGGCTACATCTCGGCGTACTTCGCCACCGACATGGAGCGTATGGAGGCGTCGCTCGACGACCCGTACATCCTGATCGTCAACTCCAAGATCTCGAACGTGAAGGACCTCCTTCCGCTCCTCGAGAAGGTCATGCAGTCCGGCAAGCCGCTGCTGATCATCGCCGAGGACGTCGAGGGCGAGGCCCTGTCCACGCTGGTCGTCAACAAGATCCGTGGCACCTTCAAGTCCGTCGCCGTCAAGGCCCCGGGCTTCGGCGACCGCCGCAAGGCCATGCTCGGCGACATCGCCATCCTCACCGGTGGCACGGTCATCTCCGAGGAGGTCGGCCTCAAGCTGGAGAACGCCGGTCTCGACCTGCTCGGCCGCGCCCGCAAGGTCGTCATCACCAAGGACGAGACGACCATCGTCGACGGCGCCGGTGAGAGCGACCAGGTCCAGGGCCGCGTCAACCAGATCCGCGCCGAGATCGAGAACTCGGACAGCGACTACGACCGCGAGAAGCTGCAGGAGCGCCTGGCGAAGCTCGCCGGCGGTGTTGCGGTCATCAAGGCCGGTGCCGCGACCGAGGTCGAGCTCAAGGAGCGCAAGCACCGCATCGAGGACGCCGTGCGCAACGCCAAGGCGGCCGTCGAGGAGGGCATCGTCGCCGGTGGTGGCGTGGCCCTGCTGCAGGCTTCCTCGGTCTTCGAGAAGCTCGAGCTCGAGGGTGACGAGGCCACCGGTGCCGCCGCTGTGAAGCTGGCCCTGGAGGCCCCGCTGAAGCAGATCGCGGTCAACGCCGGCCTCGAGGGCGGCGTCGTCGTGGAGAAGGTGCGCAACCTGGCCGTCGGCCAGGGCCTGAACGCCGCCTCCGGCGAGTACGTCGACATGATCGCCGAGGGCATCATCGACCCGGCGAAGGTCACGCGTTCCGCCCTGCAGAACGCCGCGTCCATCGCCGCGCTGTTCCTCACCACCGAGGCCGTCATCGCCGACAAGCCGGAGAAGGCCGCCGCGGCGGGCGCTCCGGGCGGCATGCCGGGCGGTGACATGGACTTCTGATCGGCCCCAGTGGTTGATCGGCTGTCCTGAGCTGTACGAAGGGGCGGCACTCTCCTCGCGGAGGGTGCCGCCCCTTCGGCGTGTCCGGGGCCCGGGCGCCGGGCGCCGAGGGGGTCGTGAAAAAAAGTTCGCGGACGGTGTCAACCGGAGGAGGGCCGCCAGGTCTAGAGAAGGTGTACCGACCAGATGGGGAGCACGGCATTGACCGCTGAGGAATTCGAGGAGTTCTACGCCCACGCGGTCAGACGGCTCACCGGACAGCTCTACGTGATGCTCGGCGATCTGCACGAGGCGCAGGACGTCGTGCAGGAGGCGTTCGTCAAGGCGTGGAGCAGGCGCGGGCGGCTGCGGCGCGAGGCCGCGCCCGAGGCATGGATACGGACGGTCGCCTGGCGGCTCGCGCTGCGCCGCAGGCAGGGCCTGTTCCGGGCCGAGCGGGCCTGGCAGCGGCACGGCGGCCCGGGCGCGGCCGAGGCACCCGACCCGGGCTCGGTCGTCCTGGTCGAGGCGCTCAAGGAGCTGTCCCCGCAGCAGCGCAGGACCGTGGCCCTGCGCTACGTGTGCGATCTGTCCGTCGAGCAGATCGCCCAGGAGACGGGCCTGTCCACCGGCACGGTCAAGACTCATCTCTCCCGTGGCAGGGCCGCGCTCGCGCCCCGGCTGCGGGATTCCCAGACGCAGGAGGCGCACGGTGGCTGAGGAGCCGCGCCACGGGCACCGTCCCGACGACGACATCACCCTGGCCGCCGCGCTCAGGGGGCTCGCCGACCGCGGGCAGGGGCGGGCCGCCCCGGTGCCCGCGGCGCACATCACGGAGCGCGGCGACCGCGTGCGCCGGCGCCGCCTCGCGGTTCTCGCGGCCGCCGCCGTCGTCGTCTTCGGCGGGGTGAGCGGGGTGCTCGTCGGGGCGGCGGGCCCGGGCGAGGAGACCGTGCGGCCCGCCGGCGGGACGGAGGCGCCCGCGCCGTCCTCGGGGGACTCGCCGCCGCCCACCTCGTTGCCGACGTCCTCGTCGCCGACGTCCTCGGCCACGATGCCGCCCTCCACGGGGGCGTCCGGCACGGTGCCGCCGCCGAACACGGCGGCCTCGACCGGGCCGCCGCCTACGCGGACGTATCCGCCCACCAGCGCGGCGCCCCCCGAGTAGGGGTTGCCGCTCCCCCGGAGGGGGTGTGCCGCTACCCCCGAGCGGGTGCGCCCCCTCCGGCCTTTGCCTGCCCCCCCCCCCCCCCCCCCCCACGGCCTCGTCCTCAAACGCCGGACGGGCTATTTCCCAGCCGCCCGCCCCTTTTTCTCGCAGCGGAGATCACCTATGCCCACGGTCTTGCAGAGTCCTGCCCGGACGGTGCCGCGTGCGGCCGGGGCTGGCTCAGCCGGGGGCCGGCTCGCGCCCGGTGACCGGCAGGTGCTCCAGATCTATCTGCTCACCCGCGCCGGGCTGTGGCTCACCGCCTACTGCGGGGCGTGGCTGTTCCCCCGTGACCCGGGTGCCAAGCGCGGCGCGCCCGTGCTGAGCGTCTGGGAGCAGTGGGACTGGATGCACTTCCAGCACATAGCGGAGCACGGCTATGTGCGGGCGGCCGAGGCGCGGCCCGGCTTCACCAACGAGGAGGCGTTCTTCCCCGGCTTCCCGATGGCGCTGCGGGCCGTGCACACGGTGCTGCCGCACTGGGGCCTGGCCGGGCTGCTGATCTCGCTGGTGAGCGGGGCGGTGGCGATGGTCGCGCTCGGCCGGATCGCGGGGCTCCACGGAAGCGAGGTACTGGCACGGCGGGCCGTGGTGCTCGTACTGCTCTCGCCCTGCGCCGTCTTCCTCGCCGCCGGCTACACGGAGTCCCTGTTCCTGGCGTTCGCCCTGCCCGCGTGGCTCGCCGCGGTGCGGGGGCGCTGGCCACTGGCGGCGCTGCTCGCGACGGCGGCCACCGCCACCCGGGTCAGCGGCCTCTTCCTCGCCGCGGCGCTTGCCGTGCAGTTCCTCGTGAGCCGGGGCCGCCGCGAGGCCGGGCGACGCTGGCGCCCGCTGCCGTGGCTGGCCCTGCCCGCGCTGCCCGCCCTCCTCTACACCTGGTACCTGCACACCCTCACCGGCGACTGGATGGCCTGGAAGCACGCCCAGGAACGCGGCTGGAACCGGGAGTTCCACGCGCCGTGGGAGGCGTGGGCGAACACCTGGCGGGCCGCCTTCGACGGCGAGTACCGCTCCGGGTACGCCCTCATGTTCCTCGCCGAACTCGTGGCCATGGTCGTCGGGCTCGCGCTCCTGGCCGTCCTGCTGCGCCGCCGCCGCTGGCCCGAGGCGACGTACCTCGCCCTGAGCCTCTGGGCGCTCGGCACCTCGTACTGGTACATGTCCCTGCCCCGCGCCACCCTCCTGTGGTGGCCCCTGTGGACCGGCCTCGCGGCCTGGTCGCTGCGCCGTGCCTGGGTCACGAACACCCTCGTGTGCGTGCTCGCGCCGCTCACGACGGTGTTCGCGCTGGCGTTCACGACCGGGCGGTGGGCGGGGTGACGTCCAACCGCCCTACTTTGTACGGGAGTTGTCGAGGGCCGCGCGGAGGTGGCCGTCGGACGCGGTCAGGAGGCGGGCGGCCGTCGGGCCGTCGACTCCGCCCAGCAGGGTGAGGATGGCGTTCTTCACCTCGCCGTCGGTGGCGGCGAGGGCGGCCTCGATCTCCTCGTCGGAGGCGCCCGTGGCGAGGGAGACGATTCTGCGGGAGCGGGCGCGCAGCTTCTCGTTGGAGGCGCGCACGTCGACCATGAGGTTCCCGTAGGTCTTGCCGAGGCGGATCATCGTGATCGTCGAGAGCATGTTCAGGACGAGCTTCTGGGCCGTGCCCGCCTTCAACCGGGTGGAGCCGGTGAGGAGTTCGGGGCCCACGACGACCTCGATGCCGTGCTCGGCCGCCGCCGCGAGGGCGCTGCCGGCGTTGCAGGACAGGCCGACCGTCAGGGCCCCGCGGGCGCGGGCGTGCTCGACGGCGCCGACGGCGTAGGGGGTGCGGCCGGACGCGGAGACGCCGACCACGGTGTCGTCGGCGGTGAGGGCCAGCGCGTCCAGGTCGGCGGCCGCCAGGTCCTTGCGGTCCTCCGCGCCCTCGATCGAGGTGACCACCGCGGTCGGGCCGCCCGCGATCAGGCCGACGACGTCGCCCGGGTCGGTGTTGAACGTCGGCGGGCACTCGGACGCGTCGAGCACACCGAGGCGTCCGGCGGTGCCCGCGCCCGCGTAGACCAGACGCCCGCCGCGCGCCATCCGCTCCGCCGTGGCGTCGATCGCGGCGGCGATGCGGGGCAGCTGCGCGGCGACGGCCGTGGGCACGGTGGCGTCCTCGCCGTTCATGATGCGCGCGATCTCCTCCGTGGACAGCCGGTCGATCTCGGAGAACTCGGGCCGGAACGCCTCGGTGGTCAGATTCGCCAGCTGGGCACGGAGCTCGCCGTAGGCGGCGGGCCCGGTGGGCGTGGAGGTCATAGGGGTGCGGCTCTTTCGCTACACAAAGGGTGGGCAGTCGGGCGGTGGTCGTTCGGTGTCACCTGCGGTGTCGGTGTGCCAGTGCCTCATACGAAGCCGCCAGCGCGGGTGCGGCTGTTTCATACGTACGCTGCGCGACGCCGACGAACAGGCAGTCCACGACAAGGAGCTGACTCGTCCGAGAGGACATCGCCGCGGGACGCAACTCGCTCTCGCGGGCCGTGGACGTGGTCAGTATGTGGTCGGCGTACTGGGACACCAGGCCGTCGGGACGCCCGGTGATCGCGATCGTCGTGGCGCCGTGCTCGAAGGCGACCCGCAGCGGCTCGATGACGTCGCCGGTCGACCCGGAGTGGGTGATCGCGATCGCCACGTCCTTGGCGCGGAGCGTCACCGCGTTGGTGACGGCGAGGTGCGGATCGGAGTGGGCGTGCGCGATCTGGCCGATGCGCAGGAGTTTCTGGGCGAGGTCCTGGGCGACGAGCCCGGACGCCGCGACGCCGTACACCTCCACGCGGCGGGCGGCCGCCAGCGCGCCGACGGCCGCGCCGAGCTGGACGGTGTCGAGTCCGGCGGCGGTGTCGGCGAGGGTCTGCTGCTCGTCGTACGCGAGTTTCGCGACGACGTCCGCCAGCGGGTCGTCGACGGCGATGTCCGCGGTGACGGCGGGCGCGCGGCCCGACTGCTGCTGGGCGGCGAGGCCCGCGAGGGCCAGGCGCAGGTCCCGGTAGCCGGGGTAGCCGAGGAGGCGGGCGGTGCGGACCACCGTCGCCTCGCTGGTGCCGGTGAGCTCGGCGAGGCCGGTGACCGTGAGCGCCGCGGTCCCCGCCGGGTCGCCCGCGACGGCCTCGGCGACCCGCTGCATGGAGCGGGTCATCGACGGCGCCAGCGTGCGCACCTTGGCCGCGAGGGCGGCGGGGGCCGGGGGCGCTCCACCCGCGAAAACTTCCTTCACGTTGTTGGTCACTCCTGAAAGATATTTTCGGGGCGGGGGAGGGTCAAGGCTCCGGCGGGCCGGGTGCGGTGTGCGGCGGGGCGCACAATGGCTGTATGGACTCCTCAGCATCCCCCGCCCCCCTCGGCCCGCTGGAGCGGGCGCTGCACGCCGCCCGCGCGCTGGTCCTCGCCGACCTGGTCGCGGACGAGGTGGCCGAGCCGGACGTGGTCTCGTTCGTCGAGGAATCCGTGGCGCAGCGGCGCTGGTGGGTGGAGCAGTGGCCCGACGGGGTCGACTACGTCGCCGGGCTCGTCGCCCAGGACGTGCAGGACGCCCTCCTGGAGCGGTACGGGCGCTGGCCGCTGTGCCCGGTGTGCGGCTCCGAGGACCTGCACGCGCTGGACGTGGAGCCGGAGTTGGGCGCCGACCCGCACTGGGTGTGCGCGAAGGCGGGTGTGGTGGTCGCGGCCGTGGGGTCGCTCGGGGCGGTGCGGCGGTGACCCTCTACATCGACCCGCCCACCTGGCCCGGGCACGGACGCCTCTGGTCGCACCTGGTCAGCGACGTCTCGTACGAGGAACTGCACGCCTTCGCCGCGCGGATCGGGGTGCCGGAGCGGGCCTTCGAGCGCGACCACTACGACCTGCCCTCGCACCGGTACGAGGACGCCGTGCGGGCGGGGGCGGTGGAGGTCGGCTCCAAGGAGCTGGTGCGGCGGCTTACGGGGGCGGGGTTGAGACGGCCCAAGGGCCGGGCCGCGGCGGACGGATCCTTGCCGGACGGTGCCGCCCCGGGAGAGCCCTCCGGGCAGGCAGACTGAGCGCTCCGCTGGAAGTGCCGCGATGGGCCATCAAATGTCTGCGGCTTCGTCGTGGCTGGTCGCGCCCGCGCGGCGGAGCCGCATATCGATACAGCCCCGCGCCCCTTCGGGGGCGCTGCCGAACTGCGACGAACCGCACCGACCTTCTTAGGGCCGACTAGGGTCGCCCCATGCCCGACCACGTCGACCTCACGTCCCTGCGAGCCCGCTGGCGCGAAGCCCTCCTCAAGGCCCGGGGAACCGGCGACGGCCCGGACCCCGACCCGTACGCCGAGAACCTCCTCGCCCGCTGGTCGGAGCCCCACCGCCGCTACCACACCCGCACCCACCTGGCCGCCGTGCTCACCCACGTCGACACCCTCCAGGGGTACGCGGACGACCCGCACCTCGTGCGGCTCGCGGCGTGGTTCCATGACGCGGTGTACGCCCCCGACCGCTCGGAGAACGAGGAGCGCAGCGCCCGCCTCGCGGAACGCGCGCTGCCCGAGGCGGGGCTCGCGCCGGAGGCGACCGCCGAGGTGGCCCGCCTGGTCCGGCTCACGGTCACCCACGACCCGGCCGGCGGCGACCGCAACGGCGAGGTGCTGTGCGACGCGGACCTCGCGATCCTCGCGGCGGAGCCGGACGCGTACGCCGCGTACGCCGCCGCCGTCCGCGCGGAGTACGCGTTCGTGCCCGACGAGGCGTTCCGCGCGGGGCGGGCGGACGTGCTGCGCCAACTGCTCGCGCTGCCCCGGCTGTTCCGCACGGAGTACGGCGCCGCGCACTGGGAGTCCCGCGCCCGGGAAAACCTCACGACGGAGCTGGACCTGCTCACGTAGCCTCGCCGCATGCTTTTCAACGGTGGGGAACGGATCGACGAGGCGACGGCGCACGCGGTGCGGGCGCTGCGCGCGGTGGCGACGGCGGAGTACGACTGGACGCGCCCCGCGGGCGGCCTCGACTGGAGCTGCCTGGACACGGCCGAGCACATCGCCGGTGACTTCACTGCGTACGCGACGCAGCTCACCGGGCGCACGGCGGGCACCGGCGTCTACGTCCCCGTCGAGGCCAAGCTGGACGAGGGCACCGGCGCGGACGGCGCGGTGTGGGCCGTCGAGGCGACGGCGGGGCTGCTCGCGGCGGTCGTCCGGACGACGCCCGCCGGGGTGCGGGGGTGGCATCCGTACCCGCACGGCAGCGCGGACGCGGCCGGCTTCGCGGCGATGGGGGTCATCGAGCTGATCCTGCACACGCACGACATCCTGCGGGCCTTCGACCTCGCCTACGAGCCTCCGGCGGAGCTGTGCGAGGCGGTGCTCGCGCGGCAGTTCCCGCAGGTGCCGCCCGCCCGGGACGGGGAGGGGCACTGGGCGGTGCTGCTGTGGGCCACCGGGCGCGGTGAGCGCGCGGGGCACGCCCGCCTGGAGCGGTGGCGCTGGCACAACCCGATCCACCTGGCCGCCGGGCCCGTCGAGCTGGTCGAGGTGGCCCCGGACGCCGCCGCGGATCTCGCCGCGGGCGGTACGGGCGGCATCGCCTGGGCCGAGGGCGGGCCCTCCGACGGGACGCGGGGGGCCGCCTCCCGGGTCGCGAAGGCGTACGCCGCCGGGACGCACCGGCCCGAGTGGGGGATGTTCGCCGTCGTCCGTGCCGAGGACCAGCTCGCGGTCGGGGCCGCGGGGTTCCACGGGGTGCCCGACGAGGAGGGCTGGGCGGAGGTCGGCTACAACCTGGCCCCGGCGGCCCGCGGCAACGGGTACGCCACGCAGGCGCTGCGCGCGCTCACCGACTTCGCCCTGGCCATCCCGGACGGCGCCGCCGGAGGCGACCACGCCGACCACGCCGGCCCGACCGGGCTGCGTGCGCTCGCCGACCCGGACAACGCCGCGTCGCACGCCGTCCTCGCCCGCGCGGGCTTCACCCGCACCGCGGACCGCGGCGCCGACGCGGCCTTCGAGCTCCGCAGGCCCTGAGGACACCGCCGGCCGCCGCGCCCTCCGCACCCCGCCGCTCCGCGGCGGGGTC
>NZ_AOPZ01000303.1 GCF_000414115.1 Streptomyces aurantiacus JA 4570
CTGCCGCTACCCCGGCGGCGCCACCAGCCCGGACGCCCTGTGGCGGCTGCTCGCCGAGGGCGAGGACGCCATGTCCGACTTCCCCGGTGGCCGTGGCTGGGACCTCGAAGCGCTCTACGACGCCGACCCCGAGCAGCGGGGCACGAGCTACGCCCGGCAGGGCGGATTCCTCTACGAGGCCGACCGGTTCGACCCCGTCTTCTTCGGTATCTCGCCGCGTGAGGCCCTCGCGATGGACCCGCAGCAGCGGCTCCTCCTGGAGACCTCCTGGGAACTCTTCGAGCGCGCCGGCATCAACCCGGCGACGCTGCACGGCAGCCAGGCCGGTGTGTTCGTCGGCGCCTCGTCCCAGGGCTACGGCTCCGGGCTGCAGCAGGCGCCCGAAGGCGTCGAGGGCTATCTGCTGGCGGGCGGCGCGACGAGCGTCATCTCCGGCCGCCTCGCCTACTCCTTCGGCCTCGAAGGCCCGGCGGTCACCGTCGACACGGCCTGCTCGTCGTCGCTCGTCGCGCTGCACCTCGCTGCGCAGGCGCTGCGCCAGGGCGAGTGCGACCTCGCCCTCGCGGGCGGCGTCACGGTCATGTCCAACCCCGGTGCGTTCATCGAGTTCAGCCGCCAGCGTGGGCTCGCCGCCGACGGCCGCTGCAAGGCGTTCGCGGAGGCGGTTGCTGGAGCGCCTGTCGGACGCGCGGCGCCACGGTCATGAGGTGCTGGCCGTCGTGCGCGGTTCTGCCGTCAACCAGGACGGGGCCAGCAACGGCCTGACCGCTCCGAACGGCCCCTCTCAACAGCGGGTGATCCGGGCCGCGTTGGCGAGCGCGGGCCTCACGGCCGGTGATGTGGACGCCGTCGAGGCGCACGG
>NZ_AOPZ01000304.1 GCF_000414115.1 Streptomyces aurantiacus JA 4570
GAGCAGGCCGTGTCGACCGTCACGGCCGGGCCTTCCAGGCCGAAGCTGTAGGACAGGCGGCCGGAGATGACGCTGGTGGCGTCGCCGGTCATGAGGTAGCCCTCGACGCCTTCCGGGGCGTGCGCCAGGCCCGCCGACCAGCCCTGGGAGCAGGCGCCGACGAACACGCCGGCGCTGCTGCCGTGCAGGCTCGACGGCGCGATGCCGGCGCGCTCGAAGAGTTCCCAGGAGGTCTCCAGGAGGAGCCGCTGCTGCGGGTCCATCGCGAGAGCCTCGCGCGGGGAGATGCCGAAGAGGGCGGCGTCGAACTCGGACACGTCGTAGAGGAATCCGCCCTGCGCGGCGAAGCTCGTGTCGTCGGCGGAGCGTCCCTGGTCGGGCTGGAAGAGCCCGTCGGGGTCCCAGCCGCGGTCGGCGGGGAAGCCGGAGATGGCGTCCGTACCGTCGGCGACGAGCCGCCACAGGGCGTCGGGGCTGGTGGCGCCCCCGGGGTAGCGGCAGCTC
>NZ_AOPZ01000305.1 GCF_000414115.1 Streptomyces aurantiacus JA 4570
CGCCGTCCACCCCGGCGGCCCTGGCGGCGGCCCTGGGCAGCACGCTGGTCGACGGGCACGTGGACGCCGGGGGCGCCCGGGACGCCGCCCACGCCGATCGTGCCGGGCAGGGCCGCGGGGCCCTCGGTGCCGGGGCGGGCCGTGTCGGGGCCGGGATGTGGCTGGGGAGGAACCCCTTCGGGGGCCGGGCGGGGGCGGTGGCTGCCCGGCCCGTCCGTGGCCGGCGTGGACGACTGGGCGTGCTCGCTGCCCGCGCCCGCGTCCTGTTCACCCGTGCGAGCCTGTGCGGGCATACCGTCGATTCCCCCTGAGCCTGCGGACCCCGGACCCCTGGAGCCGTGCGCGTCCGTCTCCGGGGCACGCAGCAGTGCCCCGCGGGGATCCGCGGGGGCGGGTGGCCGGGCAACTGGTGCCTTGCGGCCCTCGTAGGGGCTGAGGTGCTCCGTCACGCGTTTCGAATCCGTCCGTCCGGGGCTGCGCGCCGCGCGCCGTCCAAGCGTTGCTCAGCCGCGTCGGCAGTGCAGGAATAACTGGTGCTCGGGTGGTACATCGCTGCTCGCCGGGGCGTACGAGTACGACTCCTCGTGGGCGATGTCGAAACCGGCGTCCCGCACGACCTGCCGCAGTTCGTCCCGCAGGTATCCGGATACCCGGATTGTGTTCCCCAGGAACGGAATTGCCGCGTCGTCCAGATCGGCCTCGACCATGGAGAGACCGAGCAGGCCACCGGGCCTGAGCAGGGTCCGCAGCAGCCGAAGAGCAGACGGTATCTCCTTCCGGGGCAGCATCAACAGCGCGAAGAAACAGGCAATCCCGTCGAACTGCCCCACAGCGCCCGGCCCTTCGCCCGTCGGGCGCAGGTCCGCGAGGTCCACCTGACGGAACTCCGCCGCGGGCGGCGGTACGTTCTTGCGGGCGAGTTCCAGCATTCCGGCTGACAGGTCGACGCCGAGCACGCGGTGCCCCGCGTCGGTGAGCTGCCGGGCCGTGGGCAGGCCGGTGCCGCAGCCCACGTCCAGCACGCGGGAGCCCGCGGGCAGTTCGGCGAGCAGGCGTGCCCCGGCCGCGAGCTGGCCCTCCTTGTGCGGGAACGCGACGTCATAGGCCGTGCCGATGGCGTCGAACGCCTCGGCCTGGCCCGTGCGGTCGTGGCCGGGCGCGCTGTATCCCTCGCTCACTTCTGCCGCTCCTTGATGACATCCTGTCAGGCGCTGCGGGGGCACGAGGAGTTACTGCTGTGCGCCCTTGCGGAGGACGATCCTACGTTTGAACCCTGGGGGCGCATCAAGGGTCTCATGAGGACACGTGCGCGGGCGTACGGTCCCAGTCACCGGGTAGGGCGGGAATCCGCCAGGACGGGTCGGGGCGCCACTGCGGCCAGTCGTCCCCGAACGGGGGTCCCCACGCGCGGATCACGCCCACGGCCTGCTGCCCCGCCGCTCGCACCCGCTCCGCCTTCTCCGCGCTCATCAGGCCCGCACGCTGGGCCTGCGCGAACTCGTCCTCGTCGTGCCAGCGCCAGCTTCCGTCCGGGCTCACGGAGATGTCCAGGAAGTGGTCCTCGGAGTCCACGCCGCCGTGCCAGCGCGTGCGCGGCTCCTCCAAATTCACATACCAGTTCTTGAACCGCCACCCCGGCTCCCAGAACAGCCACACCGACCACGGTTCGTCCGGCCGCGCCAGCTTCAGCACGCCCGTGCCGGACCAGCGGTCCCTGCGCGTCGTACGCGGCTTCGTGTAGCGCGTGGCCAGGGGCTCCCGGTGGACCGGGGTGCCGTCCGCCAGGACCGGCTTCACGCACTCCGTGCCCGGGGCCATCCAGACGGCCAGCAGGTCCGCGGTGTCCCGCACGACGGTGACGGGCCGACAGATGTGGAATCCGTCCCCGGCGTTCTCCCGGTACCGCCACAAAACCTGCGCCCCCGGCGCCCACCGAGCCACCCGCACCGCGTCCGCTCCACCGCCGTCGTCGTCTGTCATGAACAGATATTAAGACTCCCCACTGCGTCCAATAGCGCGCTCCGCGCGCGGG
>NZ_AOPZ01000306.1 GCF_000414115.1 Streptomyces aurantiacus JA 4570
CGAGCACGGCCGCCGCCGCGGCCGCCAGGCCCCGGCGCCGGCTGACGACCGGACCGCGCTCGCCGTGCCCGCCACGCCCGCTCACCGGGCGGCTCCCGTGGGCGCGCAGGTGATGTCGCGTCGCGGCAGCGTGCCGTCGCGGAGGTAGTCGTTGACGGCGTCGTCGGCACACGGGACGGGGCGGTGTCCGTCGATGTCACGCCCGTACACGCCGTGCGAGCGGATGTCGGCCGTCACCAGGCGCGATCCGGTGAGCCTGCGGTGCAGCGCGAGCGCGCCGTCGTACGGGACGTTGTTGTCGCGGCGGGCCTGGAGCATGAGGACGGGTACGTCGTTGTGGATGGCGGTGCCCGGCTCGCGGGGCTGTGCCTTCCAGAACGCGCACGGCGCGATCATGCCGTTGACGACCGGTCCGAAGACCGGCTGCGTGACGCGGCTGCGGACGCTGTTGCGCCAGTACGTCTCCGGGTCCTTCGGCCAGCCTCCGGCGGGCCAGCCGCCGTCGCCGCACATGAACAGCGCCCCGCCGACCATGCTGTCCTCCAGGTCCGGCGAGTTGAGCAGTTCGAGCATCGCGGCCAACTCCGGCCCCGGCTCGGTCAGTTCACCGGCCGCGGCATCGGCCAGGTCGCGCGCCACGGCGGCGAGGGCGGCGTCGCTCTCCTGGTGCTGGACGAGTTGCCGCAGCAGCAGCCGCAGTACGGGTGCGTTGAGCCGCTGTCCGCCGACCGCCACCGGGCGGCGTTCGGCGCCGTCTAGCACCTTCTGTACGGTCGCCCGCACCTGGCCACCGGTCCGGCCCAGCCGGTACCGGTCGTGGTGCCGGGCGGCCCACCCGGCCCACTCGTCTAGCCCCTCCTCCAGCGGGCCGCCCGCCCGTTGGAACAGTTCGTACTGGGTGGCGGCCGGGTCGGTGGAGGAGTCGATGACCACGCGGCCGGCCCGGCGCGGGAACAACTGGGTGTAGACGGCGCCCAGATCGGCGCCGTAGGACACGCCGTAATACGAGAGCCGGGGCTCACCGAGAGCGGCCCTGATGGCGTCCATGTCCCGGGCCACGTTCCGCGTCGAGGCGTGCGGCAGCAACGCGGCGTTGTCCCCGTACTCGTGACAGCGCCGCGCCGTGTCCCGCGCCGACCTCACCGACGCCTCGAAGTCCTCGCGGGGCGTGGTGACCGGGCCGGGCCGCTGCGGGGCCCCGGCGGGGGCACAGCGGAGCGGACTGCTCTCCCCGAGGAACCGGGGGTCGAACCCGATCAGGTCGTACCGCTCCGCGACGTCCTTCAACGCCGGGCGCAGGGCCAGGGTGTTGGCGAGCCCAGTCCCGCCCGGACCCCCGGGGTTGGACAGCAGGATGCCGCGCCGTCCCGCCGGGGACGTCGCCTTGATCCGCGAGATCGCGATCCGGATGGTCCGCCCGCCGGGATCGGCGTAGTCGAGCGGCACGGCCACCTTCGCGCACTCCGCACCCGCGGCTCTCAGCTCGGCCTGCGCCGCCGAACAGGGCCCCCACACCGGCCGCTGCCTCTGGGACGCCGCCGAATCCCCGCCGCCCGCCGCCTGCTGAGGCGTGGCCGCGGCGGGCACGACCGCGGTGAGTAATCCGGCCAGACCCAGGCCGACGGTGACCGTGGACGGGACGCGCATGGTGCTCCTCGTGTCGGAATGGCGAGATGGCGAGATGGCGAGATGGCGAACGCGACTGTCATCTGCCGCCACGACGCTAGGAGCCCCCGCGACCCGGGGCCATGCGGCTGCCCGGCTCATCGATCATGGGGTGGACGGTATTGACTCGATCACGAGGTGAACGGTATTCGCGGTGGCAGTACGCCGACTCCGGCGAACCCTGACCCCGCGCGTCAGCGGCGGACCAGCATCGCGTGCGTGACGGTCGGCGAGCCGACCAGCTCGGACACCCGGTAGCCGTCGATCCCGTCACCCAGGTTGTCCAGCAGCCGCTCCCCGCGCCCGATGAGCATCGGCGCGATCACCAGGTGGAGCTCGTCGATCAGCCCGGCGCGCAGATACTGACGGATGACCGCCGCGCCGCCGCCGATCCGGACGTCTTTGCCGCCCGCGGCGTCGAACGCGCGCTGGAGCACCGTCTCCAGCGGCTCGTCGGTGAAGTGGAAGGTCGTTCCGCCGGCCATCTCCAGCGTCGGGCGCAGATGGTGGGTGTGCACGAAAACGTCGTGGTGGTAGGGCGGGTTGTCGCCCCACCAGCCCTTCCAGGACTCGTCCTGCCACGGCCCGCGCTGCGGCCCGAACATGTTCCGCCCCATGATCGTGGCGCCGATGTTCTGGTCGCCGCGGACGAAGTAGTCGACGTCGATTCCGGTCTTCCCCGCGGCGGCGTCTTCCGTCGCGGAGACGAACCAGCTGTGCAGCTCGTCACCCCAGCCGACGCCGTCGCCGAACGGGGCGTCCAGCCGCTGGTTCACGCCGGCCGCGAAGCCGTCGAGGGAGATCGTCACGTTGTGCACGCGGACCTTGGGCATGGCCTTCGCCTCTCGTGTTGATGTCGTTCTCTCACCTCTGCGTCGTACAGAGCCTGCCTGGATCGACATCCCCGCGCACCTTCTTCCGGCGGGGCCGTACTCGTGCCCGGCACACCGACCTCAGGCGACAGCACACCTAGGTGGCCGAACTGCACAAGGCGTCCCGGAAGGGCCCGTCCGCCGCGAACACCCGTTCCGCGAAGCGTTCGCCCATGCGGTGGTGGGTGGTGGCGTCCGGGTGGAGGTCGTCGGGCAGGGGGAGTTCGGCGTAGTCGGTCTCGCCGTAGAGGTCGCGGCCGTCGAGGTAGTGGAGGTGCGGGTCCTGGGCCGCGCGTTGTTCCACGATGCGGGCCAGCTCGTCCCGGATCACGTTCAGCGTCAGCTTGCCGCTCGCGCGCTCCGCCGGGTCGCCCACGGCCCGGAAACGCAGCCGCCCCTCGTCGAGACCCGCGAAGTCCGGCGCGCAGGGGCCGGGGGTGTCCTCGTGGATGGGGCACAGGATGGGCGAGACCACCAGCAGCGGTGTGGCGGGGTGGCCGTCGCGGATGGTGTCGAGGAAGCCGTGGACGGCCGGGGTGAAGGCGCGCAGGCGCATCAGGTCGGCGTTGACGAGGTTGATGCCGATCTTGACGCTGATCAGGTCGGCCGGGGTGTCGCGCAGGGCGCGCGCGGTGAACGGATCGAGCAGCGCGCCGCCGCCGAAGCCCAGGTTGATCAACTCCACGCCGCCCCGGGAGGCCGCGAGCGCCGGCCAGGTCGTGGTGGGGCTCGCGGCGTCGGAGCCGTGGCTGATCGAACTGCCGTGGTGCAGCCACACCTTGCGTCCCCGGTCCGGCGCCGGCTCGACGGGGGCGTCGGTGCGCAGGGCGACGAGTTCGGTGGTCTCGTTGTGCGGCAGCCAGATCTCGATGTCCTTCATGCCGTCGGGCAGGCCGCTGAAGCGCGCCGTGCCGGCCGGTCCGGCCTTGTGCTCGGCCGTCCCGGCGGTCATGTCGATGGTCAGCGTGTTGCCTCCGCGCACGCTCGCCTGCGCGGTCAGGCGGCCGTCGACGACCAGGTCGTACACGCCGTCCGGACGGGGCGGGACGCCGACATACACGCGCTTGGTGGGCAGCGTGTCCAGTTCCACGGCGGTGGCCCGCGTGCGGAAGACGAGGCGGACGCCGGCGGGCTGGGACTCGGCCATGGCGAGCTGCGCGTCGGCGCACTGGGCACGGGCCCGGGCGGGCAGCCGGTGCGGCAGCACGCCGTGCGCGGTGCGCTCCAGGTCGAGGGCGCCGCGCAGGAGGTCCGCGGTGATGGGGGCGGTGGTCCAGGTGGGGTGTTCGGGGCGGTTGGGGTGTTCAGAGGGCATGGTGGGGTGCTCAGAGGGCATGGTGTCTCAGCCTGTTGCTCGAAGTTCGGTGTTCGGTGTGGGTACGCGGACGTCCGTACGCCGCCGCTCAGGCCGTGGGCCAGGTCCGCAGCAGCGCGTCGAGCGCGTCCACGATCCGGGACCACGACTCCTGCGAGTCCGGTGCGCTGTGGCTGAAGGACCCGGCCGTCTCCAGGCTGACGTAGCCGTGGAAGACGCTGCCGAGCAGTCGGACCGCGTGGGTCTGGTCCGGCTCCGCCAGGTCGTAGCCGCGCAGGATCGCCCGCATCATCTGCGCGTGCCGGGCGCCCGCGCTTGCTGCCGCCGCCTCCGGGTCGAGGCGGAAGCGGGCCGCGGTGTACCGGCCGGGGTGCTCCCGGGCGTAGTCGCGGTAGACGTCGGCGAACGCGGCCAGGGCGTCCTTGCCCGCCCGCCCCGCGAGGGCCGCGGCGCCCCGGTCGGCCATCTCCTCCAGGGCGAGCAGGGCGATCCGGGTCTTCAGGTCGTGGGAGTTCTTCACGTGCGAGTACAGGCTCGCGACCTTGACGCCGAACCGCCGGGCGAGTTCCGAGACGGTCACCTGCTCGAAGCCGACCTCGTCGGCCAGCTCCGCCCCGGCCCGGGTCAGGCGTTCCTTGGTCAGTCCTGCGCGCGCCATGATGCGCCTCCCTTTCGACAGAACCCATTCTGCATCTGCCTAATAGCTTTAGGCAAATAGAATCGACCCTTAGCCTCGTCGGCTGGCCCCCGGCACAAAAAAGTCCCGGGCGGGTGGAGGGCTCACGCCTTCCACCCGCCCGGGACCCCGGACGATCAGATAGTGCCGCGGACTCAGACCGCCACGGCCGGGTACGTCGGGTACTCCACCCCGGAGACGTGCTGGACGACCCGGATGACCTGGCACGAGTAGCCGAACTCGTTGTCGTACCAGAGGTAGAGGATCGCGCTGTCGCCGTCGACCTTGGTGGCGCCCGCGTCGATGATCGAGGCGTGCCGCGAGCCGATGAAGTCGTTCGAGACCGCGTCGGGAGCGCTGGTGAAGTCGATCTGGCGCCTCAGCGGCGAGGTCAGCGAGACCTCGCGGAGGTGGTCGAGGACCTCGTCGCGCGTGGCCTCGCGGCCGAGCCGCAGGCTGAGGATCGCGATCGAGACGTCCGGCACCGGCACCCGGATCGAGCTGCCCGTGATCGGCGCCTTGAGGTCCGGCAGCGCCTTGGCGACGGCGGAGGCGGCCCCCGTCTCGGTGATCACCATGTTGAGCGGCGCCGAGCGGCCGCGCCGGTCGGCCTTGTGGTAGTTGTCCAGGAGGTTCTGGTCGTTCGTGAACGAGTGGACCGTCTCCACGTGCCCGCGCAGCACGCCGTACTCGTCCGCCATCGCCTTCAGCGGCGGGACGATCGCGTTGGTGGTGCAGGAGGCGCAGGACAGGATCCGCTCGTCCGGCTTGATCATGTCGTGGTTGACGCCGTGCACGATGTTCGGGACGTCGCCCTTGCCCGGCGCGGTCAGGACGACCTTGTCGATGCCGGGGCGCAGGTGCTGCGACAGGCCCTCGCGGTCGCGCCACTTGCCGGTGTTGTCGATGAGGATGGCGTCCTTGATGCCGTACGCCGTGTAGTCGACCTCCGACGGGTCGCTCGCGTAGATCACCTTGATCGCGTTGCCGTTGGCGATGATCGTGCTGTTCGCCTCGTCGACCGTGATCGTGCCCTGGAACTGGCCGTGGATGGAGTCGCGGCGCAGCAGCGAGGCGCGCTTCACGATGTCCTGCTCCCCGCCCCGGCGGACGACGACGGCACGCAGCCGCAGACCGTTGCCGGAACCGGCCTTCTCGATCAGCAGGCGGGCGACGAGGCGGCCGATGCGGCCGAAGCCGTACAGGACGACGTCGCGGCCCTCGCGGCACTCGATCTTGTTGGCGCCGGTGGCCCCGGCGACGGCCCGGGCGGTGAACTCCGCCACCGGCAGACCGCGGCCGTCGGCCCGGTACGTCGCGGCGAGCATGCCGATGTCGATCTGCGAGGGGCCGAGGTCGAGCTCGGTGAGCGCCCGCAGGAACGGCAGCGTCTCGGTGACCGAGAGCTCCTCGCCGGCGATCTGCCGGGCGAATCGGTGGGTCTTGAGGATGCTGACCACCGACTTGTTCACCAAGGAGCGGCTGTGCAGCAGGATCGTCACGTCCCGCTCGCGGTGCAGCTTCCCGATGATCGGGATCATCGATTCCGCGATCTCCTCGCGGTTCTTCCAGTCGGTGAACGAGTCGTCGTTGACAGTCACAGGAGTATCTTTCGAGCTAGGCGGCGCTCATATGCTAACCCCACCCGACTTTGAGCTTTCAACCGGTGTCTCGGGGATCGCGCCCCGCCCCCGTCCCGGGCCGCCGAGCAGCAGGAACGCCGAGGCCACGAATCCGGCGGTGCCGGCATGCGGCGCAGCAGGGCGCCCGCCAAAAGGCCGCTCAGTACGGAGCCCGCGCCCTGCACGGTGCAGAGCATGCCGGCGAACGCGGGCGTGCGGTGCAGGCCGGAGTCCACCACGCCACCGAGGAGAACGCGGCGTTCCGGTCACGCAGGACCCGGCTCACGCCCCAACTCATGCAGATCTCCTGCCTGTTGCGTCACAGTGCGCGGCAACTCGCTTGGTCCGCGAGCTGTCCGGCGGCCTCGACTCCAGCGCCGTCACCGCGCTCGCCGCCGCCGAACACCCCGAACTCACCACGTACTCCATGGACTTCGAGGAGGGCGACACCGACTTCCGGCCCACTCCCCGGCGCCCGGAACGTGACGCGCCGTACGCCCATGCCGCCGCGCGGCACAAGCGCCTATCCGGCGACCTTCGCGCCCGCGCACAGCGGCCCCATGATGGCCGTCGCCGACACCCTGCACCTGCTGCTGCCCCTGATCGAAGTGGACCGGTGGATGCGGGACTACCACGTCTCAGTGGAATGAACGCTCTATTTAGTGGCGGTCAGTGTCCGGTGGGGGGACCGGCGAGGGCGTCCGCGCGGTCGAAGTGGTCGCGGCGCCCGAGCAGTTCCCTCCGCTGGAGCGCGAGCGGCATGTTGCCCTCCTGCCACAGGCGTCGAGCCGGTCCGTCGCCTTCTCGATGGTCAGGTCGCCCTGGCGGAAGGCGATGCCCTCGTTGGGCGTCGAGTCGTAGAAATGCCTGCGTACGGGGCAGCCCGGGGTGCGGCTGCGGCACGTACCGCACGGCGTCCTCGCCGGCGCGCGCGGGCGAGGTGAGGTCGTCGGGCACACCGAGCCACGTCAGCGGCGCGAGGTGGGCGGGCATGTCGACGAAGCGATACCGGCGCAGGTCCTGCGGGTCGCGGAAGAGGCCGCGGTCGGCCAGGAAGGCGCGCGTCTCCCGCTCGGCGGCCTCCTGCCGGGCGATCTGTTCGGCCGCGGTGGCCGGCAGGACGGTTTGCGGACCGCGGACCGGGCGAACGGCCGCCGGTCGAGCAGGAGGCAGTAGAGGGGGCCCAGCGCCTGGTCGATGTAGAAGCACGGGTTGCGCTGCCAGCCGCGGAGGTGGTCGAGCTCCCAGCGGACCCGCGCGAGGGCCGAGCCGAGCAGCCGCGAGTCCACGGCATCGGGGCCGTCGGGGCCGGCGACCGGCCGGGCCGTCGCCCCGAGCGGACTCCCCGCGCTCTTCTCGAACTCCCCCTCGAACTCCCCCTCGAACTCCCCCAATCTGCGGCGCTGTTCACGTACCGCCTCGGACGACCAGTCGGCCACCCACCCCGAAGGCCGCTCCACGCGCGGCAGATCGTCCATCGAGTCGGGCTGGGTCTCCTCCCGCCAGGCCCAGAATCTCTCCGCCAGTTCCGCTGTCGTCCTCTCCCGTGCGGCCGAAAACCCCTTGGGCGCGGCCGAGGCCCGTCGATATCCTGCAAGGCTGCCCGCGGACCCGAGACCGTCCGTGGGCCTGATCGAGGAAGGAGCGTGACGCGATGCGGTGGCGAACCCAGCCGCCCGCCCGGAGGTTCCGGGAGCCCGGGCGGCGGTTCCGGAAGGAACGAGATGTCCCGTACGGACAAGACGAAACCCCTGTGGGTGCGCCACGCCGAGCACGACCCCCGGCCGGTCCACGATCACCGCCACGGCCCCTGCGACCTGCCGCCGCGCCCGACACGGGAGGCCCCGGAGACCCGTTGCCGGTGGGAGCACCCCGGCATGCTGCTGTTCGGCCACACCTGCTGCGCGGGCTGCAACGCGCGGGCCTGCGTCAAGGAGCGACAGGACATGGTCAGGGCCGCCAACCGCAAGGAGCGCTACGCGGGACGCCGCGAGGCACGCCGCCTCGCCACGGCACTTCACCCCGGCTGTCGGGGGGTTGTCGGCGGTGGTCGGTGATCTGTCGGTGGTCTGTCGACGGCTGCCGGGACAGTGGATCTCGTTGGCGCCGGTCAGCAACGGCACCGGCCACCAGCGACGCATCATCCCGACCTACTGGAACGGCGCAACCGGCGTGACCTGCCGCGTCCGACCGGTGGTCCACGATCAGGAAGAAAGCCCCCCATGACCACTGACGTCACGATCATCGGCGCCGGGCTCGGCGGCCTCACGCTCGCCCGCGTCCTGCACGTCCACGGAATACCGGCCACCGTCTACGAGGCGGAGCCCTCCCCCGTGGCGCGCTCGCAGGGCGGGATGCTCGACATCCACGACTACAACGGACAACTGGCCCTGGAATCGGCTGACTTGATGGACGAGTTCCGGGGTCTCATCCTGGAGGGCCGCCAGGCCATGCGGGTCCTCGACCCGGACGGGACCGTCCTGTTCGACAAAGCCGACGACGGCACGGGGGGACGGCCCGAGGTGCAACGCGGCGAGCTGCGCCAGGTCCTGCTCGACTCGCTCCCGGCCGGCACCGTGCGGTGGGGGCGCAAGGTCAGCGGCACCCGTGCCCTCGGCGAGGGTCGCCATGAGGTGACGTTCACCGACGGCGCCACGGTCTGCACCAGCTTGCTGGTCGGCGCGGACGGCGCGTGGTCGCGGGTCCGGCCGCTGCTCTCCACCGCCGCCCCCGAGTACATCGGCAAGTCGGTCGTCGAGACCTACCTGTTCGACGCCGGCACCCGGCACCCGGCCACCGCGAAAGCGGTCGGCGGCGGGTCGATGATCGTGCTCACGCCGGGCAGGGAGATCTTCGCCCACCGGGAGAAGGGCGACACGCTGCACGCCTATGTGGGGCTGGCCGAGCCGCAGGACTGGTTCGCCGCCATCGATTTCGCCGATGCCGCCGTGGCCACCGCGCGGATTGCGCAGGAGTTCGACGGCTGGGCGCCGGAGCTCACCACGCTGATCACCGGCGGCGACATCGCGCCGGTCCTGCGCCCTCTCTACGCTCTGCCGACCGGGCACCGGTGGGACCGGGTGCCCGGGGTGACCCTGCTCGGCGACGCCGCCCACCTGTCGGCCCCGAACGGTGAGGGCGCCAACCTGGCCATGCTCGACGGCGCCGAACTCGGCAAGGCCCTCGCCGCGCACCCCGACGACATCGAGGCCGCGCTCACCGCGTACGAGCAGGCTATGTTCCCCCGCAGCGCCGAGGGAGGCGAGGGGCTGCCGGTCGAGGCTCAGCGCACCGGGAAGCCGAAGGAGTAGCCCTGCTCCTTGAGCCGGGGCAGGAGTTGGCGCAGGGCCTGGAGGGTCTGGGTACGGTCACCGCCCGCGTCGTGGAAGAGGAGTGTCGGCCCGTTGGGCAGCTCCCGCTCGACGGTGGCGACGATGGCGTCCGTGCCCGGGCGCTCGAAGTCCTTGCTGTCGACGTTCCAGCCCAGCGGGCGCATGCCCCGGGAAGCGGCGAGCTTGCGGCTGTACGGGGTGAAGGCCCCGCCGGGCGCGCGGTAGTACATCGGCCGCACACCCCCGGACGCCTTGGTGATCATGCGTTCGGCGTCGAGGATCTGCTGCGACTGGTAGGTCCGGGAATCCTTGTCCATGGCGGTGTTGTGCGACACCGAGTGGTCGCACAGCCGGTGCCCGGCCGCGACCACTTTCTTGACGAGGTCCGGGTGGGCCTGCGCCTGCGTGCCCACCATGCAGAACGTGGCCTTCACCCCGTACTCCTCCAGCAGGTCGAGGACTTGAGGGGTCCACTTGGGGTCGGGGCCGTCGTCGATGGTGATGTTGACGCCGCGCTTGCCCGCGTCCGAGGCGTGCGCGATGGTCGCCGCGACCGGCTTGACGTCGCTGCCCGGGGCGGCCGGCGCGGTCGCCTCGGGTGACGCGTCGCCCGCGGCACCGGCCTGGGCCGTCCACACCGCGACACCCGTGGCGAGCATCGTCACCCCCAACGCCGCCCCGGCCACCCTGCCGTACCAGCCCCGACCACCGCCGTGCCGTGCCATGTCCGCCCCTCTCGCCCGATCCCTCGCCGAACCCGGTCTCTCTGCGACCACCCGGCAGGATGAGGCACCGTGGCCAGGGGCTGCCTCTGTTACCGATCACGGACAATTCCGAGAGCGTTCGCGGACACTCTCCGCGAGGTCCCGCCTCACCTCCGGCAACCCCCTCGTTCTCGGGATACCTGCTCTTCGGCGTGCGCCGCATGCTGAGTGCACGGCGCCGCTGAACATCGCATTCCGCGATCCGGCAGAGCGCTGTCCGATGCCCGACCCGTCCGACCGATGGAGGCTCTTCAGTGATCGCTGCCCTCAGGAACAGAACCGGCGGGGCCCTCCTGGCCCTGGTACTCGCCGCCGGTCTGTCCGTCATCAGCGCGCCGCCCGCGCCCGCCGCGGCCGCCGCCTACGAACGCTGCCCGGATCGCTACTCCTGCTACTTCTCCGGCGCCGACGGCACCGGGGACATGTGGCTGGCCCCGAACCCCGGGTGCTTCGACCTCGGACACTGGAACCCTCCGTTCAACGACCGGATCAGCTCGGTGTTCAACCGCGGCGGGCACGAAGTGCACATGTACGACTGGACCGGCAGCTACTGGAAGTGGGTGGCCGACGTCCAGATCGGCGAACAGTGGTCCGTCGGCGGCGGGGACCCCCGCAACGACGTGATCGACGCCGTGTGTGTCGGCCGTACTCCCTGAACCCGCGCGCTGTCCGCGGCCGGCCACCTCCGGCCGCGGACAGCGGGTGGGCAGGAAAGCCGTTCAGCGGCCGCTCGTCCGCACCAGGCACGCGAACAGCTCGTCCCGTCCGGCCACGCCCAACTTGCGGTAGACCGACTTGAGATGGTCGTTGGCGGTGTGCACCGACAGGCCGAGCCGGCGGGCGATGTGCTTGACCGGCACCCCGTGGAACGCGTGCCTGATCACGTCCCGCTCGCGGGGCGTGATCCCGTACCACTCCGCGATGGCCGGAAGCAGCGCGTCGGCCGTGGCGGGCTGAAGGGTGATCGCGTTGCCCTCGTCGCCGTTCTCGCCGAGCGGCTGCGCGTGCAGGGTGGCCCAGCCTCGCGGGGTGAACAGCCGGCTCACCGCCGTGCCGTCCGGCGCCCTGCGCGCGGTGTGGGTGATGTTGCACAGCGCGGTGAACAGCGCCTCGTCGTCGAGGGGCCGCGCCGGGTCGGGGACGTACGCGCGCAGCCACTCCCTCGCTCCCGGCGTCGCCGCGCGGATCGAGTCGTCCGCTCCCACGATCACCACGCCCGGCGGGCCGCCGTGCGCGGCGACGCGCAGCGGCTTGCTCGCCACGAACGCCCGCAGTGAGGCGGCCAGCGGCGCCGCCAACCGCTCCGCGTGGGCGATCTCGGCCGACGAGAACGGCCGGCTGCGCCGCTCCCGCAGCAGCACTACGCCGCCCCACGCCCGGCCGCCCAGGGCGAGCGCGATGCGCATCTCGCTGCCCATCCCCTCCGCCCGCATGATCTCGTGCAGCCGCGCGCAGTACCGGTGTTCATGGACGCCGGTGCTCAACACCCCGACCGGCGTGGGTCCGGTGAACAGCGTCGAGAAGGGGAACGCCTCTTCAGGCCGTCCGAACTCCCGCTCAAGACCACGCAGGGACTCCGCGCCGTACCCGTGCCGCAGCACATGGAACGCGGAAGCTCCGCTGACCGGGTCGAGCCCCATCAGGTGATACCCGTCGTGCGGCACACGCCGGCCGATCTCCGCGGAGACGGCCGCTCCCAGCTCCCCCAGCGTCGCCGCCTCGGCCGCCAACGACGGAAGAACCCATCCGTTCCCACCGAGGAGCACGCTCACCCCGCGAGTATGGCGTGCCGTTCCGGCCGCGGACCACTGAATTCCGGCTGTCGTCCCCGCCCCTACCCCGGAGGTAATCGACACCCGGAACGGGGTCTGGAAAGGTCCAGATCATGACTTCCACCAAGGCACAGCACGATGGGGACGCAGTGGTTCAGCGGCTGAAGGAAGAGGCGTTGCGGCGGATCGAGGGGCGCCACGAAGTCGACCTGGAACCGGGGGCGGTGGCCCGGGACGCCGGGGTCGACGCGCAGGACGCGGCGCGGCACTTCCCCGACCAGGAAGCCCTGATGTCCGCGCTGATCGTGGGCGCGTACAACGCCGTGGCGGACAGCGCGGAGGCCGCCGCCGAAGCGGCGATCGCGGCGGGAGCCGATCCGCTGCGCCGCTGGGTCGCCATCTGGCAGGGCGTACGGGAGTGGGCCGTGGCGCACCCGGAGGAGTACGTCATGCTCTGGGGCCGTCCGATTCCGGGGTACACCGCCCCGCCGGAGACCGTGGAGGCCGTCGGCCGCATCGTGGGGGCGATGGTGGCCGTCCTGCGCGACGCCCGGAAGGCGGGCGAGCTCACCGAGGACCGGCCGGGCGAGGCGCCGTTGAGCGACGGGATGCTGCAGAACGTCCGGGCGCTCGGCTCGGGCCCGCTGGAAGGGCTTCCCAGCGGTGTGGTCGCCCGCATGTTCGTGGTGTGGACGCAGCTCCACGGCATGGTCGGTTTCGAGGTCAACAACCACCTCGCGGCCGTCGCGGTGGACCCGGCGTCGGTCTTCGAGTACGGCGCCGGGTCCATGGGCGAGTACATCGGCCTGCGTCGCCGGGCCGATCAGTGACGCTGGCGGTGCTGTGCCCTGCCGTGCGCGGTGGTTCGCGCCCCGCTCACCACCGCGCCCCGGCTCACCACCGCGTCGCGGTCCCGCACCCCGCTTCGCCGGCCTCCCGCATGCGGGTGTCCATGGACGCGCTCCGGTCGTAGGGGTCGACCTCGCGGCCGTTCCCCGAGCCGGTGCCGGCCCGCCCGGCGCCGAACTCGGGGACGAAGTAGCCGGTGACGTTGTCGCAGCCGCCGTTGGTGGTGTCGGTCTTGTAGGAGAGAAGGGAGAACGTGCCCGGCGCGGTGACGACCTTCGCCGGGTCGTCCCAGCTCATCACGGTCTCCCGGCGCACGATGGTGCGCGCCACTTCGTCGCTCCCCCCGGCGGCGCGGACCACCGGATAGACGTACGTGACGTCGGCGGTCACCTCGACCGCGCCCCGCTTCCCTTCCCGGAACGTGATCCGCCCCCGCGTCTTGACCACGTCGCCGACCACCCGCACGTCCTTGCGCGCGAAGCGGCTGAACAGCATCAGCGGATCGTTGTCGCGGCTGGGCGCACGGAAGGCGGTGGCCAGGTAGTCCTGGACGTCCCGCTGCCGGGGATTGATCAACGCGATGGCCTTCTCGGGGTGTTCCCCGCGCAGCACGCCGGGGTCCAGGCTGGACGCGGCGAGGAAGTCCCGGCTCCGGCTCAGCGCCCGCGCCACCTGGTCCTCGCTCATCCAGCCGGTCGCCCGCGCCGACGGCATGTGGATGCCGGCCGTGCCGTCGCCCCAGCGCGCCGCGGGTGACCCCCTGAACGGCTCCCGCACCGTGGGCAGTCGGCGCGAAGCCTCCGAGGCCGGGGCCCGGGCCGGACGTTCCGACTCCGCTGCGAGCGGCGCGCTGTCCCCGCTTCCTTCGCCGTCTCCGCCCCCGAACCATCCCGCCACCCGGCCCGGCGCCAACGCGACGACCAGCAGCCCCACCGCGACGAGCAGGCCGGCCGCGTACCAGAGCTTCCTGCCCCGTCTCCGCCGCGGGGGCCGATGAGTCCGCCAGCCTTCCGGTGCCTCGGGTTCCTCACGCAGCCGCCGCGCCACCATCCGGGCTCGCGCCGACGGTTCCTCCGGCGCGTCCCGCGTCCCGGCCTCGGCCTCGCGCAGGAAGCGCTCCCACTCCTCATCCGATATGGACCCGTCCTTGCCCACGATTCCCCTCCCGCACCCTCTGTCCCCTGGCCCCCAGGCCCCCTGATCGCCCCTACTGCATCACACGGTGCAACCGCGCCACCACAGACCCCTACCCAGGTGATCTAGCACGCGTCCCATGCCGGACGCATCGTCTCGCCCTGTGCCGTTCACCCCGCGGACCGAGCCTGCGCGCGGCGGCCACTTCGCGCCGTTCGAGGAGCCCGAGCTGTACGCGGCGGAGCTGCGGGAGTTCTTCGGATCCGGCCGCCGTCGAGGGTCACGATCTCGTCGGCCTCGGTGAGCCACGACCGGTCGTGGGTGACCAGGAGCGTGGTGCGGCCGCGGGTCGCGGCGAGGATGTCGGTGAGTACGGCGGCGGCGGTGTCCGGGTCGAGGCCCTCGGTGGGTTCGTCGAGGACGAGGACGGGCGGGTCGGCGAGCAGCGCGCGGGCCAGGAGCAGGCGGCCGCGCTGACCGCCCGACATCGCGGCGCCGTTCTCGCCGAGGAGGGTGTCCCAGCGGTCGGGCAGCGACTCGATCCAGTCCAGGAGCCGGGCCCCGCGGGCCGCTTCGCGCAGGGCGGCGTCCGTCGCTTCGGGTCGGGCCAGGAGGAGGTTGGCGCGGATCGTGGTGTGGAAGACGTGCGCGTCCTGGGTCACACCCGTGATCGCGCGGCGGACGTCCGCGCCCGCGCAGTCGCGCAGTTCGCGTCCGCCGACGCGAATGCTTCCGGCTTCGTACGGGACGTAGCGCATGAGCGCCGCGATCAGCGTGGACTTCCCGGAGCCGCTGGCGCCGAGGAGTACGGTGCGGCGGCCGGGCGGCAGTCGCAGGGTCACTCCGTCGAGGGCCGGGGGGCCGCCGGGGCGGTGGCGTACCCGTAGGCCGGTGATGTCCACGCCGAGCGGCCCGGTGGCGGGGAGTGGGAGGGGGGCGGGCGGGTCGGTGACCGGGGGCGGCGTGTCGAAGAGGTCGGCCAACCGGCGTGCGGAGGCGCTTACTTCGGCGAGTCGGCGGGCGGCGGCGGGCAGGGGCGCGAGGGCGTCGAACGAGACGAGGACGAGGACCGCCAGGACGGTGAGGTGCACGGCGGGCAGGGTGCCCGCCGCGTGCGCGCGCAGCGCGAGCCAGGTGACGCCGACCACCGCCCCGGCCTGGAACAGCAGCACCACGGCCGAGGCGAGCGAGGTGGTCAGCGCCCCGCGGCGCTCCAGCGCCGCGATCCGGGCGGAGGCCCGGCGGACCCGTTCCTGGGCGCGGCCCCGGGCTCCGTACGCGGCGAGGTCCGCCGCCCCCTGGACCAAGTCCACGGTGAGCGCGGCGAGTTCGGAGCGGGCCGCCTTCTCGGCCGGGCCCGTGCGGCGGGACAGCGCCAGGACCAGGGTGGGTACGAGGAGTCCCGCCACGGCCAGGAGCAGCCCGAGCAGGACGCCCGCCTGCGGCAGCAGCACGGCGGCCGCTCCGGTCGCGGCCACGGCGACCGCGGTGGCGGCCGCGGCCGGGATCAGGACTCGCAGCAGCAGGTCCTGGGCGGCGTCGACGTCGTCGACGAGGCGGGTCAGCAGATCGCCGCTGCGAAAGGCGGGGGTGCCGGCCGGGGCGAGGGGCACCAGCGCCTCGTACACCCGGGTGCGGAACCCCGCGACGGCCCGCAGCACGCCGTCGTGGCCGAGGAGCCGGTCGGCGTAGCGCAGCGCGCCGCGCCCGAGGGCGAGGGCGCGTACGGCGACGATCGCGACGCTCACCGAGGCGAGCGGGGGCTGTTCGGCGGCGCGCGTGATGAGCCAGGCGGCGGTGGCCATCAGCGCGGCGGCGGCGAGGTCGCTGCCCGCCGAGGCGAGCACGGCGGGCAGCAGTCTGCGCCAGTACGGGAGGAGGTGGCGCAGAAGGCGGAGCGTGGGGCGCGGTCCGCGGGGCGGCGCGGGGGCAGTGCCCGAGGGGTGCAGGCTCATCAGGTCAACAGCCCTTCCGTGGGCGCCGGTTGAGGGCCGGGTCCCGGGCGGGGCGCAGCGGGGGCCGCCGGCCGGGTGATGTCGAGGCTGCCTGCCCGTACCGTGACGATCCGGTCGGCGTGCGGCAGCAGGCTCGTGCGGTGGGCGACCACGACCGAGGTCCGGCCCCGCATCAGCTCGACCGTGGCGCGCGTGACGGCGGCCTCGCTCTCGGGGTCGAGGTGGGCGGTCGGCTCGTCGAGGAGCAGTACGGGGGCGTCCTTGAGGAACGCGCGGGCCAGGGCCACCCGTTGGCGTTGTCCGGCGGAGAGACCGGCGCCGTGCTCGCCGAGCACCGTGTCGTACGCCGCCGGAAGCTCCTCGATGAAGACGTCGGCCGAGGCGGCGCGGGCCGCCCGCCGCACCTCGGCGTCGCTCGCGTCGGGGCGCCCGAGGCGGATGTTGTCGGCGACGGACGCCGCGAACAGATGCGGGCGTTGCGGCACCCAGGCCACTTGGGCGCGCCACGCGTCGAGGTCGTGCCCGGCGAGGTCGTGTCCGGCGAGGTCGGTGCCGCCGACCGAGACCCGGCCCGAGGCGGGGGCCACGAATCCGAGGAACAGCGCCAGCAGGGTGGACTTGCCCGCCCCGCTCGGGCCGACCAGGGCCAGGTGCTCGCCGGGACGGACGTCGAGGGAGACGCTCCGGAGGGCGGGCGTGGCGCGGCCCGGGTAGTGGACGGTGACGTCGTCCAGGCACAGAGGGGCGGCGCGGGCGGTGTGGGCGGCGCGACCGCGCCCGTCGCCGCCGCCGCTCAGCTCGCCGACACCGACACCGACACCGACACCGACACTGACGCCGACGCTGACGCCGACACCGACGCGCTGCGCCCGTTCCGCGCCACCCGCCGCCGCCTCCTCCCCCTCGTCGACGATCGCGAACACCCGCTCCGCCACCGCGACGCCCTCCGCGCTGTCGTGGAAGGCCGCGCCCGCCGCGCGCAGCGGCAGGTACGCCTCGGGGGCGAGGAACAGGACGGTCAGGGCGGTGCGCAGATCCAGTTCGCCGCCCAGCAGCCGCAGTCCGACCGGGACGGCGACCAGCGCCACGGACAGGGTGGCGACCGTCTCCAGGACGAAGGAGGAGAGGAACGCCACGCGCAGCGTCCGCATGGTGGCCCGCCGGTGGGCGTCCGCCATCTCGCGCACCACCCGCGCCTGGTGCCGCTCGCGGCCGAACGCCCGCAGGGTCGGCAGCCCGGCCACCACGTCCAGGAAGTGCCCGCCGAGGCGGGCGAGCAACCCCCATTGCCGGGCGGTGCGTCGGGCCGTGTGCATGCCGACGAGCGCACCGAACACGGGGATGAGGGGCAGCGTCACGATGATGACGAGCGCCGAGGTCCAGTCGGCCCACAGCAGCCAGCCGACGACGGTGAGGGGCACCACCGCGGTCGCCGCCGTCGTCGGCAGATATCCGACGACGTACGGGTCCAGGGCGTCGAGGCCGCGGGTGAGCAGCGTGGCCGTCTCGCCGTGGCGGCGGGCCGCCAGGCGCAGCGGGCCGGTGCAGCGGGCCGGTGCGCCCCAGCCGATCGGTGACGCGGTCCCGCAGCGCGCGCTTGGCGTCGGCCGCGGCGCGCTGCGCGAGCAGGCCGCGGGCCCAGGTGAGGAGCGCGCGCAGCGCCATGACGGCGGCCAGCGCGGCCGGCGGCGCGAGCAGGATCCCGTGCCCGGCGAAGCCGTCCGCGAGGACGGCCGCGAGCAGGCCCGCCTGGGCGACGACGAGCCCGGCGGTGAGGAGCGCGAGCACGGCGGAGTACGTCATGTGGCGCCGCAGCACCGGGAGTTCCCGCATCAGGCGGCGTTCTACGGGCTTCATCCTTCGGTCCCTCTCGTCGCCGGCGCGGCTCAGGAATTGCTTCAGAAATAGCTGGGGTGACGGCGGCCCGTGGGCCCCCGGAAGGCCCACCAGCTCCACGCCTGGTACGCGAGGATCATCGGGACCACCAGGACCCCGAACGCGCTCAGGATCCTCAACGTGGCGTGGTCGGTGACGGCGTGACCGATGGTCAGCCCCGTCCCCGCCGAGCTGATCAGGACGTACGGATGGTGACCGGCCCCCACGAGCAGTACGGGCAGCGCGGTCGCGCAGCAGGTGGCCACGAACGCGCGGACGCGGTGTCCGCGGGAGAGCCACCACCAGGCACCCGCGAGCGCCGCCGCGAACAGGGCGGCGATGACCGCCGCCGTCACGCGGTTCGTCATCGAGGCACCCGCCCCGAAGAGCGTGAGCAGCAGCGCGAGGGAGCCGGCGGCGGCTGCCCCGCGCAGCAAGGGATCGCCCAACTGGCGTGCCCTGGCTGCGACGTCGGGCCCCGAGCGCAGGGCGACGAAGGCCGCGCCGTGCGCCGCGAAGAGCAGGACGGTGGTCGCGCCGCAGGCCAGCACGAAGGGCGTGAGGACGTCGCCGAACCCGATGTGGAAGGACCCGTCGGGCCGCCGGGGCACGCCGTGGAGCAGCAGGCCCAGGACGAGTCCCCAGCACACGGCGGGCAGCGCGCCGCCGAACACGATCAGCGCGTCCCAGCACCGGCGGGCGCGGACACCTTGGGCGCGGCCCCGCAGTTGGATGGCGGCGTTGCCGAGGACCAGGCCGACGAGGATCGCCACGATCAGCGGATACAGGCCGGACAGGAGGCTGCCCTCCAGGTGCGGGAAAGCTCCGAAGAGGACGCCGGTGAAGGCGACCAGCCAGACCTCGTTGCCCAGGAAGAACGGCGCCATGGCGTCGAGGGCGGCGTTCCGGCCGGCGAGGCGCTCGGCCTGTCGGCCTTCGCCGCGGCCGAGGAAGGGGTGCAGCATCTGCGCGCCGTAGTCGTAGCCGCTGAGCACGAAGTACCCGGCGAGGAGCAGGCCCAGGAGGGCCAGCCAGGCGATCTCCAGACTCATGTCGTTCAACCTTCCATCGAGAGGGGCGAGTTCAGCTCTGCATACGGTTCCGGGCGGCTCAGAAGGCGGGGACCCGCTGCCGCTCGTCGGCGCCGCCCGCGCCGGGCCCCTCGGGCACGTCGTCGGGCAGCGGCTCGGTCGCGCCGAGCTGGGTGGCGTCGGGGCCGCGGCGGGCGAAGCGGGTGATGAGGGTCCAGTTCGTCGCCGCCAGCGCGACGAACACCGCGATGAACACGGTGCAGGACACCGCCAAGGAGGCCGTACCGACCTGGGAGAGGGCGTCTTCGACCGTCAACTCGCCGTAGACCAGCCAGGGTTGGCGCCCCACCTCACGGACGACCCAGCCGCCCGCGGAGGCGATGAAGGGGAACGGGACCGTCGCCACCAGCAGCCAGGAGGCCCACCGCCAGCGGATCAGCCGGTCCTTCCACAGCAGGACGAGGGCGACGATCGTGATGGTGGACACGGTGTTGCCGATGATCGTCATGACGTCCATCGAGATCCGCAGGGTGTCCTGCCAGGGCACGTAGTCGCCGGGCCCGTGCTCCTTGACGAGCCGGGCCTGGAGCTCGGCGACGCCGCTGTTCTCCAGGACTGCGTGCTTCATGGGCTGGGTCCGCTCGATCACGGGCCGCTGCATCTCGCCGACGATCACGACGAAGAAGGAGGCGAGCATGGACACCCACAGCCCGAGGCGCAGGGAGCCTCGGAACAGCTCGGTTTCCTCGGTGCCCTTCAGGAAGTGCCAGGCGCTGACCCCGGCGACGAAGACGCCGCCCGTCGTCAGCGCGGCAAGGGCGATGTGGCCGAGGGCCACCAGGGCGCTGGAGTTGGTGAGCAGCGCCCCGAAGTCGGTCAAGTAGGCGGCGCCGTCGCGCACTTCGTAGCCCACCGGATGCTGCATGAAGCCGTTGGCGATCAGGATCCAGTACCCGGAGGCGTACGCGGTCAGGGCGACCAGCCAGATGAGCGTGACGTGCACACCCCTGCGCATGCGGCCCCAACCGAAGATCCACATGCCGAGGAAGGTGGACTCGGCGAAGAAGGCGATGAGGGTCTCCAGGGCCAGCGGCGCGCCGAAGACATTGCCCGCGAACTTGCTCAGGCCGCTCCAACTGAGCCCGAACTGGAACTCCATGACGAGACCGGTGACGATGCCGACCGCGTAGTTGATGACGTAGAGCTGGCCCCAGAAGCGCGTCATGCGCTCCCGGACGGCCTTCTTGGCGGGATCACGGGTGAACGCGGCCCGGGTGTGCATGATCGCCACAAGCGGGACGAGCCCCATGGTGAGGATCACGAACAGCCAGTGGATGCCGGTCGTGGCCGCGAACTGGAGTCGGGCCAGATCCGCAGCGCTCATGGTGCGACCTTCCTGGAGGAGGGCGGGGACGGGACGGATGCGGGGCCACCGCTTCGCGTGTGCAGGTGCCGGGCGCCATTGCCCGTCACCTGTGCGGTGACCCCGCTGAAGACCGTAGGGAGAATCGCTTATGCATTCCAAGACCGGTTTCGCTATGTGAAAATGCCTCGGCAGACATAAGTGATGGTGGACCGTCAGCAGTGAAGGTGGACCGTGGATCTTCTGCAGTTGCGTTACTTCCAGACCGTCGCCCGCTTCGAGCACATCAGCCGGGCGGCGGAGGAGCTGCGCATAGCGCAGCCCTCGCTCAGCCGCACCCTGGCGCGTCTCGAGGCCGAGCTCGGCACCCCGCTCTTCGACCGGCAGGGCCGCCGCATCCGGCTCAACCCGTACGGCGCGATGTTCCTGCGCCATGTCGACCGCGCCCTGAGCGAGCTCGACGACGGCTGCAGGGCCCTGCGCGACGCCCGTGACAGCGGGCTCGGCCGGGTCAGCGTCGCCTCCGAGACCCTGCTCACGGTCACCCATCTCCTCGGCAGCTTCCGGGCCGACCACCCCGACGCCGACGTGCGCCTCTACCAGTCGGACGCGGCGGAGATGTCCCGCCAACTGCGCGCCGGAGAGGTCGACTTCTGCGTGGCCTCGCAGCCGCTGACCGGCACGAACCTGGAGTCGGTCGAGCTGGCCCGCGAGGAGGTGCTGCTCGCGGTTCCGCCCGGGCACTGGCTCGATGGGCGGGAGAGCGTGACGATCCCCGAGATCGCCGACGAGCCCTTCGTCACCACCCGCCCGGGCCAGTGGCAGCGCACCCTCCTCGACCAGCTGTTCACGGCCGAGGGGCTCACGCCGCGGCTGTCCTGCGAGGGCGACGAACCGGGCGCCAGCCAGGACATGATCAGCGCGGGACTCGGCATCGGACTCATCCCGGCGATGTCCCGCCAGGCCGGCATGGAGACCCGCGTGCCGGTCGCCTGGCTGCACCTGGACGCCCCCGGCTGCCACCGGGTGCTGACCCTGGTCCGGAACCGCGACGCCTACCTCTCCGAAGCCGCCCTGAAGTTCCGGGAGTTCACCACCGACCGGCCCTTCATGACCCACCGGCTCCCCCACCGGCGCCCCTTGCACTCGCACGACCCCGCCCAGGGCGTGTCCTAGCGCGCCGGTAACTCCTCTGGTACGTTCCAACGCGCCGCCGCATCCCCGGCCGAGGACGTCGCGTGTCCGAACGGCCGACAGATGAGGGCGGGTTGGCAGGGGTGTCGCGTCCCCCACCGGCCACCGGCGGCGCCCTCCCCCTTGCACCGATTCCACTTGTTCCCAGCTGACCGCTGTCCGTGCCCTGGCGCGCCCCGCACGCGCGGCCGGACGCCGTCACGGAGTACCGAGGAGTTCCGGCATGCCCAAAATCACCTACGTCGCCACCGACGGCACCGCGCGCACCATCGACGTCGCCGTCGGCACGAGCGTCATGCGCGGCGCCGTCTTCAACGACGTCGACGGCATCGTCGCCCAGTGCGCCGGCCACGCGCAGTGCGCCACCTGCCACGTCTACGTGGACGAGGCGCACCTCGACCAGCTGGAGCCCGCGCGCCCGGACGAGGACGACATGCTCGGCTTCACCGCCTGCCCGCGCCGCCCCAACAGCCGCCTGAGCTGCCAGCTCAAGGTGACGAGCGACATGGACGGCCTGATCGTCCACCTCCCGGAACGGCAGTACTGATGACCAACAGCACACACCCCGCGTCCGTGGTCGTCGTGGGCGCCGGACAGGGCGGCCACCAGACGGCGGTGTCCCTGCGCGAGCACGGCTACCGGGGATCCGTCACGCTCATCAGCGCCGAGGACGCCCTTCCGTACGAGCGTCCGCCGCTGTCCAAGGCGTACCTCACGGGCGAGGCGGACCAGTCCCAGCTCTGGCTGCGGCCCGCCACGTACTACGTACGCCAGTCGATCGACCTGGTCGGCGGCACCGTCACGGAGATCGACCGGGCCGCCCGCACGGTCCGGCTCGCCGACGGCTCCTCGTACGAGTACGGCCATCTCGTCCTGGCCACGGGCGCGCGGCCGCGGGCGCTCGACGTGCAGGGTGCCGGGCTGCGCGGCGTGCACACCCTGCGTACCGAGCAGGACGCCGCCGAGCTGCGGGCGGCGCTCGCCACCGCCCGGCGCGCGGTGGTGGTGGGCGCGGGGTTCATCGGCCTCGAATTCGCCTCCGTGGCACGCTCGGTGGTGCCGGAGCCGGAGGGTGCGACGGCTCGGGGGTCCGGGGGTTCGACGGCTCGGGGGACAGGCCGCCCGACGGCGCGGGTGCCCGGGCGTGCGCGCTGCGAGGTGACGGTCGTCGAAGCGCTCGACCGTCCGCTCGCCCGGGCCGTCTCGGCGCCCACCGCCGGCCACTTCACGCGGCTGCACCGCGAGGAGGGCACCCGGTTCCTGTTCGGCCGGGGCGTCGCGGCCCTGCACGGCGACGGGCGCGGGCGCGTGGCGTCGGTGGAGCTGGCCGACGGGCGCAGGCTGCCCGCCGACCTGGTCCTGGTCGGCGTCGGCGTCACCCCGCGCACGGAACTGGCCGCGGCGGCCGGTCTCGCGGTGAACGGCGGCATCACCGTCGACTCCCGCCTGCTGACCGGCGATCCGCGCATCTCCGCCATCGGGGACTGCGCGGCGTTCCCGCAGGTGCGTTCCGGGAACCTGCTGCGGCTCGAATCGGTGCAGAACGCCGTCGGCCACGCCCGGCTCGCCGCCGAGCGGATCACCGGGTCGACGACCCGCGCCTACGACGAACTGCCCTGGTTCTGGAGCGACCAGTTCTCAACAAGGCTCCAGATCACGGGAGTTACCGACGGAGGCGGCCACGATACGGAGGTGGTACTCGGCGACGTGAACTCCGGCGCGTTCTCGGTGCTCCTCTTCCGGGGTGCGGACCTCCTGGCGGTCGAGTCCGTCAACCGCCCCGCCGACCACCTGGCGGCCCGTCAACTCCTGGGCAGGGCAATCAAGGTGACCCCGGACTATGCCACGGCACCCGGGTTCACGCTCAGGGGCCACCTCGCACACCCCACGCCGGGCAGGCCGCGTCACACTCCGGGGGCGGACCGCACGGTGATGCCGTGCCGCTCCAGCAGCGCCGACGTCACCCCGTCGCCCGACACCAGCCCCCCGGCGAACGACCCGTCGTAGACCGCGCCCCGGCCGCACGAGGGGCTGCGCGGCATCAACAGCGCCTCCGCGCAGCCCCCGTGCCGCGCCGCCGCGAGCGCGCGGTGCGCTCCGGCGACGAACTCCGCCGTCACGTCACGCCCCGTGTCCTCGACGACCCGCGCCGTCCCGTCCAGCACGTCGTGTCCGTCACCGCCGACGAGCTCGGCGGGCCGGCGCGGCGTGGCGAGGCCGCCCGCGACTTCCGGACAGAAGGAGACGACCGCACGACCGGCCACGGCCTCGTCGAACTCGGGGGACGCCTTGTGCCGCCCGTCGTAGCGGCAGGGCACTCCGCGCAGGCACGCGCTGACCAACACTGCTTCCATGCCGTCAGGCTATGCGGGAGCCCGCCGCTGCCGTGCCCCGAGTCCCACCACAGGGCTCTGGCACGCCCCTTGACCGCTCCCTGAACTGCGGTTACCGCTCGACAACAAATTGACTTTGCGAGCCCTTTACTGTTCCCTGCCGACATGCACCGACACATCCGCACCGCCGCGTGCGCCCTCGCCGCCGCCGGACTCGCGCTGAGCCTCGCCGCCTGCTCCGAGGCTGAGGAGGCCGTCGACGCCGTCGACAAGGCCGTCAACGAGAAGTACCAGGTGACCTACGAGGTCTCCGGCAAGAGCGTCGACGAGATCGAGTTCGCCGCGGGCGGCGGTTCCGCGGCCAACCCGAAGCTGGAGAAGGAAGCCGACCCGAAGTTGCCGTGGAAGAAGACGGTGACGCTGCGCGGCATCACACCGCCCACCGTCGTCCCCATCTCGACGGACCCGACGGGCTCCGACCTCACCTGCAAGGTGATCTACAAGGGCAAGGTCATCAAGGAGGCATCCGGCGAGAACGTCGTGGCCGGTTGCATCGCGGTCTCCCCGGTCGGCAAGTAGCCGCCAGGAAGGTCGGCCGCCGCGGGGGCGGGGTGATCCGGGGCGGCCGCCACGTGAACAAGTCCGGCTGAAAGAACCGGACATGGGGCGACGCCCCCAGCAACTCCCGCGCCGTCACGCGAACGCGGCCCGGGCGGCGTGTTCTTGGGTGCGGGCCTCCTCCCTGGTGGTCCAAGCGGCGCCGCGCCGCAGGGCGTCGAACTCGTGGGTGAGTGACGTCGCGGACGTGGTGCGGGTGTCGGTGCTGATGGTGACCGGGAGCCCGGCGGCCAGGAGGCGGGTGGCGGGGTGGGCGGCGAGGCCGGGGACGGCGCCGGTCTGCACGTTGCTGGTGGGGCACATCTCCAGGGCGACGCGGTCGGTCCGCAGGCGGTCGAGGAGCGCGCCGTCGCCGGCGCAGCGGACCCCGTGGCCGATGCGTCGGGCGCCGAGGACATCGATCGCCTCCCACATGCTCGCGGGCCCCGCGGCCTCCCCGGCGTGCACCGTGCAGGGGAGCCCGGCCGCGTGGGCGAGATCGAACGCGGCACGGTGCGGGCGCCCGCCGTGCAGCCTCTCGTCACCGGCGAGGTCGAGTCCGACGACCGCCTCGCGATGACGCAGGGCGGTCTCGGCGACGGCGAGGCTCTCGTCCGGGGACTGGTGGCGCAGACAGCACAGCAGGAGTCCGGTCCGTACGCCGGTGTCCCGCCGCCCCGCGGCCAGGCCCCCGGCGACGGCCCGCACGGCGTCGTCCAGCGTCATGCCGCGGCGGCCGTGCAGTTGCGGGGCGAAGCGGACCTCGCCGTACACGACACCGTCGGCGCTCCAGTCCTCGACGAGTTCGCGTGCCGCGCGGGTGAGGGCGGCGGGCGTCTGGAGCACCCGCAAGGGGACGTCGATGTAGGTGAGGAACCGGGTGAGGCTGCCGCAGTCGCGCGGGGCGATCACCAACTCCTCCACGGGCCCGTCCAGGAGGACGCCCTGCTCGCGAGCGAGGTCGGCGACCGTTCCGGGCCGCACGGAACCGTCCAGGTGACAGTGCAGTTCGTACCGCGGCACAGGAGCGCGGGAGGGAATGAGGGCGGGGGTCGGCTCGCTGGAGTTCATCGGCGGCTTCCCGGTGAGGGGGCGGCAGGCGCGGCGGACAGCGGAGCGAGGCCGAAACCTCGGCGCGCGCCCGGCGGCACCGAGGCCGGAATCCGGCGAGCCAGCGCGTCGAACAGAAGCCCCTTGAACCCGACTTCGTCCACGCGCCGCACCAGGGTCAGGTTGGGCGCGGGCGCGGTCCTGCGACGGTCGATGATCATCTGTCCCCGGGTCTCGTCGCCCACGGCGATGTCCACGTACGCCTGTTCCCGCTCCGTGATCAGTTCGGGCCGCAGGGCGACGGCCATGGCGACGGGGTCGGGCAGGTCGTATCCGGCCAGGCCGGTGACGTCGCGGGCCCAGTCGGCCACGGTGCGGTTGACGCGATGGGCGAAGGTCGCCATGGGAGTGCCGAGGCGCTCCAGGCGCCGCTGGTCCTCCGGGGTCATGACGGCGTCCTTGCGGGAGACGTCCCAGCCGATCCAGGTCACCTTGTCGGGCGTGGCGGCCCGGGTGACGATCCGCGCGGCCTCGGGATCGGCCCACACGTTGAACTCGGCCGTGGGCGAGACGTTCCCTCGCGTGTCGGCCGCGCCTGCCATGCAGTAGACGTGCCGGTAGCGGGTGAACAGCAGCGGATCACGCGTCAGCGCAGCGGCGATGTTGGTGAGCGGGGCGAGCGTGACGAGTGTCAGCTCGCCGGGGTGGTCGCGGGGCAGGCCGAGCAGGACGTCGACCGCGTGCGGCGGCTCCGGGGCGCGCGCCGGTTCGGGCAGACCGATGTCCCCCATCCCGTCCTCACCGTGCACATGCTGCGCACTGGACAGGCTCCGCACCAGCGGGCGTGCGCAGCCCGGATACACGGGTATGTCGGCGCGCCCCGCGGTCTCCAGGGAGATGAGGGCGTTGCGGGTGCCGGTGGCGAGCGGAACGTTCCCGGCCGCGGTGGTGACGGCCCGGACATCGCCGAGTCCGCCGGCGGCCGCCAGCAGCAGCGCGACCGCGTCGTCGGATCCGGTGTCGGTGTCGATGACCAGCGGAAGAGCAGGCACGGACCGTGTTCCCTTCGTCCGAGGTGTACGAGACGGCGTACGAGGTGCGCCGCCCGGCCCCCATGTCTAAACGTTTAGATGCCAGAATGCAAGGATCATGACGAAGCGAGCAGCCAGAGCGGCCACCCTGACCGACGTGGCCCGCAGGGCCGGGGCCTCGACAGCGGTGGTCAGTTACGTGATGAACAACGGCCCCCGCCCGGTCGCCGCCGCGACCCGCGAGCGGGAGCGGGTGCTCGCCGCGGCGGCCGAGCTCAACTACCGCCCCAACCGCGTCGCCCGCGCCCTGCGTTCACGCACCACCGGTGTCGTCGGGCTCGTCCTCGCCGACGCGTCCAATCCCTACTTCGGTGCCCTGGCCCGGCACATCGAGCGAGCCCTCGGTGCGCGCGACAAACTCACGCTGACGGGCAACGCCGACTACTCGGCGGACCGCCAACAGGACCTCGTGGAACGCTTCCTCGCCGCTCAGGTCGACGGCCTCGTGATCGTCTCCGCGGACGGCGGCGCCGACGTGGCCGCCGAGGCCGAGGCGGCCGGCGTCCCCGCCGTCTACGTACACAACCGGCCCGCGTCCGGCCACTCCCCCGTGGTGAGCGCCGACAACGACGCCGCCGTGCACACGGCGGTGACCCACCTGCGCTCCCACGGCCACGACCGCGTCGCCTTCCTCGCCGGCCCCCACGACGCGGGCCCCGTCGGCCACCGCCGCGCGGCCTGGGAGTCCGCCGTCGGCCGCACCGACGACACGCTCCTGCGCTGCGCCTACGCGCGGGCCGCCGCGGCCGCACTGACCCGGGACCTCGTCGCCCGCGGCGCCATGCCCCCGGCACTGATCACCGCCACCGACGAACAGGCCATCGGGGTGCTCGCGGGCGCCTCGGCCGCCGGACTGTCCGTACCCGGCGGGCTCGCCGTCGTCAGCCTCGACGGGACCCCCGACAGCGCCCACACCGCCCCCGCCCTGACCGTCGCAGAACAGCCCCTGCGGGCCATGGCGCGACGCGCCGTCGGCGTGCTGCTCGACGGTGCCGACAGCGCCTCCGCCGAGGCCGTGCCGCCCGCGTCCCTGATCGTGCGGCGCAGTTGCGGGTGCGGGAGCGGTTGAGAACGGGCCTTCCGGACAGTCACTAGGGCGTGTCCGATGGTTCGGATGAGGGGCCGGTTGGCTCTCGACGCGCGGCGGATTGGCCCGCTCGGGTCCCGCAGAGCGGGATCGGGTGGGCAAGTCCGCTGATCGTCTCGGCGAGGTCCGGCCGAAAGCAGATGGTGCGCTTTTCGGACGTTTTGGGTCATTGCCTGCGGGACATCGTTGTGGGCGGGCAGGGTGGACGCAGTTCTCCAGACCCCTGGAAGACATCGTGGAGGAGGCGCCATGACAGCCGTTTTCACCGCCACGTTGATCGCCCGCCACAGTGACAAGGCCGTGTCCGTCGACGGTGAGAAGAAGACCGACGGCGCCGCGATCATCCAGTGGGCATACGCGGACCGCGATCACCAGAAGTGGAACCTGGAGGCGACCACCGGCGGCTACTACATCGTCCGCGCCGTCCACAGCGGCAAGCCGATGTCGGTCGACAGCGAGAAGATCGACAACGGCACCCCGGTCATCCAGTGGCCCCTGGGGAACAGGCCGAACCAGGAGTGGAAGCTCGTCCAGAAGGACGACGGCTACTTCGCCCTGGAGGCCCGGCACAGCGGCAAGGTCCTCTCCATCCTCAGCGAGGACAGGACGGACGGCGGCAAGCTCGTCCAGTGGACCGACGAGAACAAGCACCACCAGCAGTTCCGCCTCGGCTGAGGAAGTGCTTGAGGGCGTCGACGCATCGCTCGACTTCTCCCTGCAGGCGTACGGCTTCCGGGCGATGCCACACCGGGCGCCGACACGCTCCAGGCGTGGCCGTGGGCGAGGGCGCTGGGCGTGGGCGAGGGCGCTGGGCGTGCGGCAGCCGACGATGGCCGGTGCCTCCTGGACGAGCGCGTCGTCGGTGAGCGCCTCCACCATGAACAGCGCGAAGTCCACCCGGCGCGTCCGGTTGCCGGCCAGCACCGGGTCGCCCACGTGTCGGCTGCACACGGGCAGGCCCTGCCGCGCACCACGGTCCACCGGGGAGGTGAGCCTGCCGTTCAGCGACTCGGCGGGGCTGGACGAGGTCGCGGGCGCCATCCTGCGGGAGATGCCCGCCGACGCCTACCCCCATCTCACCGAACTCGCCACGGAGCACGTCCTCAAGCCGGGCTACGCCTACGCCGACGAGTTCACCTTCGGCATCTCCCTCATCCTCGACGCCCTGCACCCGGACGAGGACGAGACCGAGGGCGCCGAGGGCGTTTCCTAGGGGCTGTCCGACGGGTCGGAGTGCCGGACCAGCCAGTCGCCGTCGCGCATCAGCTCGCGGCCGCGCAGTTCGTTCTCCTCCCGCCACGCCTGGACGCGACGCGGAGTGATGCGGAACCAGCGGTAGGGCGTGGCCGGTACGCGCGGGTCGAAGCCGGTGCGCGCGGCGAACCTCTCGGCCCGCTGCCGCGGCAGCGCGTCGATCTCGAAGACCTCGACCTCGCCGTCGATCATGGACACGTCGCGGGTGGAGCCGAGCCCGAGTCGGGCGGTCCCCGTCGCGGCCAGGTTCCTGCCGGTCGGGCTGTCCGCCGGGGTGGCCAACAGGAGCGTCTCGCCGTCCCAGTCGAAGGACAGCGGCACCAGGTACGGCGCGCCGTCCGGCGAGGCGGTGGCCACCCAGACGTCGACGTCGTGGGTGAGCCGGTGCTCGGTGTCGCGGCGGCGCCGGGCACGGGGGCGGGGTGCGGTCTTCATCGGTCCTCCGGTATGCAGTGGTGCTCGCGTATGCAGCGGCCCTCCAGCGGGCCGAACGCCCTTGTCGGGCTTGATCGCTGTGGTCCGAGCCTCTCCCGGCGGGGGTGCGGGCCGCCTCCGTGCTGACCACGGAAGCCGCCACGGATAATGAGGCGGTGTCGACACCAGTGATCTCGGCTCGGGAAGCCGAAGTGCTCGCGCTGCTCGGGGAGCACCTCAGCAACGCGGAAATCGCCGCGCGCTTGTTCATCTCCGTACGCACCGTCGAGTCGCACGTCTCCTCGCTGCTGCGCAAGCTGGAGGTGCCGGACCGGCGGGCGCTGTCCCGGCACGCGGCCGAACGCGCACCCGCGGAACAGGCGCGCCCGGCCCCGGCCCTGCCGGCACCGCTGACCTCGTTCATCGGCCGGGCGCGGGAGCGCGGCGAGCTGGCCGAGGCGGTGCGGGCCCACCGGCTGGTGGCCGCCGTCGGCCCGGGCGGAGTGGGCAAGACGCGGCTCGCGCTGGCCGTGGCGGCGGACGTGGCCGCCGAGTTCGCCGACGGGGTGTGGTTCATCGACCTGGTCTCGGTCACGGACCCCGAGCGCGTGGGGGCGGCGGTCGCGGCGGCCGCCGGCGTGGGCGAGCAGCCCGGGCTCGGCATCGACGACGCCCTGCTCGCCGCGCTGGCGGACCGTCAGGCACTGCTGGTGCTCGACAACTGCGAGCAGGTGCGCGACGGGGTGGCTCCGTTCCTCGAACGGCTCCTGACGTCCTGTCCACGCGTGCGGGTGCTCGCGACGAGCCGGGCCCGGCTGATGGTGCCGTTCGAACGGATCTTCCCGGTCCCGCCGCTGTCGCGGGCCGGCGGCGACGAGTCGGAGGCGGTGGCCCTGTTCATGGACCGGGCGGCGGCGGTCGGCTGGCCCCCGGGCCCGGCGGTGAGCGAGGGGGTCGTGTCCATCTGCGAGCGGCTCGACGGCATGGCGCTGGCGATCGAGCTGGCGGCGGCGCGGTGGTCCACGCTCGGGCTCGACGGCCTCGCGGACGGCCTCGCCGATCAGCTGCGGATCCTCACCGGCGGCGCCCGCGCCGACGACCGGCACCGGTCGGTGCGGGCCGTGCTCGACTGGAGCCACGACCTGCTGGAGCCGCGGGATCAGGCGCTGCTGCACCGGGTGGCGGTGTTCGTCGCGCCGTTCACCGCGGCGGCGGCCGCCGAGGTCGCCGGGTTCGCGCCGCTGGATCCGGGCGCGGTCGCCGACGGGCTCGGCAGACTCGCCGAACAGAGCCTGCTCACCGTGGTTCCGTCCGCGTCCGGCACCCGGTACCAGGCGTTGGAGACCATCCGGCAGTACGGGACGGAACGGCTCGCCGACGCCCGTGAACCGGACACTGTCCGCTCCCGCCACCTGGACTGGTGCCTGGCCGGCGCGACCGCACTCGGGGACGCCTCGGGCGCGGACTGGCGCGCCCGGTTCGACGCCCTGGCGGACGACCTCCGGGCGGCGCTCACCTGGGCGGCCGACCAGCCGCGCCGGCGCGCGGACGCCCACCGTCTCGCCTTGTCCCTGGCCGAGTTGGCGTTCACCCGCAATCTGCTCGGCGAGGCACAGGAGCGGTACGAGCAAGCCGCCCGGCTCGCCGACGACGCCACCGGTGCCGTGGCACTGCGGCACGCCGCCGCGGTGGCCGGGTGCCGCAGGCTCGGTGACGACATGTTCCGCCTGCACCGTGCCGCGGCGGACGCCGCCCGGCGGGCCGGGGACGGCGTCGGCGCGGGCCGCGATCTGGCGGCCGCCGCCACCGTCGCGTACCGCTTCTCCACGTCGTTCACGCGGATGCCTCCCGTGGACGAGGTGACCGCCATGGTCGCGGAGGCGCGCGAGCTGTCCGGCGGTGCCCCGGCCGCCGAGGCGGATGTGGCGCTGGCGGAGGCGGCGGTGCTCGCGGACGCGTTCGGCGCGATCCAAGGGGACCTGGACCACACCGCCGACACCGCGCGGGAGACGGTCGGGCGCGCCGAGCACGCGGTCGCTCTCGCCCGCCGCGCGGGCGACCCGGTGGCGGAGTCCGCCGCCCTCGACGCGCTCTCCGGCGCCCAGAGTTGGGCCGGTGAGTCCTTCGCCACCGCGGCGGCGGCCCGGCGCCGGATAGACATCCTGGCTTCCGCGCCGCCCACCCCCGCCAGTACGCACGAACTGATGGACGCCCTCGCCATGGCCGCCGGAACCACGGTGGGCGTGGGGGAACTGCCGGAGGCCCGCCAGTGGGGCAGGCGGCTCGCCGACCACCCGCTGCTCGCCGAGGCGGGCCATCACGCCACGGCCTGGCTCCTGGTCGCGGACGCGTTCGCCGGGCATGCCGACGACGTACGCACCCGCAGCGTGCGGTTCCTCGACGCGTGGGAGCAGAGCGGCCGCCAGCAGTCGCTGTCCCTCGGCGCGGCGGCCGCGTCCGTCGCCATGATCCACGGCCTGCGCGGCGACCACGACGCCCGGGCCGCCTGGCTCGCGATCGTCGACCGGGCGGACACGGCGGCGGAACACCGGCTCGGCTACGGCGCGGTCTTCGACGCGACGGTCCTGCTCCACCGCGGCGACGCGGAGGCGGCCCTGGAGCGCCTCGCGCCGGAGCCGGATCAGGTGTGGAAGTGGGTGTGCTGGATCTGGCTGCACTGGTACGTGGCGCTGCGGGCGGAGGCGGCGGTGCTCGCCGGGCACCCGGACGCCCGGGACCGGATCGACGCCGCCCGGACCGTGGTCGTCGGCAACCCGGTCGCCACCGCCCAGGTGGACCGCGCGGAGGCCCTGCTCGACGGCGATCTGCCGCGGCAACTCGCCGCCGCGGCGGCGTTCGACGCGGCCGGCTGCCCCTACCAGTCGGCGCGCACCCTGCTGCTCGCCGGGGGCGAGCACGCCGCCGCGGGTGCGGCCGCGCTCGCCGAACTCGGCCTCGCTCCGGCGGCCGTCCGGTAGCCCGCTCCGGGTGCACGCCCTCGGACGGGCTCTCAGCTCACCGCCTGCTTCACCAGCGCGGCGATCCGCTCCTCCGCCTCGGGCGTCACCTCGGTCAGCGCGAACCCGGCCGCCCACATCGTGCCCTCGTCCAGCTTCGCCTGGTCGCTGAACCCCAGCGTCGCGTACCGCGCCTTGAACTTCGCCGCGCTCTGGAAGAAGCAGAGGACCTTGCCGTCCAGCGCGTAGGCGGGCATCCCGTACCAGAGCTTCGGGGCGAGGGCCGGGGCGGCGGCCGTGACGACGGCGTGGACGCGCTCGGCCATGGCCCGGTCCGCGTCCTGCATCTCGGCGATCTTCGCGAGTACGTCCCGCTCCGCCTCCGCCGCCTTGTCCGCCCGCGATCCGGCGCGCCCTGCCTTCTTCTGCTCCCGGGCGTGGTCCTTCATCGCGGCCCGCTCGTCCGCCGTGAAACCCTCGTACTTGCTGCTGTCCGTGCTGCTCATGGTGACTCCCGTAGCCGTGGGTCGCGATCGCCCCGGTGTGTTCTGCCGGTCCCGATCGGTGTGGTCACAGCTTCTCCCGGCGGAGGTACGGGACGCCTCCGTGCTGACCACGGAATCCACCACGGACGACGCGTGGGTGCCGGCGCGCACGCCTGCCCACCTCGGCCTGCCCAGCGCGCTGGGGCGCTGGGCAGGTCGCGAGGCGGTGGGGCGGCGGGCCGGAGGTCAGCCGCGCAGCGGTCCCTCGCAGCGGAAGTCGGACGTGCCGCCCCGGCCGTCGGACCAGATCTGCACCTCGCCGAACGAGCAGTTCATGTCGGTGAGGTTGTTGTCACCGCTCTTGGACCGGTCGAGGATGAAGTAGTCGACCGTCTCGGACATGTCCTTGAAGACGAGGTCGGGGTTGGTCGCGCCGGTGAGCCGGGCCGTGACGCGGCCGGTGCAGGCGAAGGTCGGGCGGTCCTTCGAGCCGCCGGGGGCGCACTGCGGTGTCATGCCCGTCGTCGCCTTGAAGGAGTCGCGGACCCGGGCGGACGAGGTGGCGTGCAGCTTCTCCACCGGCACGTACTTGGTGTCCGGCACGAACAGGTCGTCGACGTTCTTGATCTGCTGGTCGAGGAACGCGTCGTACCCCCGCTGCAGGTTCGTGTCCCTGCCGAGCCGGTCGCGCCAGGCGTCGAAGCCCGCCGGGTTGTCGGCGCGCAGCAGCCGGTACATCTCCTTGAGCAGGGCGGGGCGCTCGGTCCACAGGTACTCGAAGAACGTGCCCGCGTAGCTGTAGAAGCGGAAGCCGTCGCCGTCGTACGTGGCGTGCAGGATCTGGTTCACGGTCATGCGCGGGCCGCCGTTCGCCGTGTCGGCGATGATGCTCTTGACCAGGGACTTGCGGACCTTGATGCCGTCGTCGCGGGTGGCGCCGTCGAAGAACTCCGCGGTGCCCTCGTCCATCGCCGTGGTCCGGTCGCCCTGGTACCAGGGGCCCTCGCCGAAGAAGCCGGGCACCGCCCAGCGGCCGTTGAGGTAGTGCGTGTACTCGTGCCGGAACAGCTCTTCGAGGGTGAGGGAGGAGTCCTGGGGGACGCGGCGCTGGTACGTGTAGAAGGTGGCGCCCTTCTCGATGTACATGCCGCCGTTGTCGGTGCTCAGGCCGGTGAGCAGGGGCTGGAAGTTCTCGTACTGGGCGCGTGACGCGTAAAGGACCACGCGCAGGTTGGAGTTGGGGTCGCCCGCCAGCGGCTCCTGGGAGCCGACCACGCGGTGGAACTGCGCCTTGACCTGCCTGCTCGCGTAGTAGAGCTGGTCGACGGTGGCGCGGTCGAGCGCGGAGCGCACCACGATCCCGTCCGAGCCCTGCTTGCCGTAGCTGTCCGTGCGGGGGAACAGGCGCTTCTCGATGTCCTCCCTGCACACCTTGTACGGGGCGCAGGCGTCGAACTCGACGAGCCAGGTGGCGACCTTCGCCCACGGGGCGCTGAGGTCACCGAAGTTGCGGGCGGTGACGCCGAGCAGCGGGCCGAGGCCGGCGACGATCTCGGCGCGGATCGCGTCGATCTGGCCCAGGCGGCCGTACTCAAGCAGGGCGTCGCGCACCACCCAGTCGTTCTCCGTGCCCTTGAGGTGGGTGTGGCCCGCGAACGCCTTGAACGCGGCGCGGTAGGACGGGTCGGCCGCCACGGCGGTGTGGAAGGCGGTGTCCTTGTTGCCGGGGTAGACGCCGAGGTAGTTGAGGGAGAGCGCGGCGAGCGCGGCCCCGGCCCAGGCGCGGTCCTTGTGGGTGGCCGGGCGGTCGGCGTCCATGGTCTTCAGGACCCGCTTGATCAGGGGCAGTTGGTGCTGGCGCAGGCCCGGCGCGCCGGCCGCGTACAGGGCCTCGCGCAGCGTCTGCGCGTTGGCGGGGGTCACGTCGAAGGTACGGGCCGCCGTGCCGAAGGCGTCGACGGCCGCGCGCATGGCGGCGACGGTCGGCGGGTCGGTGACGTCGATCTCGTCGCGGGAGAAGTCGTGGTACGCGACGGCGTGCAGGTAGGTGAACATCTCCAGGAGGTGGCTGCCGTTCTTGCCGTCGTGGCCCGCGGCGAGCGAGCCGATGCGGCGGGACACCGCCTGCACGTGCGCGTCCGACATCACCGGGGCGAGGCGCCGGTCCCAGGTCCAGATCAGTGAGCGCAGACAGCCGTCGGCGGTGACGGCGGGGTCGGCGAGGAAGTCCGCGAAGGCTTCCGGGGACAGCCGGGTGACGTCGTCGAGGGTGCAACCGGCGGCCGCCGACTTGTGCTTGGGCTTGGGCGTACGCGGGCCGGGGACGCGGCCGTCGGTGAGGCCGCCCGGGGCGGGGATCTGCTTGGCCGAGGGCTTGGGCGCCTTGGCCAGGCGGTCGGCCCTGTCGTGCGGGTCGGGCGCGGCGGCCCCCGGACCGGGGGCGGCGGCCGGGCGTATCGCGTCGGGCGACGCGGAGGGAGTGTCGGCCAGCCCGAGCGGGGCGGCGGTGACGCACAGGGTCACCGCCGTCGCGACGGTGAGCAGTGATCTGCGCAGGGTTCTCGAAGGAAACACAGAGGGCTCCCAGGTGGGGGTGGAGGGTCAACACGTGGACGGGGCCGGGATCTCGGCCCAACTGCCGTGTTGCTGACGGCACTTGGCGGCCCCGCTCCCCGAGTCGGCGGTCCGCCATGTGACGCGTAACGTAGTAATGTGAAATTGCACTGACAAGAGGTCAGGCGCTCCGTTATCCACCTGTGTCCCAACTGGGCGGCGTTGCCGGTCGGCTGACTGTGCCTCAAAGAGACGCGGGCGGACAGCGGTCAGGCGGCCGGAGCGGACTCCGGGTGGCTTTCCGGGTAGCCCAGAAGGCGCCGGAGCAGCGTGTCCCGCCGTTCCGGCGCGACGTCCGCGAGCAGCGTCGCGAGCACCGCGATCCGCGCCTGCCCGGCGCGCAACGTGCCGGTCAGGACCGCGCCCGCCGCGACCAGGTCCACCGCCCCGCCGCCGGTGTAGATCTCGGCGACTGGCCCGGCGTGCACGCGCGTCGTGACGGCCACGAGGACGCCCCGCGCCACCGCCGCCGCGACGGCACCGACGAACTCCGGCGTCGCGTTGCCCGCCCCGGTCGCGACGAGTACGACGCCCCGCGCGCCGGCCGCGACCGCCGCGTCCAGGAGCAGCGGGTCGGCGTCGGAGTGGTGCGTCACGATGTCGACGCGGGGCAGTTCGGCGGACCCCGGGGTGGCGGCCCCCGTGCCGGTCGCGGGCAGGGGCAGCGGCACGGATCGCTCGGGCCGCCGGTGAATGTCGACGCGGCCGAACCCGAGCCGTCCGACGCGGCCCTCGGACGGGTCGGCGAACGGATGGGCCGCGAGGGTCTGCGTCTTCACCGTGCCGCGCGCCGCGTGCACCGCGCCGTCGAAGACCACGAGCACCCCCAAGTTCCGCACGGAAGCGGCCACTTGAAGGGCGTCGTAGACATTGCCGGGACCGTCGCCGTCGGCGGTGCCGAGCGGGCGCTGGGCGCCGGTGAACACCACCGGGCGCGGGTCGGCGTGGTGCAGATCGAGCAGGAAGGCCGACTCCTCCAGGGTGTCCGTGCCGTGGGTGACCACGACGCCTGCGACACCGGGGTCGGTGAGTGCCTCATGGACCGCGCGCAACAGCGCGAGCTGCCGGGCGGAGGTCATGCGGGAGCTGTTGATGTTGAACAGGTCGACGACCTCGGGTGTGACGCCGTGCGGCACGGCGGCCCCGGCCAGCACCTCGCTGCCGGAGGCGTCGGCGGCGTACCCCGTCCCCTGCCAACGGCTGGCGATCGTGCCGCCGGTGCTGATGACGACGACCCGCCGAGAGGCCGCCGGAGGCGCCGGGTGCGTCAGGGGGGTCGCGTGCGCCATGGGATGTGCCTGCCTCTCCATGAGGTCGGGGGGGGTGCCGTCGGCCGCTGCTCGTGGCGCCGCAACGATAGGCGAGAAGCCGCGCAATCGGGTGTCGAAATCCGCCCGGAGCACCGGGAGTTCGTAGTTCATCATTGCGTCATGGACCGAATTGATCGCGCCATCTTGCGCGAGCTCCAGGAGGACGGCCGGCTGACCAACCAGGAGCTCGCCCAGCGGGTCGGCCTCAGCGCCTCGCCCTGTATGCGACGGGTGCGGCAACTGGAGCGGGACGGGGTGATCCGGGGCTACCGGGCGGTCGTCGATCCGGAGGCGGTCGGCCGCGGTTTCGAGGTGCTCGTCTCCATCGAGGTGCGCCGCGACCGGGCGACGGTCGAGGCGTTCGAGGCGGCGCTGCGGGACATCCCCGACGTCGTCGAGGCGTACCGCCTCTTCGGCAGCCCGGGGTGCCTGCTGCGCATCGCGGTCGCCGACCTGGCCGCGTACGAACGCCTGTGGATCGAACGGCTCACGTCCCTGGACGGGGTCGCGGAGGTCAACTCGCAGATCATCATGAAGCGGGTCAAGGAGCCGCGCGGCCTCCCCGTCGACCCCGGCGGGCGGGCCTGACGCTCAGCCGGCCTCGCGTGCCAGCTCCATCAGGCGGGCCAGGACGCGGCCGCCGGAAGCCGTGATGCCGTCGTGTTCCCACTCGTTGGTGATCCAGACGCGGGTGGCGCCCACCTCGCGGGCGGTGGCGAGGGAGAGCCCCGCGTCGACGTACATGTCGTCGTAGTAGACGGCGGCGGCGAGGGGGACCTGGTTGGCGGCGAGGGCGGTCCGGTCGTACAGGGGCTGCCAGTCGGTCCTGGCGGCCAGGAGGTCGGCGGCGTCGGCGAAGGGGCGCAGGGCCCTGATCTCCCGGAACATCCAGGGGTAGATCATCTCGCCGGTGAGCAGCAGGGGGTCCGCGTCGTCGGCGAACTCCGGGTGGGCGGACAGGGCGCGGTCCGCCGCCCAGCGGCCGGCGGTGGCCCCCTGGCCGTAGATCGTCTCCTGGAGGACGGCGAAGAGCGGGTTGTCGGTGAAGCCGGTGGCGTTCATGACCTGGTGGAGGAAGGTGTCGCTCAGCTCGCCGTGGGCGTCGAGGGCCTCGTCGAGCAGCCAGTGCACCCGCTCGAAGCCGTCGCCCATGCCGAAGACCAGACCGAGGGCGCGCAGGCGGCGGACGGTGAGACGGTCGCCGTCGGGCAGCCGGACATCGGCGGCGGCGAGCAGGTCGGCGATACGGCGCAGCCGGTCCGCGTCGTCGGGGTAGCGGGCGTAGAACTGCCGTACGCGGTCGCGGACTCGGGGATAGGTGCGGGCGTACACGTCGTCGGCGGTCGCGTCGAGGCCCGGCAGGCCGCCGGTGACGTACGCCGCCTTCAACGCGTGGGGTGCACGGGAGAGGTAGGTGAGCGTGACGAAGCCGCCGTAGCTCTGGCCCAGGGTCTCCCAGGGCTCGTCGCCGCAGAGTCGGTGGCGGATGAGTTCGGCGTCGTCGACTATCGCGTCGGCGCGGAAGTGGGTGAGGTGGGCGGCGAGGCGCGCCGGGTCGGCGATCCGGGCGGCGGCGCGCGCGGTGACGGGGGTGGAGCGACCCGTGCCGCGCTGGTCGAGCAGGAGCACCCGGTGGGTCTTCAGGGCCTGCGGGAGCCAGCCGGGCGATCCGTCGGACGGGCGCGGGGACTTGCCGCCCGGGCCGCCCTGCAGATAGAGCAGCCAGGGAAGCTGCTCCCCCGCCCGGGTCCGGTCGGCGACCTCCCGCGCGAAGACCTCGATGACCGGGCCGTCGGGGCGGGCGTGGTCCAGGGGGACGGTGAAGACGTGATCGGCGGTGGCGTACGCGGGGTTCATGGGTCCCTTCGGGGCGGATGCGACGTAGGCGATGACGCGGTACTGGTGGTGTACGACGAGCCTGACGCGGCGCTCCGGTCCCAGGGATCCCTCAGCTGTGCATGACGTGCCGTGGTGCACAGCCCCCGCGTACGCTCACTCGGCCTTGGCCCACAGCGAGCGCACGTGCCCCAGGTGCCGGCGCATGCACGCCTCGGCGCCCTCGGCGTCGCCCGCCAGCATCAGCTCGAGCAGTTCCAGGTGCTCCTCGGCGGACGGGATCAGGCGGTCCCGCTCGTCCAGTGTGCTCAGGCCGTACAGACGGGTGCGCTTGCGCAGGTCGCCGACGGTCTCCACGAGGCGGTCGTTGCCGGACAGCGCGAGCAGCGAGAGGTGGAACTGCCGGTCCGCCTCGAGATAGCCGATCAGGTCGTGCTCGCGCGCGGCGCGCACGATCTCCTCGGCCACCGGCCGCAGCGCCTCCAGCTCTTCGCGGGTCGCCGTCCGCGTGACCTGGCCGACCGTGGGGATCTCGATCAGGGCACGGATCTCCGTGTACTGGTCGAGGTCCTTCTCGGTGACCTCGGTGACCCGGAATCCCTTGTTGCGGACGGGCTCGACCAGGCCCTCGCGGGTCAGGTCGAGCATCGCCTCGCGCACCGGGGTGGCGGAGACACCGAAGTCCTCGGCGAGGCCGGGGGCGGAGTAGACCTCGCCCGGCCGGAGTTCGCCGGAGATCATGGCGGCCCGCAGGGCGTGGGCGACCTGGTCGCGCAGGCGCTCCCTGGCGGTGACGAGGGTGCGCTGCTTCAGGTGGCCCATGGTCTTCCCTTCGTGCCGCGACGTGACCCGGCCATCGTACAATGTCACATGGTTTTTCCTGGTGACAGGGTGTATGTGCGGCTGGAGGTGTAGAACTCCAGCGCGGCGCGGCCCTGTTCGCGCGGGCCGTGGCTGGAGTCCTTGGTGCCGCCGAAGGGCAGGTGGAAGTCGACGCCGGTGGACGGCGCGTTGATCCGGATCATGCCGGTGTCCAGCTCGTCGAGGGCGCCGAGGGTCGCGTCGAGGTCGGCCGTGTGCACCGAGGTGACCAGGCCGTAGGGCACGGAGTTGGTGATGCGGACGGCGTCGGCCAGGTCGGCGGCCGTCAGCAGGGCCGCTACGGGACCGAAGACCTCCTCGCGCAGCAGCCGGTGGTCCGCGGGCACCTTCTCGGCGAGGGTGGGGGCCGCGTACCAGCCGGGTCCTTCGGGCACGGTGCCGCCGGCCAGCAGCGAGAGGCCCGCCCAGGCGTCACCGACCTGCTCGCGGGCCCGCTCGGAGATGAGCGGACCGCACACCGTGGCGGGGTCGGCCGGGTCCCCGACCGGGATGCTCCGCAGCGCCTCGGCGAGGGCTTCCCGCAGGGGCCCGGCGGCGCCGCCGACGGCGATCACCCGGCTGGTGGCGGTGCACTTCTGTCCCGCGTATCCGGCGATGGCGGCGGCCAGGTGCGTGGCGGCCCGCGCGATGTCGGCGTCCGGGAGGACGATCGCCGCGTTGAGGCCGCCCATCTCGGCCTGGGCCGGGATGCCGCGGGCGGTGGCCGCGCGGGCGACCGCCTGCCCGGCCCCGGTCGAGCCGGTGAAGGAGACCGCGTCGGCGGCGGAGGCGACGGCGGCACCCTCGGCGGCGCCGCCGGGCACCACCGTGAACACCCGCTCCGGCAGCACCTGTTGGACGATCTCGGCGAGCCGCAGCGCGCAGGCCGTGGCCTCGGGCGCGGGCTTGAGGACGACCGCGTTGCCCGCCGCGAGCGCCGGGGCGGCCTTCCAGCTCGGGATGGCGAAGGGGAAGTTCCAGGGCGTGATCAGCCCCGCGACCCCGTGCGGGCGGCGGCGGGTCAGCAGCAGCCCGGCCCCGGCGGCCGCCTCGTGGACGGCGCCGACGGGCTCGTAGGGGGCCTGGGCGTAGTACCGCCAGATCGCGGCGGTCCGCGCCACTTCGGCGCGGGCCTCGGTGAGCGGCTTGCCGACCTCCCGTACGGCGAGTGCGGCCAGCTCGTCGGCGGCGCCCTCGACGGCGGCGGCGATCGCGGCGAGGGCCGCCGAGCGG
>NZ_AOPZ01000307.1 GCF_000414115.1 Streptomyces aurantiacus JA 4570
GGCGGCGGCCGGCGGTCTGCTGCGGCTGCCGCGCGCGATCGCGCCCGCCGTGGCGATGGAGATGGCTCTGACCGGCGAGCCGATCGACGCCCAGCGCGCCTTTTCGCTGGGGCTCGTCAACCGCGTCGTGCCCGCGGGGACGGCGCTGGCGGCCGCCTGTGAGCTCGGGGAGAAGATCGCCGCGCACGCGGACCACGCTGTCCTCGCGAGCAAGGCCGTCCTCGCCCGGGCACGCGACGGAGAGCTCGCCGACGAGTACCGGGCTCATCGCGAGTTGCTGTCCGACATCATCGATTCCCCCGGCGCGCGCGCCGGGGCACGCGACTTCGTCCAAGGGCGTTCGGGTGGAACAGGATGACATCTGCGGGCGAGGGATCTGCTGACGACGGATCTGCGGGCGACGGCCCGATCCGTCAGCCCCTGGCTCCGGTGGTCACCCCGGCCTGGGAGGAGTACTTGCGGAACAGCTCGCGGCGTCCGCTGACGCCCAGCTTCCGCAGGGCGCTGCTGACCTGGTTCTTTATGGTCTGCGGGGCCAGGGAGAGTTCACCGGCGATTTCCTCGTTGGTGTACCGGCGCAGCACGAGGCTCAGCACCTGTTCTTCCCGGCGGGTGATGGCGGGCAGCCCGTCGGGCGTGACGCTCCGCACGTCTATGTGGTCGCGTTCGCTCTTGCCGAGTATCCACATGCGCTGGCCGAGGTGGGTGCGCACCACGGCGTCGGCCAGTTCCGCGCTGCCGACGCTCTTGTGCAGGAAGCTGTCGGCTCCGGCCGAGATGGCGGTGACGACGGCGCCGGGCGAGGCGTCTCCGGTGAAGACCACGACCCGGGGCGCGTTCTCCATCGCCTTCACCCGCTGACACAGATCGGCACCGCTGGTCGTGCCCTCCAGCTCCAGCTCGAGTACGACGACACCCGGCCAGCACTGCCTGACGGCGTTCCATGCCTCGTCGCTCGTGGCCGCTTCGGCGGTCCACGCCACTCTTGTGTCCAGCAGGGACGACAGCGCGTACCTGATGACGGGATGGCGGTCCACGACGAGGACACCTAACGCTTGCATGGAGAACTCCTCACACAGTGAGTGCAGCGGATGTGGTCTGCCATGTCCCGGCGCCGCCCTGAGCACGGCGTGTGAAGGAGATTCAGGCTCTGATGCCGCGCGGGGCCGATGGGCCTCCCGTGCGGCTGACTCCCGAGGGAGTGGGCTGGTCAGGCCGGGACTCGGAGCCTTCAACGTCACGTAATCAATTAGTGAGACAACACCCCGTTGGAGATTCCGAAGCCGGAATCGATCGTTCCTCGACACCCCGTTGGTCACTCCGAAACCGGAATCTGTCAATCCTCGACGCCCTGTTGGACATTCCGCGATCGGATTCAGTCGTTCCTTCCTCGCCGTCCGGCGGATGCCAGACGACTGGCTAGAGACTGCCACGGACGCGGGGTCCACCGGCAGCCACTTGTCGTACCGTGTACGGGAAACCGTACGGTACTCGGGGTACTGGCCGATGTGCATATCGGTGAATCGGTGGAAACTTCAGCGATACTGCTGTCTGTGCGTGTTGCGATCATGACGGCAGGTTCACGAGGCGACGTGGCCCCCTTCACCGGCCTGGGCGCCGCCCTCGTGGCAGCCGGGCACGAGGTCACCCTGGTGACCCACGGGCTGTTCGCGCGCCTGACGGAAGGCTCCGGCGTCCGCTTCCACGCCCTGCCGGTCGACCCCAGGGCGGAGTCGCACTCGGACCGGGGCCGCGCCCTGCACCGCAGCGGCACCGGCATGGGCAAGCTGCTGCGCGTCATGGCCCTGGCCAAGTCGGTGGCAGGGCAGTTGACGCCCGGGCTCGTCGAGGCGGCGAAGGGCAGCGACGTGCTGGTGCTGTCCGGCGCGGTCGCCCCGCTGGGCTGCGCCATCGCCGAGGGCCTCGGGCTGCCCAGCGTCGGCGTCAACCTTCAACCCATGCACCCCACCCGGGCGTTCTCGCCCCCCATGGCGGGGGCGCGCTCCCTCGGTCCCACCGGAAACAGGCTGGCCGGGCACGCCGTCAACGCGGTCATCGAGCGGATCTTCACCGACGCCGCCCGTGACGTCCGCGTGCGGCTCGGCCTGCCACCGAGCAGCCTCGCGGCCGCCCGCCGCACCCGCGAACGCCAAGGGTGGCCGGTCCTGCACGGCTTCAGCCCGCACATCGTGCCCCGCCCCGCCGACTGGCGGCCCGGCCTCGACGTCGTGGGCTACTGGTGGCCGCACGAGACGGGCCAACTGCCCGCGGAGCTGGAGGACTTCCTCGACGCCGGTCCCGCACCGGTCTTCGTCGGCCTGGGCAGCGCCACCGTCCCGGACCCCGGGCGGCTCAGCGAACTGATCGTGCGCGCCCTGCGCACCGCGGGCCTGCGCGGAGTGATCCAGCAGGGCTGGGCCGGCCTGACGGCGACCGGCGACGACATCATCACCGTCGGCGAGGTGCCCCACAGTCGTCTGTTCCCCCGCGTGGCCGCCGTGGTCCACCACGCCGGAGCGGGCACGACCGCGGCGGGCCTGCGCGCCGGGGTGCCCGCCGTGCCGGTCCCGGTCCAGTTCGACGAGACGTTCTGGGCCGGCCGCCTCACCGCGCTGGGCACGGCACCGTGCGCGCTGCCCCTGCCCGGGCTCACCGCCGCCCGCCTCGCCGACGCGCTCGTCCGCGCCACGAGCGACCCGACGTACCGGGAACGCGCCGGTGCGCTGGCGGCCTGGCTCGCCACCGAAGACGCCTTCGGCCCCGTGGACGCGGCGCTCCGGCGGGCGCTGGACCGCTGAGCGTCGACGGGCGAAATCAACTGCCCACATCCTCAAGGCAGTTGTTAGCGTGAGCCCCATGAAGGACCGCCCGGACAATCTGCGAGACGAGACCCTGCTGCGCGGTTTGGCGGGATACGGGATCACGCCAACCGCCGTCACGTACACGCCCGTCGGCTTCGGCGACCACCACTGGAAGGTCACCGGCGACGACGGGCGCGGCTGGTTCGTCACCGTCTCCGACCTGGACCACAAGGAGTACTGCGGGGCGGATGCCGAGGCGGCGCTCAAGGGTCTGCGGCAGGCCATGGACACGGCGGTGGCGCTGCGTGCGAGCGACGACGGTCTGCGGTTCGTGGTCGCCCCCGTCCCCGCCGCCGACGGCAGCTCGGTCGTCCCGCTGGACGCACGGTACGCGCTCACGGTCTTCCCTCACGTCGGGGGCCGTGCGGGCGAGTTCGGCCAGGAACTGAGTGACGCGGAGCGCGACCGCGTCCTCGGCCTGCTCGCTCGGCTCCACGGTCGTACGCCGCCGGACAGCACCCCGACGACCACGCTGGAACCAGCCGGACTGGCCGACGTGCACGCCGCGTTGAGCGACCTCGCAGGCCCCTGGCCGGGCGGCCCCTTCGCCGAACCGGCCCGTCGTCTGCTCGCCGTACACGCCGCGACGGTCCGCTCGCGCCTTGCCGACTTCGAGGCGCTCGCCGAGCGCGTACGCCACCGCGGCGCACCGCTCGTCGTCACCCACGGCGAACCGCACCCGGGCAACCTCATCGAGGGTGACGACGGGTACCTGCTCGTGGACTGGGACACGGTGGGACTCGCCGTCCCCGAGCGGGACTTGTCGCTGCTCGCGGACGATCCGGCGGCCCTGACCCACTACGCCGGGCTGACCGGGCGGACCCCCGACCCGGCCGCCCTCGCGCTCTACCGGCTGCGGTGGAACCTGCTGGACGTGGCCGAATTCGTGGGGTGGTTCCGCGCGCCGCACGAAGAGACCGCCGATACGCGGTCCGCGTGGGGCGCTTTCGAGGAGACAGTGACACAACTGGCCACTGCTAACTAAACAGACAATATTGATGAATTGCCCTAAAATGGTGCGAGGGTGGGCGTCACTGAAGAGGGTGGCGACGTCTACATGAGGAGGCACTGATGCTTGCTCAGCACACACCGCTTCTCATCGCTCCGACGGACACCACGGTGCTCGGAACGGCCATGGTGGAGCCTGAGGCGGCCCTGAGCGACGCGCCGACGTATGCGCCGGAGGCCAAGGGAGAGCTTCTCCTGGGCCTGCTCATCTCGCCGAAGGAGCCGAAGGAGCCGAAGGGAAAGTGAGTCCCGATCGGTCGCAGACGGTTTACGCCGCTTCGGCGGCTGACCTGGCTCTTCGTGCCCTTGATGTCTTGCGCGGCGTCGAGGGCACGGCTTTCGTGGCCGAGCACGTCGAGCGGGCGGACGACCCGAAGGCGGCCCTGGCCGGCATCCGGTTCCTCGGAGCCGACGCCTTCGCTCCCCACCTGCTTGCGGACGCGGTCTTCCACCCCGATGACGCGGCCGCCGTCACCCAGTCCTTCGCCGTGTTCCCGCCACCGGTGCGCACGCCCGACCCGCCCCCTGCAGGGCCCGCCGAGCCCTGGGTCGCCGCTTGGCGGGACTGGGCCACCGCCGCGCTCCTCGCCCGCCTCGCCGGAACAGCGGGCCTCCTGGCGCCACGGCCATCGGGCGCTCCCGTGCTCACGGATCGCGCCGACAGTGCGGCCGCCGACGCCGACAGCGGCAGCGAGGGCTTCCCGGAAACCGGCGCTTCCGGCGCTTCCGACACCGACTGGCAGCACTGGTCCGTCCGCATGGGCCAGCTCTCCCCGCTCGCCCTGCCCGCGCTCGACGGCCCGGTGCACGCCGCCGCCCGCGCCGCCCCGCTGGCCCTCGCGCGCGGTGCCACCCGCGCCGTGCTGCGTCGCGACTTTCCCACCGCCGCCCGCATCACGCGCTGGCTCGCGCTGCTGCACGCCGAGGGGGTGCGCCTGCCGCTCGACCCCGTGCCCCTGGTCGAGCACCTCCGGCTGCACGGCGGCGGCCCGCGCCTCGCGCTCGACGTCGCGATCGCCCGGTGCCTGCTCGGACCGGAGGCCCCATGACGGCCTCCGTGACGCGGACCGCCCACCAGGTGAGCGCCCAGGCCCTGGCCTGGCTGCACGTCCACCGGGAGTGCGGCGCGCTGCCCGCGGACACCACCGTCGACCTCGGCGATCCCGACAGCGTCTACAAACCCCTCGGCGAGACCGCGCTCGCCGCCTCCCTCGTCCTGCGCGAGTCCGCGGCGGGCAGCGTCGAGCTGCGCCTGGCCCGCGACCTGATGGACTTCTGCTGGCGCCAGTTCGGCGAGGGCGACATGCTCTACGAACGGCTGTTGCGGTACTCGATGATGACCGACCCGCTCGAGACGTACGTACCCTTCGCCCGCTGCGGATTCCGCCACGAACCCCTGGAGCGGCTGCTCGCCCACACCAGCGCGCTGCGCTCGGTGCGGGCCGTCGAAGCCGTCCCCAACCGCGGGCTCGCCGTCGCCAACGCGGCCCGCGTCGTGGGCCTCGACCAGGGCGGCCGCGGCTACGACTGGCCGACGCTGACTCGCGCCACCTGGCTCGGCGCCACCCCCGAGCCCTGGCTCGTCGACTGGATGACCGGCTATTTCGCCACCCACACGGTCTTCCACCTCACCGACTGGGGCCGCGCCCCCACCGGCCTGCCCGATGACATCGCCGAGTACCTGACCACCTGGCTGCCCGTGTGGATCGACATCTGGGCCGAGATCGAGCAGTGGGACCTGGTCGCCGAGCTGATGATCGTCGGATGCTGCCTGCCGGAGCCGTACTGCGCGCCCGCCGACTGGGAGCGCCTGGCCCGGGTCCAGCACCCGGACGGCCTCGTGCCCCGCGACGGCGAACCCGTCCCCGACGACCCCGGCCTGCGGTTCAAGGACCACCAGCACACCGCGGTCGTCGCCACGATCGCGGGCACCCTCGCGGTCTCGCGGGCACTGGGCGGGACGGCGGGGCAGCGGTGAGTGCGTGGGCGGCCCGCCCGGGGTGGCCAGCGGTGAGTGTGTGGGCGCTCACCCGGGGTGGCGGGCCAGTGGTGAGTGCGGGGGTACCCGTCCGGGGAGGCGGACAGCGGTGAGTGCGGGGCGCCCGGCCGGTACGGCGGATCAGTGGTGAACGCCGGGGCACCCGCCAGGGGTGGCGGGGGAGTGGTGAGCGCGGAGATCCCCGCCTGGGCGGCGGAGCTGCTCGCCGACCTGCGCACCACCGCCCCCGGCGCCTGCGCGGTCGCCCTCGCGGTGCGGCGCGGTCCCGAACGCGTCCTCCTCGCCACCGGCAGCACCACCCTGCGCGGCGGGCCGCCGGCCGACCCCGACACGCGCTTCGAGATCGGCTCCCTCACCAAGACCTTCACCGCCCTGCTCCTGGCCGAGATGGTCGCGCGCGGCGAGGTCGCGTACGACGACCCGATCACCCGCTTCCTGCCGCGCACCGCCGCCCCGCGCCTCCGTGGCGCCCCCATCACCCTCGTCCATCTGGCCACCCACACCTCGGGCCTGCCCTCGCTGCCGCCGGGCCTGCTGCGCCGGGGCGCGCCCGCCTGGTTCAGCAATCCGTACGCCGACTTCTCCGCCGCCGACCTGCGCCGCGCCCTAGCCCGCACCCGGCCGCGCGCCGCCCCCGGCACCCGCGTGCACTACTCCAACCTGGGCGTCGGCCTGCTCGGCGCCCTGCTGACCCACGCCGCACACGGCCCCGGCGGCGCCTTCGCCCCCCTGCTCGCCGCCCGCGTACTGGACCCGCTCGGCCTCACCCGCACGAGCTGTGCCACCGACCAGCCGCAGGCCACCGGCTACTGGCACGGCCGGGCGCGCCCTCCCTGGCAGATTCCCGCCCTGCCGGGCGCAGGCGTTGGCCGATCCAGCGCCCGGGACCTCCTCGCGACCCTCGACGCCCTCCTCGACCCGGCCACCGCGCCCCCCACCGTCCCCGGCACGCTGCGCACCGCCCTCGCCGACGTCACCACACCCCGCCTCGTCCTGCCCCGCACCGGCCGACGCATCGCCCTCGTCTGGAACATCAGACCCCGGCCAGGCGGCGACCTGTACCACCACTCCGGGGGCACCCGCGGCTTCACCGCCTTCGCGGGCTTCAGCCCGCGGACGGGCGTGGCCCTCACCGCCCTCGCCAACACCTCTCCCGCCCTGACCGGCACGTTCATTCAGCGGGCGTATCTGGAGCTGTGGTCACTGGCTCAGGACGCGGCGTCCCGCCGTGATGGTCAGGTCCCGTGAGGGAGAACCGGCACCGGAGCCGGTCGTCGAGCGGCTCCACGGGACGACGCCGATCGCGGTGCCGGTGACGAACGACTCGTCGGCCCTACGGCCGAGCTGGGATGCCGAGGACTCTCGTGTCCCCCGGGCACAGTACGGCCAGTGGCGTATCACAGGCGTATCGAAAAACGCATACGCCGCAGCGACATCCCTCCGTCTTGGGTGGAGGCAGGGGGTCACCGCGCGGCAGTGGCGGGCCCGTGTCGATGGAAGGAACGTGATCATGGTCTTGGATTCCGTACGTGGTGTCGATCGGCGGCGGGTGCTCCGCTGGGGCGGGGTGGCCGCCGCGGGTGTGGCGGCGGGCGGCGTGCAGGTGGTGAACGCCCGCCCCGGCCGTGCCGCCCCGGCCGATCCTGACGCCATTCCGCCGGCCGCCCGGCCCGGCGGTGCCTACGACCGGTACGTGGCGAAGCTGGCCGCCGAGGGCAAGTTCTCCGGTGTGGTGTTGCTGTCGTACCGGGGCCGGACGGTGCTGTCGCGCAGCTACGGCATGGCGGACAAGGAGAAAGGCGTCCGTAACGACCCGGGCGTCGCGTTCTACCTCAGCTCGGCGGGCAAGCCGTTCGGCGCCGTGGCGATCCTGCAGCTGGCGCAGCAGGGCAAAGTGAAGCTGTGGGACACGGTGGGCACCTATCTGACGGGCTTCGCCAAGGACGTTGCCGAGAAGGTGACCATCCACCATCTGCTGTCCGGAACCTCCGGGCTGAACAACCCGGATGTGGACGTGCAGCGCGTCTTCCAGAGCCGGGAGGAGGTCCGTGCGTACAACGAGCGCTGGGCACGGCAAGCCGAGCTGGTGAGCGCTCCCGGTACCCCCACCGACCATGCCGGAGCCGAGGTAGCCATTCCTGCACAGATCGTGGAGGTCGTGACCGGCAGGCCGTACTGGGACTACGTCGAGGAGCACATTTTCAAGCGCTGCAGCATGACCGGAACGGCGTTCGTCACCAGACCGCAGTGGCTCACGGACAAGCACATCGCGCACCCCTACATGGAGTTGGCCGACGGCAGTCTGGTGGACGCCGTCCGCAACCTCGACAAGGGCAGTCCGAGCCCGCACCAGCCGGGCAAGAACCCGGGCCGCAACTTCATCGACGCTCCCGGGGACGGCGGTTTCGCCACCGCGCCCGACCTGGTCCGGTTCGCGCAAGCGCTGAGCGACGGCACGGTCCTCGACCCGCACTACGCCGAGCTGTTTACCGGGCCCAAGCATCCGCATCCCCCTCAGGGGGGCGGCCTACGGGGCGGCCGGGCAGCCCCCGCCGACGCATCGTTCGGGGCCTACACGCTGCCGGTCCACATCACTAACGGCCAGTGGGTGTGGGGACGTGCAGGGGGTGACCCCGGTGCCGGCGCGAGCTGGAACATCTACCCGGACACCGGCTGGGTCGGCGTCATCCTCAGCAACTGCGACGGCGTGCCGCTGTGGGAGATCATCGACCAGGAGATACAGACCATCACCCGCTGACACCGACCGCCGACCGCCGAGCTGCGGGCCTCCTGGGGCCCGGAGTCTCTGCCACCGGGCCACGCCGACGGTCGTCTGGTATGTGAAAGCCTGTCTTTGAACCCCCATCGTCCGCGCGAAGTGCGGGCGCCGCGGCGGTCGGTGCGTGCGCCATGGGGGCACCCCCTGCTCGAGCGCAGCCGAGAGCTCGGGGCGGGCGGTGATGGACACCATGCCGCGGATGATGCCCCGCCCGGTGGGTCGGCGGGCGATCTTCGGACGACGCATGGGCCGGCTTGGCCTCCACCAGGGCGCGTAGAGCAGGCCGTTGGGCGGGCTTGGCCTGCTTGGGCCGGCGCCCGCGCTCGTAGGCGGCCGCATCGGCCGACGCGGCTCGGTAGCGGTCCCGGCCGCCGTTGCGGGCGATCTCGCGGGAGATGGTCGAAGGGGATCTGCCCAGCCGCTTGGCCAACTGCTGGGCCGATTCCCCGGCGGCGATGCCACGGGATATCTCTTCCCGCTCGCCGCCGCTCAGAGGCCGCGCTGAGCGTGCTGCATCGGCGCCCCGAGCGCCCGCCCGACCAAGCTGAACGACTGCCCTTCGCGCCGGCGTCTCCAGATCTCATCCTGCTGAGCTGGCGAAAACCCGTAAGAAGCGATCTGGAGTGCGGGCACGCCCTCGTTCGCTGTGCGGGCCTTGTTGTGCCACCGACGGAATGGGCTTGCCCAGGTGACGAAACGCGGTCGACGGTCGGCCGGGCATCACGGCTCTGCCTGCGCTCGCACCGCAGCTGGCTCCCGTTGGCGGTCATCACCCGGGATCGCGGACACAGCTGCGCGGGATCGACGCCTGGCGGAAGCCACGTTCCTGCAGGTCAGTCAATTCCGTCGGTTGCCCTAGGGGATGACGAGCAGCTTGCCGGTGGTACGCCGAGCCTCCAGATCGCGGTGAGCTCGGGCGACCTCGGCGAGCGGGTAGCGGGCCGTCACGGTGGTCTCAAGCGCCTTGGTGCGCACCAATTCAAGCACGTCGGCGGCGCGCCGGAGCAGCTCGGACCGATCGGCGATGAAGTGCCCGAGGCTTGGCCGGATCAGGGTCAGCGAACCGCCCTGGGCGAGCCGGATGGGGTCGAAGGGCGGCACTGCACCACTCGCGGCGCCGAAGAGCACCAGGTGGCCGCGGGGTCGCAGGCTGGCGAGGCTCGCATCGAAGGTGTCCCTGCCGACGCCGTCGAAGACGACAGGCAGGCCCTGGCCGCCATGGAGCCGCTTCACCTCGGCCGCGAGATCGTCCACTGCGGAGTAGAGGATCACCTCGGCGGCCCCGGCGCGCCGCGCCAGCTGGGCCTTCTCCGGTGTCGAGGTTGTGCCGATCACTCTGCCGCCGAGATGGGTGATGAGCTGGGTCAGCACAAGCCCCATGCCGCCGGCAGCAGCGTGCACGAGCACCGTGTCGCCTGGCTGGACCGGGTAGGCGTCCTTGACGAGGTAGTGCGCCGTCATGCCCTGCAGCAGCACGGCGGCGGCCGCCTCGAAGTCGACGCCGTCGGGCAGGGGCACGAGCCGGGAGGAGTCCACGACGGCCTGCTCGGCATAGGTGCCGGGAATCTCCACCCAGCCGACCCGGTCTCCCACGGCGACGTGGGTGACGCCGGGTCCAACCTCGAGGACCGTGCCCGCGCCCTCGGTGCCCGGGGTGAAGGGCAGCGGGAGGGTGTACCGGCCCTGGCGGTGGTATACGTCGAGGAAGTTGACGCCGGACGCGGCGACCTCCACGACCGCCTGGCCCGGGCCCGGCATCGGTTGATCAATGTCGACCAGTCGCAGCACCTCGGGACCGCCCACTTCGGAAACCTGAATCGCTCGCATGACCCCTCCTGAAACGGCTGATTTCCCTCGCCAACTCCGGTCGTGGCGATTCGATTCCCGCTCGCGGTGAGGTGTCGTGCCCACGTGGGAGAAGGGTGCCGCCGACGGTGTCTTTTGAACCCCCGCCTGCGCCCCGACGCACGCTCGCCGCACGGCGTCCCCGGTCAGACGTCCCGACCGCCGCTGCTCCCGCGCTCCGCGCG
>NZ_AOPZ01000308.1 GCF_000414115.1 Streptomyces aurantiacus JA 4570
CCGCCGCGAAGCGGCGGGCTTTTACCGACTTACCGTTCACGGGATGCCTCCACCCGCCGACGCCGACGTACAGCAACAAAGCCCCCCGCGACCATCAGGACCACGGCGCCCCCACCGGCAACCCCGGACCAGGGCACGATCCACGCGGAGGCAGCGCCAAGCTCCCGTACCCCACCCCCCGCGGTGACCGTCAGCTTCACGTCGACCGAGTCGAACGCGGGCACCCCGCCCCACGGTTCCGTGAGGGAGACCCGCCGCCCCGGGGCCAGTTCGAGCGGCAGCTTCCGCGCCCCGCGGTCGAGCAGCTCGCCGAACACCCCCTCGGCCCGCACCGCGACGCGCGGCTCAAGGACGGTGTTGCCGCGGTTGACCAGGTCGTACGAGATCCGCCCCGCCCCCGCGTCCACCCGGACCCGCTCCACGGTGAGCGCGGACAGCGTGGGCCCGCTCACCCGCAGCCGCACCGCGACCCGCTCGTCCCGCCCGCCGCCGCGCGCGACGACCTCACCGAGGTGGTCGCCGGGCGTGGCACCCGTCGGCACCGTCACGGTGAACGGCACGTCGGCACGCGTCCGCGGCGGCACGGTCACCTCGCGCTTCGCGAAGGCGAGCCACTTCCCGGTGCCGGCCGGACCGGCGCCGCGCAGGGTTACGGTGCGCGGCCGGTCCCCCGGGTTGGTCACGGACACGGTGTCCTGGAGTACGGATCCGGGGTCGCCCTCCGCGTAGAAGCAGGGCCGCCCGCCGTCCCGCGCGGATCGCGCCCCGGCCCCCGCGGAGGGCGCGACGGACCACGCGGCGGCGTCGTCGACGGCCCGCGCGGCACGGTCGCCGACACCGCGCGCGGGACCGTCGGCCGCCCCCGCCGGACCTCCGGCGCACCACGTGAGCAGCGCCGCGGCGCCCACACACAGCGCACGCGCCCCACGCGTTCCCCACGTCGACGGCATCAGCGGCATCGGCGGCTCCCCGTGCTCGTACCTGCAACTCAGCGCGACCGCGCCGCCTGGTTCCGCCGGGTCAGCCACAGCACACCGGCCGCGCCCGCGAGCAGCACGGTGCCGCCGAGGGTGCCGAGCGCGATCGCGGAGTCGGCGGGGCCGGTCTGCGGCAGCTCGTCGCTGCCGGAGGGCGCGCCCCCCGAGCCACTGGAGGTGTCACCGGAACCGGAGCCGGATCCGGAGCCCGACCCCGCGTCGGCCCCGGAGTCCGAGCCCGAACCGCCCGTACCGCCCGATCCCCCGCCCGAGCCCTTGACGTCGAGCGTCAGGGACGGCTTGGGGTTGTTCGCGGGCGTACACGTCGTGGTCGTACCGAGTGCCTTGATCGTGAGCACCCCGGCCGTGAACGTGACCTTGCCCGACTTCTTGGGCGTGTAGGTGCCCGTCAGGTCGGTGATCTTGATGGGGGTGTTGGCCGGAACGGCCTCCGGGTTGGTGGGTCCGGAGACGGCGACCGTGCCGCTCTCCGCGCCGCCCAGCTTGATCACCGCGCTGGGCTTCATCGCGCCCTTGCCGAGTTCGACGGGGCTGGAGGAGACGCCCTTCTGGAAGGACATCGTGAGCTTGTAGCCGCTGCCGCTCTTGACGCTCTTGATGTCGATCGGCGAGACCGCCCCCTTGTTCCCGATGGGGGTCTTGCACTGGTAGTCCACGTTCTGGACCTCGGCCTGGGCGGCCGGCGCGGCGACGAGCAGAGCCGATCCGGCCAGGGCCGTGGCGAGCACGAGCGCGGCCGTCTGTTTCTGGTACGACACCTCGTTTTCCCCTCATGCCGTGGTGCGGGCGAGTCCGTGCCGCGCGAGCGAATTTACTGACGGCACATCAGATTGGGCGCTCAAGGTACGCCCGGGGCCTTGCCGAGGGAAGACAAAGGACGCGCCGGATCCGTGATGGTCCGACGCGTCGGGGAACTTGGGATATCAGCCCGTCCGGCGTTTGAGGACGAGCGCGCAGCGCGATCAGCGCCAGCCACGGCCCCGGGGGGCGAATGCGCCAGAACCCCGGCCGGGTGGTCCGCGAGGGGTCCGGCCCCCCGGACTAGTTGGGGGCGCCCAATTCCGCCCACACCGTCTTGCCCGCCGAACCGGGCGTCCGCACGACCCCCCAGTCCAGGCAGAGCCGCTGCACGATGAACATTCCGTGGCCGCCGGGCCGCCCCGCGCGGTGCGGGGTGCGGGGCGCGGGCTGGCCGGCGCCGCGGTCGGAGACCTCGACGCGCAGGACCTTGCCGTCGCAGCTGAGCCAGAGCTCCTCGGGCCCCTCGGCGTGCAGGCACGCGTTGGTGACCAGCTCGGAGACCACGAGCAGCACGTCCTCGGCGGCGGCGCGGTGATCCGCGCCGGCGGCGGGCAGCCAGCCCCAGGCGTGCAGCGCCTCCCGGGTGAAGTCGCGCGACAGGGGCACGATGCCGCTCGCTCCGTTCAGGCTCAGCCTGCGGACCTGGCGGCCCCCGGAACCCGGGGCGGCCGCGGACCCGGGAGCAGCCGCGACGGCGGCCTCCGACTCCGGGCCGCGGTCGCCCGGCGAGTAAGGCCGGGTGGTGCTCATCAGCACTTCACCTCACCGACAAGGACTTTGACTTGATGAATGACTTGATGGATGTGGACGACAGACTCAGGGTGACTCCTGCCCGGCCGATCCGTACGAACACCCATGGATTCGGCACGATCCGTGTGACGCTGGTAACGCATCGATCACACAGCGACAACTGACGCGTAACTCTTCACGCCACGCACGGAGAGTCACCAGACTCAGTCGGCCAGCGCCGCTTCGAGCGTCTCGTGGACGGTGAAGACGGCATCGGCGCCGGTGATCTCGAACACCCTGGCCACCACGGGCAGCATCCCGGCCAGATGGACCCCACCGCCCTCCGCCTCGGCCTTGAGCCGGGCCCCGAGGAGCACATTGAGCCCCGTCGAGTCGCAGAACTCGAGCTGTGAGCAGTCGATCACGAGGCGTGCGAAGCCGTCGTCGACACAGGCTTCCAGCGGCTCGCGCAACAGATCGGCGGTGTGGTGATCCAACTCACCCGCCGGAGTCACGACGGCGCTGCGGCCCTCTTTCCGGACTTCGACCAGAAGCCGGCCCCTGTGTGCGCTGCCGACCGTCCCGCGGTCCATGCCGTCACTCTCTTCCCGACAAGTCGTGGGCTGTTGCTTGCAAGTCGTGGGCTGTCACCGTGCGCTCGCCCGTGCACTCCGACGCGCGACGACGCCCTTGAACATTACGCCTTCCCTACGGTCTGGGGTACCCGAACATCCCCCCGAATTCGGACATTTCGCCACGGAACGCACTTGCGACTCCGACGCGGAAGCGGGTAGGGGTAGAAGAGACATCAATCGACACGGACGGCCATGGAGGCGCCGCACACCGCAGTGCACGTAGTGGCATCGGCAGCCATATGCCGAGAACGATGGAGGAGACCATGTCACCCCGGCTCGACGAATCGCGTACTGACCAAGCGACGTCGACACCCCCGCCGAACCGCACCGAGACCGCTGTCCCAGGGCTCCCGGGTCCCGCCCACGAAGCCGTACCGACCGCCGTGACCGAGCCCCCGCTCGCCGGCGCCGGAGAGCACGAGAGCCTTGAGGGGCTCCCGGAGATCCCGCCGTACGACGAGGTGGGGCCGCTGGACGCGCGGGCCCTGTCCAAGACCCTCTTCGAGCGGCTCGAGTCCCTCGAGGAAGGCACGCACGAGTACGCGTACGTCCGCAACACCCTCGTCGAGCTCAACCTCGCCCTGGTGAAGTTCGCCGCCTCCCGGTTCCGCTCCCGCAGTGAGCCGATGGAGGACATCATCCAGGTCGGCACCATCGGCCTGATCAAGGCGATCGACCGCTTCGAGCTCAGCCGCGGCGTCGAGTTCCCCACCTTCGCGATGCCGACGATCGTCGGCGAGATCAAGCGCTTCTTCCGCGACACGTCGTGGTCGGTGCGCGTCCCGCGCAGGCTGCAGGAGCTCCGCCTCGACCTGGCCAAGGCGGGCGACGAGCTGGCGCAGAAGTTCGACCGCGCGCCGACAGTGGCCGAACTCGCCGAGCGCCTCGGCATCTCGAACGAGGAGGTCGTCGAGGGCATGGCGGCGTCCAACGCCTACACCGCCAGCTCGCTCGACGCCCAGCCCGAGGAGGACGACTCCGAAGGCGCCCTCGCCGACCGCATCGGCTACGAGGACCACGGCCTCGAGGGCATCGAGTACGTCGAGTCCCTGAAGCCGCTGATCGCCGAACTCCCGCCCCGGGACCGGAAGATCCTCTCGCTGCGCTTCGTCGCCAACATGACGCAGTCGGAGATCGGCGAGGAGCTGGGCATCTCGCAGATGCACGTGTCGCGACTGCTGTCGCGCACTCTCGTCAAGCTCCGCAAGGGGCTGACGCTCGAGGAGTAGGAAACACTGACCAGGAGCACCCAGGAGTACGCGCCCGCACGGGGCGCATGCCCGGGTGAACCGGACGCAAACGGCTTGGGGGCCGCCCACCGGGCGGCCCCCAAGCCGTTGCTGCTCCGCTCAGCGCACGCGTACGCCGCGCCGCCACACCCCCGAGACCAGCGGCACCCCCGGCCGGTACGCCAGGTGGACGTGGCTCGGGGCGTCCAGGAGTGCCAGGTCGGCGCGGGTGCCCGGGGTGAGGCGGCCGACGTCCGTGCGGCGCAGGGCCGCGGCGCCGCCCGCTGTGGCCGACCAGAGGGCTTCGTCCGGGGTCATTCCCATGTCGCGTACGGCTAGGGCGATGCAGAAGGGGACCGAGGACGTGAAGGACGAGCCCGGGTTGCAGTCCGTGGAGAGGGCCACCGTCGCGCCCGCGTCCAGGAGGCGGCGGGCGTCGGGCCACTCTGCGCGGGTGGAGAACTCGGCGCCGGGGAGGAGGGTCGCCACCGTGTTGCTGTTCGCCAGGGCGTCGACGTCCGCGTCCGTCAGGTGTGTGCAGTGGTCGGCGCTCGCCGCGTCCAGTTCCACGGCGAGTTGGACGCCTGGGCCGTAGGAGAGCTGGTTGGCGTGCACGCGCGGGTGCAGGCCCTTCGCCTTTCCGGCGCTCAGGATCGCCCGCGCCTGGTCGCCGTCGAACGCGCCCTTCTCGCAGAACACGTCGACCCACCGGGCGTGCGGCGCGCATGCCTCCAGCATCTCGCCGGTGACGAGTGCGACGTACGCCGCCGGGTCATCGGCGAAGTCCGGCGACACGATGTGTGCGCCGAGGAACGTCACCTCGTCGGTGTGGCGGGCCGCGATGCGCAGGGCGCGGGCCTCGTCCTCCGTCGTCAGGCCGTACCCCGACTTCGTCTCGAACGTCGTCGTGCCCTGGAGCAGCGCCTCGCGGAGGTAGTGGGTGACGTTCGCCTCCAGCTCCGCGTCCGTGGCCGCGCGGGTCGCGGCGACCGTGGTGCGGATGCCGCCCGCCTCGTACGGGCGGCCCTCCATGCGGGCGTTGAACTCCTTGGTGCGGTCGCCCGCGAAGAGGAGGTGGGAGTGGGAGTCCACGAAGCCGGGGATGGCCGCGCGGCCATCCGCGTCGTACGTCTCGTCCGCCGCGGGGGCCTTCGTGGCGGGGCCCACCCACGCGACTGTCTCGCCGTCGAGGACGACGGCGGCGTTCTCTACGAGGCCGAGGGGGCCCTCTCCGAGGGCGGGGTCGTTGGTGACGAGGGTGGCGATGTTGGTGATGAGGGTGGTGGTCACGGTGGTGGTCCTGTCCGTGGGTGGGTGGGTGCCTCCGGCGGTTTCCCCAATCCCGCCCCTTCCCGAAACTGGGGCTCCGCAGACCCCGCTCCTCAAACGCCGGAGCGGCGGTACCTGGCCATAGCGGGGGTCCAGGGGGCGGAGCCCCCTGGTTACGGGAAGGGGCGGGGTGGGGGAAAGCTCAGCGCAGCGTCGACACCGCCTCCGCCAGCGCCGACGGCACGTCGGGGAGCAAGGTGTGCTCGCCGTCGCGGACCACCTGGCGGCCCCCCACCACCGTGTGCCGGACATCCACCGCCGAGGCCGCGAACACCGCCACCTCAGCCGCGAGCCGCGGCATCGCCCCGGCGGTCCGGACGGAGTCGAGCGCGACGGTGGTGAAGTCGGCGAGGGCACCGGGTTCGAGGGATCCGGCGTCGGCCCAGCCGAGCGCGGCGTGCCCGTCGGCGGAGGCGGCGCGCAGCAGCGCCGCGGCGGTCCAGTGGCCGCGGGTGCGCGTACGGAGGCGTTCGTTCAGCTCCATGGCGCGCGCCTCTTCGAAGAGGTCGATGACGGCGTGGCTGTCGCTGCCGAGGGAGAGGGGGCTGCCCGCGCGCTGGAGGGCGGGCGCGGGCCCGATCCCGTCGGCGAGGTCGCGTTCGGTGGTCGGGCACATGCAGGTGCCGGTGCCGGAGCCGCCGAGGAGCGCGATGTCGGCGTCGGTGAGGTGGGTGTTGTGGACGCCGGTGGTGCGCGCGCCAAGGACGCCGTGGTCGGCGAGCAGGCGCGTGGGCGTGCAGCCGTGCACGGCGAGGCAGGCGTCGTTCTCGGCGGTCTGCTCGGAGAGGTGGACGTGCAGCGGCGCCCCGCGCGAAACGGCCCACTCGGCGACGGCGCCCAACTGCCGCGCGGGCACGGCCCGTACGGAGTGGATGGCCGCGCCGACGCGGACGTGTTCGCGGTCGCCCTCCGTGAGGAGGGACACCCGCTCGGCCCACTTCTCCGTCGTGCCGTCGGAGAAGCGGAGCTGGTGCCGGTTGGGCGGCTCGCCCTCCGCCGCGCTCCGCAGTCCCGAGGCGACGTACGCCGTGTCGAGGAGCGTGATGCGGATGCCCGCGTCGGCGGCCGCGGCGATCAGGGCCTCGCCCATCGCGTTGGGGTCGGCGTAAGGCGTGCCGCCGGGCGCGTGGTGGAGGTAGTGGAACTCGCCGACGGCCGTGACGCCGGCCAGCGCCATCTCCGCGTACACCGCCCGCGCGAGCGCGTGGTACGTCTCCGGGGTGAGGCGGTCGGCCACCGAGTACATGACCTCGCGCCACGTCCAGAACGTGCCGCTGCCCACCTGCACGGTGGAGCGCAGGGCGCGGTGGAAGGCGTGCGAGTGGGCGTTGGCGAGGCCCGGGAGCGTCAGGCCGCGCAGGACGGTCGCGCCGGGCGGCGGGGCCTCGACGCCGGTGCGGACGGCCGCGATCCGGCCGTCGGCCCCGACGTCGAGCGCCACGCCGGGCTCGACGGTCGGCTCCAGCCAGGCGTGTTCCGCCCAGTACGTGTGCGTCAACGGCACGCGAGACCCTCCAGTACGTCGGCCAGTGCGCGCACCCCGGCCAGGCAGTCGTCCTCGGCGGCGTGCTCGGCGGGCGAGTGCGAGACGCCTGTCGGGTTGCGTACGAACAGCATGGCGGTGGGGACCGACTCGGACAAAATGCCCGCGTCGTGCCCGGCGCCGGTGCCGAGGACGGGGATGTCGCGGCCGGTGCGCTCGCGCAGCACCGCGCCCAGCTCGTCGCGCAGGGCGTGCTGGAACTCCACGACCGGCGTGAAGGACTCCCGGACGACGTCGAGGTCGATGCCGTGCCGGTCGGCGTAGTCGTGGGCCGCCTTCTCGATCGCCGTCACCACCGTGTCGAGGGTGTCCTGGTCGGCGGCGCGTGAGTCGAGCCAGCCGCGGACCAGGGACGGGATGGCGTTCACGCCGTTCGGCTCGACCGCGATCTTGCCGAACGTCGCGACCGCGCCCGCGAGTTCGGCCTCGCGGCGGGCGGCCAGGACCGTCTCTGCGTACGACAGCATCGGGTCTCTGCGGTCCACCAGGCGGGTGGTGCCCGCGTGGTTGGCCTCGCCGCGGAAGTCGAAGCGCCAGCGGCCGTGCGGCCAGATGGCGCTGGCGATGCCGACCGGGTCGCCGGACAGGTCCAGGGCTCGGCCCTGTTCCACGTGCAGCTCCACGAACGCGCCCACGCGGGCGAGGCGTTCGGGGTCCGCGCCGATCGCCGACGGGTCGTAGCCCGCCGCCTCCATCGCCTCCGGGAGGCTGACGCCGTCCGCGTCGCGGAGTTCGTACGCCGCCTCTCGGGTCAGTTTGCCCGCGGTGAGGCGGGAGCCGACGCAGGCCAGGCCGAAGCGGGCGCCCTCCTCGTCGCCGAAGTTCGTGATGGCGAGGGGCTTGGTGAACTCCGCTCCCCTGGCGCGGAGTTCGTCGAGGGCGGCGAAGGACGACACGACGCCGAGGGGGCCGTCGAAGGCTCCGCCGTCCGGGACGGAGTCCAGGTGGGAGCCGGTGACCACGGCGTCCCCGGCGGTCGGGTCGCCGAGCCAGGCCCACTGGTTGCCGTTGCGGTCCGTCTCGTACGTCAGGCCGCGGGTTTCCGCCTGTTCCTGGAACCAGGTGCGGCAGTCTGCGTCTGCGCCGGTCCACGCGAAGCGGCGGTAGCCGTTGGACTCGGGGTCCCGCCCGATGGGGCGGAGGTCGTTCCACATCTGCTGGAAGGTGGGCCCTGCCGGGGGCTCCCCAATCCCGCCCCTTCCCCCCCTCCGGCGTTTGAGGAGCGGGGGTCCGGGGGCAGCGCCCCCGGCTCGGGACGGGGCGGGTTGGGGGAGATCTCCTCGTTCACTCGGACTCCCGCATGGGAACGCGTACGCCTCGGTCGTCCGCCACGGCCTCGGCGGAGTCGTAGCCCGCGTCCACGTGGCGGATGACCCCCATCCCGGGGTCGTTCGTCAGGACGCGGCGCACCTTCTCACCGGCAAGCTTCGTGCCGTCGGCCACGCTCACCTGCCCCGCGTGGATGGAGCGGCCCATGCCGACGCCGCCGCCGTGGTGCAGGGAGACCCAGGAAGCGCCGGAAGCCACGTTCACCATGGCGTTCAGGAGGGGCCAGTCGGCGATCGCGTCGGAGCCGTCGAGCATCGCCTCGGTCTCGCGGTAGGGGGAGGCGACGGAACCGCAGTCGAGGTGGTCGCGGCCGATGGCGAGGGGAGCCTGGAGCTCGCCGGAGGCCACCATGTCGTTGAAGCGCTCGCCCGCCTTGTCCCGCTCGCCGTAGCCGAGCCAGCAGATGCGGGCGGGCAGACCCTGGAAGTGGACCCTTTCCCCCGCCATCTTGATCCAGCGGTGGAGGGACTCGTTCTCCGGGAAGAGGTCGAGGATCGCCTTGTCGGTCTTGTGGATGTCGGACGCCTCGCCGGAGAGCGCCGCCCAGCGGAAGGGGCCCTTGCCCTCGCAGAAGAGCGGGCGGATGTAGGCGGGCACGAAGCCGGGGAACGCGAACGCGCGCTCGTAGCCCGCGAGTTGGGCCTCGCCGCGGATGGAGTTGCCGTAGTCGAAGACCTCCGCGCCGGCGTCCATGAAGCCGACCATGGCCTCGACGTGCCTGGCCATGGACTCACGGGCGCGGGTGGTGAAGCCCGCCGGGTCCTTGGCGGCGTACGAGGACATCTCGTCGAAGTCGACACCGGACGGGAGGTACGCGAGCGGGTCGTGGGCGGACGTCTGGTCCGTGACGATGTCGATGGGGGCGGACTCGGCGAGCATCCGCGGGAGCAGGTCCGCCGCGTTGCCGAGGAGGCCGATCGACAGCGGGCGGCGGGCGTCGCGGGCCTCGACGGCGAGCTGGAGGGCGTGCTCCAGGGAGTCGGCCCTCACGTCCAGGTACTTGTGCTCGATGCGGCGCTCGATGGCACGCGGGTCGCAGTCGATACAGATCGCGACGCCGTCGTTCATCGTCACGGCGAGCGGCTGGGCGCCGCCCATGCCGCCGAGTCCGGCGGTGAGGGTGATCGTCCCGGCAAGGGTGCCGTTGAACTTCTTGGCGGCGACGGCCGCGAACGTCTCGTACGTGCCCTGGAGGATGCCCTGCGTACCGATGTAGATCCACGAACCGGCCGTCATCTGGCCGTACATGGTGAGGCCGAGCGCCTCCAGGCGGCGGAACTCCTCCCAGTTCGCCCAGTCGCCGACCAGGTTGGAGTTGGCGATGAGCACGCGCGGCGCCCACTCATGGGTCTGCATGACGCCGACCGGGCGGCCGGACTGGACCAGCATCGTCTCGTCCTGCTTCAGGGTCCGCAGGGTGCGCACCATCGCGTCGAAGGAGCGCCAGTCGCGGGCCGCCTTGCCGGTGCCGCCGTAGACGACGAGCTTGTCGGGGTGCTCGGCGACCTCGGGGTCGAGGTTGTTCTGGAGCATCCGGAGGGCGGCCTCCTGCTGCCATCCCAGGGCGCTCAGTTCCGTACCGCGCGGCGCTCGAACGGGGCGGGGTCCTGACATGGCGGTGCCTCCTCGTGGGATCCATGACGTCTGTGCCGGTGATATTCACATCCTGGGCTTGTGAATAGACCTAGTCAATAGGTCGACGGGGCAGCGGGCGCGGCGCACGGGTGATTGTCTGGATCACATGGGCCTCGACGACGACATGGATCAGGACACACAGGTGCTGCCCCAAGGCGCCCCCGCCAGTGACCGCCGCGACCAAGCGGTCCGCGCCGCCGTCGAGCAGGGCCTCGTCGGCCCGGACGTGCCGCTCGCCGGGCTGCTCGACGTCGTCGGGATCCGCGCGGCCGCCGCCGCCCTGCGCGCCGCGTTCGACGAGGTCACCGCCCCTGGCACGGCCGTCCTGCACGCCTTCGCCGTGAAGGCGACCCCGCTGGTCCCGGTGCTTCGGCTGCTGCACGACGCCGGGATCGGCGCGGAGGTGGCGAGCCCGGGCGAGCTGGCCCTCGCGCGCGCCGCCGGGATACCGCCCGCGCACACCGTCCTCGACTCCCCCGCCAAGACCCCGGCCGAACTGCGCGAGGCGCTCGCCCTCGGCATCGCCGTCAACGCCGACAACGCGCAGGAACTGGCCCGCATCGACGCCCTCGTCCAGTCCGCGCCCACCCGCTCCCCTCTCGGAATCCGGGTGAACCCGCAGGTCGGAGGCGGTGCCATCGAGGCCCTCTCCACGGCGACGGCCACCTCCAAGTTCGGCGTTCCGCTGCTGGACGAGGGCGCGCGTGAATGGGTCGTCCGCGCCTGCCTCGACCGCCCCTGGCTGACGCGACTGCACGCGCACTCCGGCTCCCAGGGCATGCCGCTCGATCTGCTCGCGGGCGGCGTCAGGGCGACGTACGAACTCGCCGAGGAGATCAACGCGCGTGCGGGCCGCCGCCAGATCGACACCCTGGACATCGGCGGCGGCCTGCCCGTCAACTTCGCCTCGGACGAGGAGAGCCCGACGCACGCCGCGTACGCGCGGCTGCTGCGCCGCGAGGTGCCCGGACTGCTCGACGGGCGCTACGGCCTGGTCACCGAGTTCGGCCGCTCGCTGCTCGCCAAGCACGGCACGCTGCTGGCCCGCGTCGAGTACGTGAAGTCGGCGGGCGGGCGCGGCATCGCGCTGACGCACGCGGGCGTGCAGGTGGCGACGCGCACGGTGTACGCGCCCGAGGCGTGGCCGCTGCGGATCGCCGCGTACGACGCGAAGGGGCGCCCCAAGTCCGGGCCCGCCATCGGCCAGGACATCGCGGGCCCGGCCTGCTTCGCGGGCGACCTGCTCGCCCGGGACCGGCCGCTGCCACCCCTGGAACAGGGCGACTACGTGGCGGTGCTCGACACCGGCGCCTACTACTTCGCCCACCACTACTCGTACAACAGCCTGACCAGGCCCGGGATCCACGGCTTCGCGGCGGATCCGGACCCGGGGGCGGGCGGGGCGGTGCGGTTCTCGGTCGTGCGCGCGCCGCAGCGCGTGGAGGAGATCGTGGCGGAGTCGGGAGGGGCGGTACGGGATGCGCTGCGGGAGCTCTGAGGTTGCTCAACTCCCGCTTCAGCGGGGCGCCTCGCGGGCAGAAGGTCCCTCCCAGCCGGAAACGGCCCACCGTCACACTCGGGGGAGGCTCCTGTGACGACGTCAGGAACGAACGGAACCACCGCGCCACCAGCGGCCGAGGAACCCGGCCTGAAACGCGTGCTCGGCCCCAGGCTGCTCATCCTCTTCGTGATCGGCGACATCCTCGGCACCGGCATCTACGCCACCACCGGCAAGGTCGCGGGAAAGGTCGGCGGCGCGCTGTGGCTGCCGTTCGCGATCGGGTTCGTCGTGGCGATCCTGACGGCGGCCTCGTACGTGGAGCTGGTCGGCAAGTACCCGAAGGCGGCGGGCGCGGCCCTCTACACGCAGAAGGCGTTCAAGGTCCCCTTCCTCACCTTCATCGTCGCCTTCATGGTGATGGCCTCGGGCCTGTCGTCGGCGAGCGCGGCGGCCCGCGCCTTCAGCGGCGACTATCTGAGCGAGCTGACCGGCGACGCGCTGCCGCCGACGCTGGTGGCGATCGCGTTCATCCTGCTGCTCGCGGCGCTGAACCTGCGCGGTGTCTCGGAGTCCGTGAAGACCAATGTGGTCCTCACCGTGGTCGAGCTGACCGGCCTGCTGATCATCCTCGCGATCGGCGCGTGGGCGGTGCTGAGCGGGGACGGCGAGCCCGCCCGGCTCACCGAGTTCGAGGCGAGCGGCACGGGGTACGCCCTGCTCACCGGCGTCCTCGGGGCGACGGCCCTCGGCTTCTTCGCGTTCGTGGGCTTCGAGGACTCGGTGAACATGGCCGAGGAGACGAAGGATCCGACGCGTACGTTCCCCAAGGCGATCTTCATCGGGGTCGCCGTCACCGGCACGATCTACGTCCTGGTGGCCCTGGTCTCGTCCCTCCTGGTCGACTACAGGACCCTGTCCGGCTCCAGCGGGCCCCTCCTGGAAGTGGTGAAGGCCGGCGGGGTCGACTTCCCGCACAAGCTCTTCGCCCTGATCGCCCTGTTCGCGGTCACGAACTCGGCCCTCATCAACATCATGATGGCCTCCCGGCTCTGCTACGGCATGGCCAACGAACGCATCCTGCCCCGCGCGATGAGCCGCGTCCTGCCGCGTCGCCGCACGCCGATCGTGGGCATCGTCTTCGTCTCGCTGCTCGCCGTCGGCCTGGTCTCCACCGGCGAGATCGAGGGGCTCGGCGACACGACGGCGTTCCTGCTCCTGTGCGTCTTCGCGGTGGTCAACGTCGCGGTCCTGGTCCTGCGCCGCGATCCCGTCGACCATGCCCACTTCCGCACCCCCACGATCCTTCCGATCCTCGGCGCGATCACGGCCCTCGTCCTGGCCAGCCCTCTCGCGGACCGTCCCGCGGACGTCTACATCCGCGCGGGCGTGCTGCTCGCGATCGGCATCGGCCTGTGGGCGGTGAACAAGGCGGTCCTCCGGGTGCGGGAGGAGGGCTAGTGCCGGTACCGGGGGGGCGGCCCTGCCGGGGGCTTCCCCAATCCCGCCCCTTCCCGAGCCCCAGACCCCGCTCCTCAATCGCCGGAGGGGCTAAAACTTCGCCGGGGTTGGGGAAAGCTCACTCCACGAACAGACCCCGCTCCGCCGCCCCCACATCGAACTCCTCCAACCGGGCCTGCGCGTCCGGCAACCCGTCGCACATGGCCTCCAGGAGGACCCGTCCGAGCAGCATCGGCGCGCACGCCGTGTCGAAGGCGAGCCCCGTGCCCACGGCGGCGGGCAGGAGGAGGTCGGAGTGCGCGGCGACGGGCGCGAAGGCCGAGTCGGCGACGGTGACGACGGTGAGGCCGGTGGAGCGGGCGTAGGCGAGGGCGTCGACGACCTCGCGGGGGTGGCGGGGCAGGGCGAAGCAGAGCAGAGCCGAGGCCCCGGCCCGCACCGCCGCGTCGACGCGATCGGTCAGCATGGACCCGCCCTCGTCGAGGAGGCGCACATCGGGGTGCACCTTCGCGGCGAAGTAGGAGAACCCGTACGCCTGGGAGGCCGCGGCGCGCAGGCCGAGGACGGGGAGGGGGCGGGAGGCGGCGAGGATCCGCCCGGCGCGCTCGACCGGCGCGGGGTCGGCGAGGAGCTCGGCGAGGTGGCGGAGGTTCTCGATCTCGGCGTGCACGGCCTGCTGGTACTCGTTGAGGTCGGCGTCGGCCCCGGCCTCCGCGGGCGCCACCTCCCGCAGATGCCGGCGCAGCGCGGGATAGCCGTCGAAGCCGAGCGCGACCGCGAAGCGGGTCACGGACGGCTGGCTGACGCCGGCGAGTTCGGCGAGCTCCACGCTGGAGAGGAAGGGCGCGTCGGCGGCCCGCCGCACCATGCAGTGGGCGATGCGCCGCTGGGTGGGCGTCAGCCGGTGCCCCTCGAAGAGCACCTGAAGCCGCGCCGCGGGACTGTCACTCATGCCGTACCTCTCCACGTGATCCCCTCGTCCGCCCCGACCCCCGCGTCCAAGTGCTCCCAGAGCTCCGTGAACCGGTCGAGCAGGGCGGCCGCCGCCGTCACATCATCCGTCAGCGGACGGTCCGCGGTGTCCTGCTCCAGGACGGAGGCGGCGAGTTCGTACGCCCACGCCACCGGGAGCGAGTCGTCCAGACGCAGCTCGCGCTGCCGCAACGCCCGTACCGCGGCGACCAGTTCGCACCCCACCACGAGCCGGTAGGCGCCGGGCGCCCGCAGCGTCTGGCGCGCCGCGAGGGACGCGAAGCTCGCCTGTTCCTCGACGCCCCGCGAGAGGACGGCGTGGCCGAGGGAGGCGGGGGCCGAGAACGCCCGCAGATCACCGAGGGCCGCGCCCGCCGCGTACTCCAGGATCATCACCCCGGACGAGGCGGGTTCCGCGTCGGCGAGGAAGGGGCGCAGGCGGGTGAACGCCGGTTCGTTGAGGGTGGACAGGCGGGAGCTGGAGAGCCGCGCCGCCTGGGTCACCGCGAGCCTGAAGTGGTCCAGGGACAGGGCGAGTTGGGCCATGTAGAAGCCGCCGTGGTGGTACGCCGCCATGTCCTCGGGCGAGATCAGGGGGTTCTCGGCGGCCGCGTTGATCTCCACGGTCAGGACGTCCTCCAGGGCGTCGGCGGCATCGTGCGCGGGCCCGTGGATCTGCGGGACGCACCGGAATCCGTACGGGTCCTGGATCCGGCCGAGCGGCGGCGTCGGGCGGTCGGCGGCGCCGAGCAGCCTGCGCATGCGCTCGGCGACGGCGTACGAGCCGGGGTGCCGCCGCGCCTCGTGGACGGGCAGCGCGTACGCCTCGTACGAACCGTCCACCGCGAGGAGGGAGAGGGCGGCCACCACCTGGGTCGCGCCGAGCAGTCCGCGCAGTTCGTGCAGGGCGAGCGCGGACTGGCCGAGGGTGAGGGCGTTGCTGCTGATCAGGGCGAGTGCGTCGTTGTTGTCGAGGGGCTGGGGGCGGGGGGCCTGGCCCTCCCAGGGGTGTTCGCCCGCGAGGGCCAGGCCCATCTGGGAGAGGGCCGCGATGTCGCCCGTGCCGACGGACCCGAACTCGTTGACCTTCGGGTACGCCCCGGTCTGAAGCGCCTCGCACAGCGCCGTCACGACGCTCGGGCGCAGCCCCGCCCCGCCCGCGAGCAGCTGGTTGGCGCGGACCGCGAGCATCGCGCGGACCTCGCGGGCGGGCAGTTCGGCGCCGATGGCGCCCGCGTGGGAGCGCAGGAGCCGCAGGCCGTGGTCGGCGGCGGCCTCGGTGGGCACGTCCTCGGTGCGGTTGGCGCCGACGCCGGTGGAGCGGCCGTAGACCCGGCCCCAGGAGGCGATCCGGCGGGCCGCGTTCCAGGACTCCTCGGCGCGCTTCATGGCGTCGGTGCCGGGGACGGGCCGCGCGGCGGAGTCGGCGAGGCGCACGACATCGGCCACCGGGAGGCCGAGACCGTCCAGGACGACGACGGGCCCATCGGAGCCCACGTCCGCGATGCGAGACGGCATCACGTGCATTTCCTCCTCAAACCGGACCGCGGATCTCGCCCGCCGAGCACTCGTTACCAGTGATTTACGCCGAAGCATTGACAACCTATTCAGGTACCGAGAACTCTGCATGACGATATACAGCCGAGCAAGAACCAAGGGGTCACGGGCATGGCAGAGTCCCTCGTGGAGCGGCGCTCCATCGACGTCGTCCCCGACGCGGAGCGGCACGGCACCGCGTTCAGCCAGTTCACGCTCTGGCTCGGCGCGAACCTCCAGATCACGGCGGTCGTCACGGGCGCGCTCGCGGTCGTGTTCGGCGGGGACGTGGTGTGGTCGATCGCCGGGCTGCTGCTGGGCAACGTCCTCGGCGGCGCGGTGATGGCCCTGCACTCGGCGCAGGGCCCCAAGCTGGGCCTGCCGCAGATGATCCAGTCCCGGGCGCAGTTCGGGGTGCGCGGCGCCGTCGTACCGCTCCTGCTCGTCATCCTCATGTACGTGGGCTTCTTCGCGAGCGGCAGCGTGCTCGCGGGCCAGGCCACGGCCGAGCTCACGCACACCAACGACACCACCGGCATCGTGCTGTTCGCGGCGGTGACGGCGGTGATGGCGGCGGTCGGCTACCGCGTCATCCACGCCCTCGGCCGGGTGGCGAGCGTGATCTGCGCGCTGGCGTTCGTCTACCTGGGCATCCGCCTCCTGGACCGCGTGGACCTGTCCACGCTGCTCTCCGACGCGCACTTCGACCTGCCGATGTTCCTGCTGGCCGTCTCCCTCTCCGCCTCCTGGCAGCTGGCCTTCGGGCCGTACGTGGCGGACTACTCGCGCTATCTGCCGCGTACGACGTCGGGGCGGGCCACGTTCTGGTGGACGCTGTCGGGCTCCGCGCTCGGGGCGCAGTGGTCCATGACGTTCGGGGTGCTCGTCGCGGCGAGCGCGGGCGGGGCGTTCATGGGCAACCAGGTCGAGTACGTGGTCGGGCTCGGCGGCACCGGCCTGGTCGCGTCCTTCCTCTACTTCGTGATCGCGCTCGGCAAGCTCACCATCAACGTGCTGAACACCTACGGCGGGTTCATGTCGATGGTGACGAGCGTCAGCGGCTTCCGCGGCCAGAAGGTGCTCTCGCCGCGCGGGCGGGCGGCGTACATCACCCTCATCATGATCGCGGGCACGACGGTCGCGCTCCTCGGCAAGGACAGCTTCCTGACCTCGTTCAAGGACTTCCTGCTCTTCCTCCTGACCTTCTTCACGCCGTGGTCGGCGATCAACCTCGTCGACTACTACCTGATCTCCAAGGAGCGGTACGACATCCCGGCGCTGTCCGACCCCCACGGCCGCTACGGCGCGTGGCGCTGGGACGCCCTCACCGTGTACGTGGTCGGGCTCCTCGCCCAACTCCCCTTCCTGGTAACGCACTTCTACACCGGCCCGCTGGTGGACCCCCTGGGCGGCGCGGACATCTCCTGGATCGTGGGGCTCGCGGTGCCCGCGGTCCTGTACTGGGCGGTGGCGCGGCGGAACACGGCGCACATACCCACGAAGACGGTGTACGCGGCGGAATCTCACGGACCGGTCTCGCCCGCGTCATGATCTGACGCAGATTCAACAAAGTCTGGACAAAGGCTCTTTGAGGTGGCGTGGGCGCCGTACATACCGTGAACCGCCCACATAGCGACCCCACTTCGGAGGATGCTCCATGCCCGCCACCGCGCCACGCAGGACCGCCAACCGCAGGGCCTTCCTGGGGGCGACCGCCGCCACCCTCCTCACATCCGCCACCGCCGTGGCCTCCGCCGCACCCGCCAGGAACCGCCCGGCGGCCCCGCGCCCCAGAAACGCCGACCAGGCCCTCGCCCGCCTCACCGAGGGCAACAGACGCTGGGCCCGAATAGCCTCCGTGCACCCGCACGAGGACCACGCGAGACGCATCGAACTGGCCCACGACCAGGACCCGTTCGCGATCGTCCTGTCCTGCATCGACTCCCGGGTGCCGCCGGAGCTGATCTACGACCAGGGTCTGGGCGATCTGCTGGTCGTGCGCACCGCGGGCGAGGTCCTCGACGAGGCGGTGCTCGGCTCCATCCAGTACGGCGTCGGCCATCTGCACATACCGCTCGTCGTCGTCCTCGGGCACGAGCGGTGCGGGGCCGTCGGTGCGGCCATAGAGCAGCTGCGCACCGGCGAGGAGGCGCCCGGGTACCTGGCGCGCCTGGTCGAGGGGATCGGCCCGTCCGCGTGGGCCTGCCGGGACGAGCCCGGCGACTGGGTCGACCACACGGTGAGCAAGCACGCCACCCGCATGCGGAACACCTTGCGCGCGGACGCCGCGTTCCGGCCCGCCACAGTGGTGGCCGCCCGTTACGACCTCGACTCCGGTCTGGTGCGTGTGCTGCCCTGACCTGGGCCCCGGGGGGTCTGGCCCCGTCCCGAAAGTGGGGCTAGCCCCACTTACGGGGCGGCGGCGGCTTGCGTACCGTATTGGCTATGGAAGCCCCTCGTGACGCCGAACTCAAGAAGGAACTCGACGCCGCCTTGCACGCGCGCAAGGACCTCGGCGAAGAGTATGAGTCCGCCCTGGTCGACTCCTTCTTGGAGAAGGTCGAGAAGCGCCTCGACGGCACGATCGACCGGCGCATGCGCCGGCACACGGCCGAGCAGCAGATGATCGTGGCCCGGGGGGCCCGGAACCCCGGCAGCGGCGTCGACTCCTGGGGCGAACGCTTCGGCTTCGGCATCGTCTCGCTGATCCTCGCCATCCCGCTCTCCGCGATCGGCGTGGTGAACGCGGGGCTGTCGGGCCTGTTCGTCACCTGGTTCGGCATCGTCGGCGTCAACGCGGTCCACGCCTCGCGGGGCGCGGGTCTCCTCTCCTTCATGCGACCCCGCGACCGCAAGCCCGACTGGGAGGACTAGGGGGCTGCACGGCAGAGAAGCCCGTCCGGCTGTTAAGGGCGGGCGGGTGGGGAAAAGCCCGTCC
>NZ_AOPZ01000309.1 GCF_000414115.1 Streptomyces aurantiacus JA 4570
TGCCGTACAGATCCAGGTCGGCGTCGGCCCGGCGGACGAGGAGGGGCGCTCTTCGGTGAGCGTGCACTCCCGCGACGAAGGTGACCCCGAGGGGCCGTGGACCCGCCACGCCGCCGGATTCCTGTCCTCCGCCGCCGACGAGGAGGGGCCCGAGGACCTGCCCCAGTGGCCCCCGGCGGACGCCGAGCCGATCGCCGACGCGGCCTCGCTGTACGACCGCCTCGCCGAGACGGGATACGGCTACGGGCCGGTGTTCCAGGGGCTGCGTGCGGCCTGGCAACGCGGCGACGAGGTCTTCGCCGAAGTCGCCCTGCCGGAGGAAGCGGACGCCGCGGCGTTCACCCTGCACCCTGCACTCCTGGACGCCGCCCTGCACGCCACTCTGCTCCTGCCCCGGCGGCAGGACGGCGACGACGAACGCCAGGGCCTGGGGCTGCCCTTCGCCTGGAGCGGGGTGCGGCTGCGCCGGGCCGGTGCCGCGACGGTCCGGGTCCGACTCCGCAGTGCCGGGGCGGACGCCGTGACCCTGACGCTGGCGGACGAGACCGGCCAGGTGGTCGCCACCGTCGACTCGCTCGTGTCGCGCCCGGTGTCGGACGACCAACTCGGTGCGGGCACGGTCGGCGACTCGATGTTCCACGTCGCGTGGAAGCGGCAGCCCGCGGCCCACGCCGAGCAGGTGCCGCTGGCGGTGCTCGGCCGGGACGGGCTGGTGCCGGGAGCGCGGTCGTTCGAGGACCTGGCGGCGCTCGCTGCGGCCGTCGAGGCGGGGGGGCGGCTTCCGGAGGCGGTGGTGTGGCCGGTGGACCGGCCGCAGGCCGACGAAGGCGACGGTCTCGTACACCCCGAGGCTGTCTCCGAGACGCTCGCCGAGACGCTGGGTGTCGTGCAGGCATGGCTGGCCGACGAGCGGTTCGCGGACGCGCGGCTCGTGGTCGTGACGCGGGGCGCCGCCCCGGTCGCGGGTACGGGTGCGGACGTCGACCCCGTCGGCGCGGCGGCAGGGGGCCTCGTGCGGTCCGCCCAGGTGGAACATCCGGGGCGGTTCGTCCTCGTGGACGCGGCCACGGCTCCTGACGCGGACGCCGAAGAGCCCCTGATCGACGCGTCGGCGCTGGCCTCCGCGCTCGCCGCCGCCGAGCCCGAAGTGGCCGTGAGGGACGGCGCCGTGTGGGCCCCCCGGCTGACCCGGATGACCGAGGTGCCCGCCGCCCCGGCCGAGGCAGCGGACGCCCCGTACGGCACGGGAACAGTCCTGGTCACGGGCGCCTTCGGCGGCCTGGGGCGCGTCGTGGCACGGCATCTCGCCGAGCGGCACGGCGTACGGGACCTCCTCCTCGTCTCCCGCAGGGGCGACGCCGCCGAGGGCGCGGACGCACTGCGCGCGGAACTGGAGGCGGCGGGCACGAAGGTGGCCGTCGCCGCGTGCGACGTCGCGGACCGCGACGCGCTGGCCGCCCTCCTGGAGGAGACCGGCGCCGAGCTGTCGGCGGTGGTGCACGTGGCCGGAGTCCTGGACGACGGCATCGTCACGTCCCTGACGCCCGAGCGGCTGGACACGGTCCTGCGTCCGAAGGCCGACGCGGCCCTCCACCTGCACGAGCTGACGGCCGGCCTCGACCTGTCCGCCTTCGTGCTGTTCTCCTCCGCCGCCGGTGTGCTCGGCAGCGCGGGGCAGGCCAACTATGCGGCCGCCAACAGCCTCCTGGACGCGCTCGCGGCCGTCCGCCGCGCCCAGGGCCTCCCGGCGACCTCCCTGGCCTGGGGCCTGTGGGCGCAGGACAGCGACATGACGGGCAAGCTGGGCGGCGCGGACCTCGGCCGGATGGCGCGGGGCGGCGTGGCGGCCCTGTCCACGGAGGAGGGCCTCGCCCTCCTGGACGCCGCCGTGACCGCCACGCACCAGGCCCTGCCCGAGACGCCCGCGACCCTCGTCCCCCTCCGCCTGGACACCGCGTCCCTGCGGGCCTCCGCGGGCCCCGACGGTGTGCAGCCCGTCTTCTCGGACCTGGTCCGCACCCCGGCCCGCCGGGTCGGCCGGGCGCTCGCGCACTCCGGAAACCCGGCGGACGCCGGCGGCGCGGGAAGCCCCGGCACACCCGGGGCCCCCGCCCTCGTCCGGCAATTGGCGGGCCTTTCGGGAACGGAACGGGAGCGGGCACTGCTCGATACCGTACGGAGCAATGTGGCCATGGTGCTCGGCCATTCCGGGCCCGAGGCGGTCGGCGCCACCCGGGGATTCCTCGAATTGGGCGTCGACTCGCTCACCGCCGTGGAACTCCGGAATCGGCTCAACTCCCTTTCTGGCTTGCGTCTTCCCGCTACCCTCATCTTCGACTACCCGTCGCCCACGGCACTCGCGTCCTACCTGGACGAGAGCCTGCCGGGGGACGGCGGCACGGCCGAGGAGAGCGCCGCGGAGGCACGCCCCGGCGGTGTGGTCGCCGAACTCGCGGGCCTGGAAGCGGCGCTGGCCGCGGGCCCGCCGTCGGGCGACGAGCGTGCCGCCGTGCGCGGCAGGCTGCGGGCCCTGCTCGGCAGGCTGGACGCCGCGGAACCCGGCGCCGCCGACGGATCCGCCACGGCGGCGGGGACGGCGGCCACGGCGGGCGGGGACGGCGGCCACGGCGGCCATCGCGGACAAGCTGGAAGACGCCGACGACGATGACATGTTTGACTTCATCGACAACGAACTCGGCGTCTCCTAAAGCAATCCGCGAGCATTCTCAGAGCAATCCGCAGACAGTTCACAGAAATTCATAAAGGGGTCCGTAGGGGGAGGGTAGGGGTTGTTGCTCCTGCCCTCCCGCCGATGTGATGGGGTCGGCCCTCTGCGTTGAAGGAGTCGCACCGAAATGGCGAATGAGCAGAAACTCCGCGAGTACCTCAAGCGAGTTACCGCGGATCTGCATCAGACCCGGCAGCGTCTGCAGGACGCCGAGTCCGTGAGCCGGGAACCCATCGCCATCGTCGCGATGAGCTGCCGCTACCCCGGCGGCGATGAGCTGCCGCTACCCCGGCGGCGTCGCCGGACCGGAAGACCTGTGGCGGCTCGTCGCCGAGGGCGGGGACGCGATCTCCCCCTTCCCCGACGACCGGGGCTGGGACGCCGACCTGCACGACCCCGACCCGGACCGCCCCGGCAAGAGCTATGCGCGCGAGGGCGGATTCCTGCACGACGCCGCACAGTTCGACCCCGCCTTCTTCGGCATATCGCCGCGCGAGGCCCTCGCCATCGACCCGCAGCAGCGCCTGCTCCTGGAAGCCACCTGGGAGGCGTTCGAGCGGGCGGGCGTGGACCCGCTGTCCGTACGCGGCTCCAAGACGGGCGTCTTCGTCGGCGTCATGTACGGCGACTACGGCAACCGCATCCTGAGCAACCCCGAGGGCCTGGAGGAATTCGAGGGCTATCTCGGCAACGGCAGCGCGGGCAGCATCGCGTCCGGACGCGTCTCGTACACGTTCGGGCTCGAAGGCCCCGCCGTCACCATCGACACGGCGTGCTCCTCCTCGCTGGTCGCGCTGCACCTGGCCGCGCAGGCCCTGCGCCAGGGCGAGTGCACGATGGCCCTGGCGGGCGGCGTGACCGTCATGTCGACACCGGACACCTTCGTGGAGTTCAGCCGCCAGCGCGGCCTCGCGGCCGACGGCCGGTGCAAGGCCCGCCGCAACGGCCACCAGGTCCTCGCCGTCGTACGCGGCACGGCCGTCAACCAGGACGGCGCGAGCAGCGGCCTCACCGCCCCGAACGGACCCGCCCAACAGCGCGTCATCCGCGCCGCCTTGGCGAACGCCGGCCTCACGGCGAGCGACGTCGACGCGGTGGAGGCGCACGGCACGGGCACCACGCTCCGAGGCGCAGGCGCTGCTCGCCACGTACGGACAGGAGCGGCCCGAAGGCCCGTCCGGCGGCCGCGAACCCCTGTGGCTCGGTTCGGTGAAGTCCAACCTCGGCCACACCCAGGCCGCCGCCGGTGTCGCGGGCGTCATCAAGATGGTCATGGCGATGCGCCATGGTCTGCTGCCGCAGACCCTGCACGTGGACCGGCCTAACGCGCACGTGGACTGGTCGGCGGGAGCCGTCGAGCTGCTGACCGAGGCCCGTGAATGGTCGGCGCGGGAGGGCGGCGGTGCGCCGCGTCGCGCCGGTGTGTCGTCGTTCGGCGTGAGCGGGACGAACGCGCACGTGATCGTGGAGCAAGTTCCGGCGCCGGTTCCGGTGGAGGACCATACCGAGGACACTAAAACGAGCGTTCTATCCAGCGCTGTGCCGTGGTTGGTGTCGGGGCGCAGCGCGGAGGCGCTGCGGGCGCAGGCGGGGCGGCTGGCCGAGTACGCGGCCGGGCACGACGAGGTCGAGCCCGTCGACGCGGGTTGGTCGCTGCTCTCGGGCCGGGCGGCGTTCGAGCACCGCGCTGTGGTCTTCGGCCGGGAGCGGGAGGAGTTCCGGTCCGGGCTTGAGGCCCTGGCTTCCGGCGGTTCGAGTGGCGTGGTGTCGGGGTCGGTGGTCGAGGGCCGTACGGGGGTCCTGTTCACCGGTCAGGGCAGCCAGCGGATCGGCATGGGCCGGGAGTTGTACGAGGCGTTCCCCGTGTTTGCGGAGGCGCTGGACGAGGTGTGCGCGCAGCTGGACGGGTTGCTGGAGCGTCCGCTGAAGGACGTGATGTTCGGCGAGGATGCCGGGCTGTTGGAGCAGACGGGGTACGCGCAGCCCGCGCTGTTCGCCGTCGAGGTGGCGCTCTACCGCCTCGCTGAGTCCTTCGGGGTGCGTCCCCAGGTCGTCGGTGGGCACTCGATCGGTGAGCTGGTGGCCGCGTACGTGGCCGGGGTGTGGTCGTTGGAGGACGCGGCCCAACTCGTCGCCGCGCGCGGCCGGTTGATGCAGTCGCTGCCCGAGGGCGGGGCGATGCTCGCCGTCCAGGCGGCCGAGGAAGACGTCCTTCCGCTGCTGGAGGGCGTATCGGATCGCATCGGTGTGGCGGCCGTGAACGGGCCCGCCCAGGTGGTCCTCTCCGGTGACCGGGAGGTTCTGGCGGGCCTGGAGGAGACTTGAAGGTGTCCCACGCCTTCCACTCGCCGCTGATGGATCCGGTCCTCGATGAGTTCCGCAAGGTCGCCCAAAGCCTGGCGTATCAGGAGCCGAAGCTTGCGGTGGTCTCCAACGTCACCGGCGAACTGGCCGAGCCCGCCCAGCTCCAGGACCCCGAGTACTGGGTGCGGCACGTCCGCGAGGCCGTCCGTTTCCACGACGGCCTGACCGCCCTCACCGCGCAAGGCGTCTCGACGCTGCTGGAGCTGGGCCCGGATTCCGTCCTGACCGCGATGGCCCACGACACCGTCACCGACCCGGCCGCACAGACCGGCCTCGTCGCCGCCGTACGCAAGGACCGCCCGGAAGCGGACACGTTCCTGACCGCCCTCGCCCGGCTCCACGTACGCGGTGTCGCCGTCGACTGGACCCGGTTCTTCCAGCCGGTCGGGGCGCGCCGCCGCGTGGACCTGCCCAC
>NZ_AOPZ01000310.1 GCF_000414115.1 Streptomyces aurantiacus JA 4570
CCGCTACGGCGGCGGTGACGTCCGCAACCCCGGCCCGCTGAAGCCCGAACCGGACGCCGCCCAGGACGGCCCCGACCGCCTCCGCCTGACCCTGCCGCCGCTGGCCACCCTGTGGCTGCGTCCGGAGTGAACTCGGCACTTTCTGGACACCCGGCCCGACCTGGCCGACAATCGTGGGCGTGACCTCGCCTCCTTCGCCGTCCTCCGAGTTCGACACGCACGCGGCACGGCTCACCGATGCCGAGCGCGAGCGGGCCCTGGACGTGCTCAGAGAGGGCGCGGCGCTCGGCCGACTCTCGCACGACACGTTCGTACGCCGCATGGAGCTGGCCCTCGCGGCCCGGCGGCGGGACGAACTGGCGGCGCTCACCGCGGACCTGCGCACGGAGGGCCGGTGGTCACGGATGGTGCTCGGCACGGTCGGCGCGGTCTCCGGGTTCACGGTGAAGCTGCGCAGGGCCTGGCAGTCCGAGCGGCTGCCGAAGCTGCTGCTCCCGGCGCCCGGCACCTATCCGCTGCGCATCGGCCGGGACCCGGCGAACGGCCTGCGGCTCAGCCACGACACCGTCTCGCGCGTGCACGCCGAGCTGAGCCTGCAGGGCGGCATGTGGGTGCTGCGCGACCTCGGCTCGACCAACGGCACGTCGGTGAACGGCCGCAGGGTGATCGGCGCGGCCGTGGTCCAGGCCGGCGACCAAGTCGCGTTCGGCCAGGTGGCGTTCTGCCTGGCGGCCGACTGAGGGAGGCTCAGCCCCCGCCGGGAGCGGCTCGGCCGAGCGCCCCGCGCGCCTGCCGGGCCGCCGCCACCGTCGTGCCGGCCTGGTGCTCCACCTGGTGCTCCAGCGGCACCCAGCGCGCCTCGAACCGTTCGGCGAACGTCTCGCTCCAGTGCGTCACCAGGCGGTCGAGGCGCGGCGCCCCCCGGTCGTCCGCGTCGTCGAGCACGCGCAGCAGCATCGCCGCCGCCCGCAGCGGCAGCCGCCGGCCGAAGGCGTCCACGCTCCCGATGTACGCCATCGACGTGCCCGCGGGCGGCAGCCGCCTCCAGTCGTCGGCAAGGCCCGGCACCAGGTCGAGCGCCCACTTGGCGGCCCGCAACAGCGGCCCGGGCGGGTGCGGCAGCCTGGGCAGCGCGTCCTCCAGCACGTCCTGCACCAGCCGCGCGTCGTGCCGCAGCCGTGCTGCGAACGCCCGCATCGCCGTCCTCGGCGCGGGATGCGCCGCGGCGTCGCCCACCGTGTCGCTCGCCCACATCGGCACCTCCACGATGGCCGTCGTGCCGCCGTAGCGGTGCGCGTGGTGCCACGTCGTGTGCCGGGCGTCCTCCGGCAGGCTCGGGTAGGCCGCCGCCGAGCCCGGCCCCGGCAGCACATGCACGCCAGGCCCCGAGACCGGCCACCCGGCGGCGTCCGAGGCGCCCGTCTCCACCGGAATGCCGTGGCGCGCCGCCGACTCGGCGAACGGCTCGGCGAGCCCCGGGATGTCCCGGGTGAGCTGCACCCAGCTGCCGCCCAGGTCGGTGCAGTGCAGCGACACCTGCAAGTAGGGCCGCAGTTCGTCGATGACGCCGGTCAGGGCACGGGTCTCGGGCGGCAGCCGGTCCGGCGGCAGCACCGAGGGCGACCACTCGGGCTGCTCCGGGCCCGCCGGGCGGAAGAAGTGCCGGTGGTAGTCGAGCAGGGTGCGCGGCGCCGGGGTTCGGTGCAGGCTCGCGCCGTCCGGGTCCGCGCACAGCAGGAAGTGCCAGGAGGAGTCGCGCCGCAGCCGTGGGTCGCGCAGGGCCCGCTCGGCGAGCGCGAGGAGGGTGGAGCCGCCGGTGGGCTCGTTGGCGTGGGCGCCCGCGACCACGAGCACCGCGTGCGGGGAGCGGCCGACGGACAGCAGGTGCAGGGGCCGTCCCGCGCGGGAGGTGCCGACGCGGCGCAGAGTGCTCAGCTCGGGACGGTGGGCCGCCAGCTCCCGGGCCGTCAGAAAGAGCTCGGGAACAGTGGGATAGCGGTTCTCCACCAGTTGACTCACCCCCGCCCGGTCCACCGCCGGCGCCATCCGCAGTACGCCACGCGACGGTTCAGGTGTCAAGCACTCCGGACCCGAGCTCCCCAGGGCCCGCGCAAGGAACCCACAGGTCCACCGCGCCGGCCCCCGCCCGCCCCTTCCACCCGGTCGTCTCAGACCCGCTCCAGGAGCACCACTGGCAGCTCCGCGAACAGCTCCGCCACGCGCGCGTGCCGGCTGAACTTCCGCCCCGGGGCGAGCAGATCGGTCCAGGTGCCGTCGGGCAGCGCGAGGCCGGTGTCCGCCCAGCCGCCCGCGTCCGCGAGGCGCAGCGAAAGCCGCGTCACGGCCACCACCACGCTGCCCGAGCGGACGTAGGCCAGGCAGTGCCCGGCCCCGGGCCCCGTGGCCGTCAGCGGCTCGTACGTGCCCGCGCCGCCGAAGAGCTCCGGCCGCCGCGCCCGCAGCCCCAGCGCCGCCGTCGTCACGGCCAGCTTCTCGTCGGAGAGATCCCAGGAGCCGCGGCGCCCGGCAAGGCCCTCAAGGGCCTTTGGGTCGAAGGAGACCGGGTGCCGGTTGTCCGGGTCGACCAGCGCGCGGTACTCGCCTTCCGTGCCCTGGTACAGGTCGGGCACCCCGGGCATCGTCAGATGCAGCAGCGCGCCGCCGAGCACGTTCGCCCGGACGTGCGGCGCGAGTTCCGCGGCGAACTCGGTCACCGTGTGCAGCGGCGCACCGCACGGCCCGGCCTGGAGGAACGCCGTCACCGCCGCCTCGTACGCCGCGTCGCGCTCCGTCCAGCTCGTGTGCAGACCGGCCTCCCGGACGTGCTTCAACAGCGCGTCCTGGAGCCGCTGCGCGTACGGCCCCGCCTCTTCGGCCGCCCGCGCGGACAGCGCGGCCGGCGCGAGTCCCACCGCCGTCTGCCAGGCCGCCCACTCCAGCTGCGGATCGGGCGCCCGCCGGCCGCCCGCCAGCGCGGTCTGCCGGGTCACCTCGGCGAGCAGCCCCGCCCACCGCGCGGGCGCCTGCGAGAGCACCCCGATGCCCGCCCGCACGTCGGCGCTGCGCTTGGTGTCGTGCGTCGTCAGGACGGTCCCCGTGTAGGGCCAGTCGCGCTGCACGCGCGCGCAGTACGCGTGGAACTCCGCCACGTCCACGGCGGGCCTGCCGGGCGAACCGCCCACCTCCGCCGCCGACAGGAGCGGCGCGTGCCGGTAGAACGCCGTGTCCTCCACCGACTTGGCGCGCAGCGCGGCGGCCGTCTGCGCGAACCGGGCCCGGAACGCCGCCCGCGCCCCGTCGCCCGGCGGCCTGCCGAGCAGCAGGTCCCGCACGGTGTCCACCGCCTCGGCCTCCGCGCCGACCGTGAACGCCGCCTTCGCCTCCTCGGCGGCCCCGGCCGTCAGAACCGTCTCGGGATCGGCGCCCCCGGCGGCGTACGGACGGTAGACCTCAAGGCGCACGAGCAGCTCCCGCAGCGCCGTCCGCAGCGCCCACGGCGCGTGGTCGCGCAGCGCCGGGTCCGCCGCGCAGAGCGCGTCCGCCTCGCGCGTCAGCCGGTCCACCTCGGCCGCCAGCTCGTGCGTGACCACCTTGTACGCGGCGCGGCGCAGCGTCGCCGCCCAGTCGCCGCCGCGGTCGGCGGGCGGGGCCGCGAACCTGCGGAACTGCGCCAGGAGGTCGTCGGCGCCCGCCTCGTCGTTGAGCACCCCGTCGACGTGCCGCAGCGCGTCGTAGCCGGTGGTGCCCGCCACCGGCCAGGCCGCGGGCAGCCGCTCGCCGTCGGCCAGGATCTTCTCGACGGCCGTCCAGCGCCCGCCCGTCGCCTCGTGCAGCCGCTGGAGGTACGCCCCGGGGTCGGCGAGACCGTCGGGATGGTCGACGCGCAGGCCCTCCACCACCCCTTCGTCGAGCAGCCGCAGCACCGTGGCGTGCGTCGCGTCGAACACCTCCGGGTCCTCGACGCGTACGGCGATGAGGTCCGAAATGGTGAAAAAACGCCGGTAGTTGATCTCGGTGCGGGCGAGGCGCCACCAGGCCAGGCGGTACCACTGGGCGTCCAGCAGCCGCGGCAGCGGCAGCTCCTCGGTGCCTTCGCGCAGCGGGAACACGTGGTCGTGGTAGCGCAGCGCGCCGTCCTCGACCCGCAGCCGCGCCAGCTCACCGCCGAGCCGGCCCCCGAGCACCGGCAGGAGCACCTTGCCGCCGCCCGCCTCCCAGTCGATGTCGAACCAGCGCGCACAGGAGGAGTGCGGTCCCTCGCGGAGGACCTCCCACAGGGCCCGGTTGTGGCGCGGCGCCGCGGCCATGTGGTTCGGCACGATGTCCACGATCAGGCCGAGCCCGGCCGCGCGCGCCGTGTCCGCGAGCGCCCGCAGCCCGTCCTCGCCGCCCAGCTCCGCGCGCACGCGCGCGTGGTCCACGACGTCGTACCCGTGCGTCGATCCGGGCACCGCCTCCAGGACGGGCGACAGGTGCAGGTGCGAGACACCGAGCGACGCGAGGTACGGCACGGCGCGCTCGGCGGCCGCGAACGGGAAGTCCGGCTGGAGCTGGAGCCGGTAGGTGGCGGTGGGCGGCGGCGGAACCACGGGGGCGGGGCGCACGGGGGCGGGGCGCTGTGGCGTCATGCGAAAGTACGTACCCGCCCGGCCGCCTTTCGTGTCATCGACGCATGCGTGTCCCGGCGGGCCCGCCGCTAGCGTCCAACGATGGCTGACAAGGAACGGAACACCGGCGCGCGGGCCACCCTGGACGCGTACCGGCAGGTGGTCGCGCTCACCGGAACGGCCCTGCCGGTGGTGTCGTTCCTGGGGCGGCTGCCCGTCGCGGTGATCCAGTTCGGCAGCGTGCTCCTGGTGAGCAGGACCAGCGGGTCGATCGCCACCGGCGGTGCCGTGGCGTGCGCGCTGGCGCTCGGCCAGGTGACCGCGGGCCCCTTCGTCGGCCGGCTCGCGGACCGGCGCGGCCAGCGGCCCGTGGTCCTCGCCTTCGCCGCGCTCAACGCCCTCTGCGTCGCCGCGTACACGCTCGGCGCGCTCCTGGACCTGCCCACCCCCGCGCTGCTCCTCCTGGGCGCCCTGGCGGGCGCCAGCGTGCCCGGCATCGGCCCGCTCGCCCGCGCCCGCGTGGTGCGGCTGGCCCCGTGGTGCGGCTGGCCCGGCGCCGGGGCGCCGACGGCCGTCTCGTCGGCACCGCGCTGTCCCTGGAGTCCACGATGGACGAGCTGTCCTTCGTGCTCGGCCCCGCCCTCGTGGGCCTCGCCGCCCTCGCGGGCCATCCGGCGTACGCGTTCGCCGTCGCGGCCCTCCTGGTCGCGGTCTGCGGGACGGCCTTCGCGCTGCACCCGACCGCGCGGGCGGCACGGCCGGACGGGGCGGCCGTCCCGCGCGCGCGTCGCTCCGGTGAGCGCCTGCCGCGCGAGGTGTACGTCGTCCGCACGGGCCTGGTCCTCCTCGGGGTGCTGCTCGGCGCCTGCGGGGCCGGGATCACGTCGCTCACCGAGGAGCTGGGGGCCGAGGGCGAGGCGGGCCTGGTGTACGCCGCGATGGGTGTCATGAGCGCCGTCGCCGGTCTCGCGATGGCCGCGCTGCCGGACCGGTTCGGGCTGAACGCCCGCTGGCGCGCCGCCACGGCCGCCGCCGCGCTGCTCTCCCTGCCGCTGGTGTGGACGCACAGCATGGCGGCCCTGTACGCCGTCGTGACCGTCTTCGGCGCCGTCTACGCCCCGAACCTCATCACCGGCTTCGCCCTCACCGAACGCGCCGTCCCGCAGGCCCGGCTCGCCGAGGGCATGACCTTCGCGGCGAGCGCGTTCGTGGGCGGCCAGGCCGTCACGCTCGCCGTGGCAGGACGCCTCGCCGAGACGCACGGGGCGGCCGCCGCGTTCGCCCTCGGCAGCGCGGCCGCGGCGGTGGCCTTCGCCGTGGCGCTGATCGCCCGCCCGGGGACATACGAGGGCGGGGCGCCCGAGGCCACCCGTGCCCCGGGCGACACCCTCACCCGCACCCTGGACGACACCCTCACCCGCGCCCCGGACGACGCCCTCACGCCGGACGCTGCAACACCGTCAGGCTCCGGTCGACGAGGGTGAGCCGCTCGCCCGCCCGCACCTTCGCCCCCGTCCCCGGAGGCACCCCGTCCTCCCGCGCGGTGTCCACCACCACCTGCCACCGGGCCCCCTGATTGACCGGCACCACGAACTCCAGGGGCTCGGCGGAGGCGTTGAACATCAGCAGGAACGAGTCGTCGGTGATGCGCTCGCCGCGCTCCCCGGGCTCGGAGATCGCGTTGCCGTTGAGGAACACCGTCAGCGCCCGCGCCTGCGCCGCGTCCCAGTCCTCCTGCGTCATCTCCTCGCCCTCGGGCGTGAACCAGGAGATGTCCGACAGCTCGTCGTGGGTGCCCTCGACCGGGCGGCCGTGGAAGAACCGGCGCCTGCGGAACACCGGGTGGTCCCGGCGCAGCCACGCCATCGCGCGCGTGAACGCGAGCAGTGTGGTCTCGCCGTCGGGCCAGCGCACCCAGGCGACCTCGTTGTCCTGGCAGTAGGCGTTGTTGTTGCCTCCTTGGGTGCGCGCGAACTCGTCGCCGTGGCTGAGCATCGGCACGCCCTGGGAGAGCATCAGGGTGGCCAGGAAGTTGCGGATCTGCCGGGCGCGCAGCGCGAGCACGTCCGGGTCGTCGGTCTCGCCCTCGACGCCGCAGTTCCAGGAGCGGTTGTGGCTCTCGCCGTCCTGGTTGTCCTCGCCGTTGGCGTCGTTGTGCTTGTCGTTGTACGCGACCAGGTCGTGCAGCGTGAAGCCGTCGTGACAGGTGACGAAGTTGATCGACGCGAGCGGCCGCCGCCCGTCGCCCTGGTAGAGGTCGGAGGAGCCGGTGAGCCGGGACGCGAACTCCGCGAGCGTGCGCGGCTCACCGCGCCACAGGTCCCGCACCGTGTCGCGGTACTTGCCGTTCCACTCCGTCCACAGCGGCGGGAAGTTGCCCACCTGATAGCCGCCCTCGCCGACGTCCCACGGCTCGGCGATCAGCTTCACCTGGCTGACCACCGGGTCCTGCTGCACCAGGTCGAAGAACGACGAGAGCCGGTCCACCTCGTGGAACTGCCGCGCGAGCGTCGCCGCGAGGTCGAAGCGGAAGCCGTCCACGTGCATCTCGGTGACCCAGTGCCGCAGCGAGTCCATGATCAGCTGGAGGACGTGCGGATTGCGCATCAGGAGCGAATTGCCGGTCCCCGTGGTGTCCATGTAGTAGCGCGGATTGTCGGTGAGGCGGTAGTACGAGGCGTTGTCCAGGCCCCGGAAGGACAGCGTCGGGCCCAGGTGGTTGCCCTCCGCCGTGTGGTTGTAGACCACGTCCAGGATCACCTCGATGCCGGCCGCGTGCAGCGCCCGCACCGCCGACTTGAACTCCAGGACCTGCTCGCCCCGGTCGCCCCACGAGGCGTAGGCGTTGTGGGGCGCGAAGAAGCCGATGGTGTTGTAGCCCCAGTAATTGTTCAGGCCCATGTCGACGAGCCGGTGGTCGTTCACGAACTGGTGGACCGGCATCAGCTCCAGGGCCGTGACGCCCAGCTGGGTCAGATGCTCGATGACCGCCGGGTGCGCGAGCGCCGCGTAGGTGCCCCGCAGCTCGTCGGGCAGCTCCGGGTGCAGCATCGTCAGGCCCTTGACGTGGGCCTCGTAGAGGACGGTCTCGTTGTACGGAGTGCGCGGCGGGCGGTCGTCGCCCCAGTCGAAGTACGGGTTGACCACCACGGACGTCATCATGTGCGGCGCCGAGTCCAGGTCGTTGCGCCTGTCGGGGGACCCGAAGTGGTAGCCGTACACCTCCTCGCCCCAGCCCACCGCGCCGCTCACCGCGTGCGCGTACGGGTCGAGGAGCAGCTTCGCCGAGTTGAGCCGCAGCCCGCGCGCGGGATCGTACGGGCCGTGCGCGCGGAAGCCGTACCGCTGGCCCGGCATCACACCGGGCAGATAGGCATGGCGCACGAACGCGTCGGACTCGCGCAGTTCGACGGCGGTCTCCGAGCCGTCGTCGTGCAGCAGACACAGCTCCAATCGGTCGGCGGCCTCGGAGAAGACCGCGAAATTCGTGCCGGCGCCGTCGTACGCGGCGCCGAGGGGGTACGCCTGCCCAGGCCAGACCTGCATGCCTATGACTCTTCCACGATCGCCCCCCGGTCATGGCTGGAGTTGGCCCAGAGTCTGCTCGAAAGTGGGGCAACCGCAGGGGAGTTGAGACCGTCTAACGGTCTGACCACATACTCGACATGCCCATAAATAGGGCCGGTACGGGGAGATAGGGGGAGGATGTGCGCACACTAGTCAGACGCCATCTGGGCAAGGTCATGGCGGGCGGGGCGCTCGCCGTGGCCGCCACCGCCACGATGGTCGCCGTCACGTTGCCGGACCGGGCGGGGGCCGAGGGTCCGGAGCGCAGCACGGCCGCGGGATCGACGCGCCAGGACGCGGTCGCGCCCAACGGCACGGTCGAGGACGCGCCCGCCGAGGGCGCCGAGGGAATCGGCAGCGACCCGCTGACCGACGCGGAGACCGAGCGGGCCGAGAAGATCGCCCTGAACAGCACCGGGAGCCTGCGCTCCAGCGCGCGGGACGTCGAGGGCGACCGCGGACCGCAGCGGCTCTCCACCAACCTCGGCGAGAACGAGGGCGACGAGTCCGCGGCCGACGAGGCCCGCCGCGCGGACATCATCTACTACGACTACGAGAAGGACACCGTCATCACCAAGACGGTGAACCTGGAGTCCGGCAAGGTCGAGTCCACGACCAGCTCCCGGAACGTGCAGCCCCCGGCCAACAAGGAAGAGCTCTCCGAGGCCGCGCGACTGCTGATCGCCGACGAGCACGGCAAGGGCCTGAAAGAGGACTACAAGAAGGCCACGGGCAAGGCACTGACGGGCCCCGGCGACCTGGACCTGAGCGGCTTCATCTTCCGCGGGGAGACGCGCAAGCACGTGCCGTCCGACCTGAAGGAGTGCGGTGCCCACCGCTGCGTACAGGTCGTCGCGAAGGTCAAGAACGGACCGTGGATCGACACCCGGGCCTTCGCCGTCGACCTCAGCGCCCGCCGCGTCGGCCGCGTCGGCTGACCGTCCGAGCAGGGCACTTCCACACGTTCCTCTCCTCCTGAAGGAGTCACTTCCCTATGCACGTCTCGCACGGCAACAGACTTTCGCGCGCCCGCGCACGGGTCGGTGCGGCCCTCGCGGTGACCGCGCTCCTGTGCGCGGGAATAGCCGCCGCCGGCCCCGCGGGGGCGGCGCCCAAGGCCGCCCCGAAGGCCCCCGCCGCCCCCGCCGACTGCAGCGCCGCCTACAAGATCGAACAGACCGTCGACGGCGGTACGACCTGGCGCATGTGCTGGCACTACAACACGTACTCCGGGCTCATCCTCGACAAGGTCAGCTACCAGCCCAAGGGCGAGGCCAAGCCCATCCCGGTGCTCACCACGGCACGCCTGGCCCAGATCCACGTGCCCTACGACGACGGCCAGGCCGAGTTCGACGACATCACCGGCGTCGAGATCGGCAGGTACCTCCAGCAGCTGAAGACCAGCGAATGTCCCGGCGGCACCATCAAGACCGTGAAGGTCCCGGACCGGGGGAACGTCCCGGGCCTGTGCGTCACCACCCGCGCGCGGGGACACGCGTACCGCCTGAACAACGACGAGAGCACCTCGGGCAACGGCAAGGTCTACACCGCCCAGGGCAAGGACCTGCTCGTCTACACCGTCAACAAGGCGTCCTGGTACGAGTACATCACTGAGTGGCGGTTCTCGTCCGACGGCACCATCACGTCCAACGTGGGCGCGACCGGCAGCCTGTCGCCGTACGACTTCGACGGCGGCGACAACCGCGGCTGGCCCATCGGCAAGGGCGACCAGGCCAAGGCCGAGAGCCACTCGCACAACGTCTTCTGGCGGCTCAACTTCGGCCTCGACGGCTCGCCCAAGGCGAAGGTCGAGCAGTACGACTCCAAGGTCACCCCGCCCGGCACCGGCGGCGGCAGCCCCACGACCAAGACCACCCGCACGCCCGTCACCAAGGAACTCATGGGCGACCGCAAGGACATGCGCTGGTGGCGCGTGGTCAGCACCGCGGGCAAGAACAAGGACGGCCACCCGCGCAGCTACGAGATCGTGCCCGGCGCCAGCCAGAAGCACGCCGGTCGGCCGTACACGAAGCACGACGTGTACTTCACCCAGTACAAGAAGTGCGAGCAGTACGCGAGCCACAACATCGGCTGCCCCGACGGCTACCCCAAGAGCGTCGACCAGTGGTCGAACGGCGAGACCCTGAAGCACCCGATCTCGTGGGTCAACATCGGCTACCACCACATCGCGCGGGACGAGGACCAGCAGCCCATGCCGGTCCACTGGCAGGGCTTCTCGCTGGCACCGCGCGACGTGACCGCCATGAGCCCGCTCACTCCCGGTGATCTGGCCGGACAGAACGGACGTCCGCCGAACGGCAGTTGAGATACGACCCTGTCCATCCGGCTGCACCGCCCGGCGCTCCCGGAGTACCCTTCCTTGATCGTTGACCGGGGGAGAGTCCGGGGGAGCGGAAGGCGGTGCGTGGGTGAGCTCGGGTGGGCGGGAACTGCCCCCTGGTGACGAGGGTCACGAGGAGGGCTCCGCCAATGTCCCGCCGTCGGCCGTGTCCTTGGCACGGCCGGTGGACATGGCATCCCAGATCGGCCCGGAACTGGACTGGGGGCCCGACGCCTGGCGCGAGGTGCGTACGCGCGCCCAGCGGGCCGGGCGGGCCTACATCTGGCTGAACCTGGTGGAACAGCGGCTGCGCGCGGTCGTGGCCGCTGTTCTGCGTCCCGTCTACGAACCCGTCCACGCCGACGACTGGGTCGTCGCCGCGGCCGGACCCGCCGGGCAGGAATGGGTGCAGCGGGCCGTCGCCGTCCGCGAGGTGAGCCGCCGCAAGGGCTATCTGCTGGACCCCGCGGACGACAACGTGCTGAGCTTCCTCACCCTGCCGCAGCTGCGGGAGCTGGTGGTCCAGCACTGGCCCTGCTTCGAGCCCTATCTGGACGACCGGCGCGAGGTGGAACTCGCCCTGGACGAGCTGGAGGTCACCCGCAATGTGGTCTCCCGCAACCGCGCCCTGTCCCCGACGGTCCTGGCCCAGGCCGAACGCGCCTCGGCCCGGCTCCTGGAGATCCTCGGCGCGGGCTCCGACGCCCCCTCCGCGCGGCGGCTGCCCGTCGACGCCGTCGAGGAACTGGTCGGCGACCGGTACGCCGACGTGGTCGGCGTGCACGCCGACCGGGTGCGGCTGCTCCGCCAGTTCCCCGCCGAGGACCTGTTCGGCGAGGCCCGCCGCGTCGACGCCATCGGAACAGGGCTGAACCTGCTGGTCCAGAACTTCTCCGGGCGCCGCCTGGTGCGCCTCGCCGAGTCCGGCTGCCGGGTGCGGCTGCTGTTCCTGAACCCCGCCAGCAGCTCCGTCAAGCGGCGCGAGCGCGAACTGGGCCTGAAGCGGGGCGAGCTGAGCCGGGCCGTCGAGACGAACATCCTGCACATGCGGCGGGTGCGGTCCCGGCTGCGCGACCCCGGGGCCTTCGAGATCCAGGTCTTCGACGAGACGCCGCGCTTCACGGCCTATCTGGTCGACGGGGACGGGCCGGACGGCATCGCGGTCGTCCAGTCCTATCTGCGCCGGACACGCGGCATGGAGGCGCCCGTGCTCGTGCTGCGCGGCGGCGGCCGAGTGGTGAAAGCGGGCGACCACGGCGAACACGGGCTCTTCGCGACATACCGGGAGGAGTTCGAGACGGCGTGGGCGGACTCGCGGCCGGTGTCGTGACGCGGGCCCCGGACGGGCGGGGACCCGCCCGTCGGCCACAAGCGGAATCCGGCCACCTGATTGTCAGTGGCGCATGGGATCGTGGTGGTCACTGGGGGAAAGCACCACGACGAAGGGGGCGGCCATGGGCTGGCACCGGGAGCTGCTGATCGGCTTCGACCTGGAGACGACCGGCACGGATCCACGCGCGGCACGCATCGTCACCGGGGCGGTGATCGAGGTCAGGGCCGGGCAGGAGCTGGGCCGCCGCGAGTGGCTCGCGGATCCGGGGGTCCCGATCCCCGAGGACGCGGTGGCCGTGCACGGCATCACGAACGAGCGGGCCGCCGCCGAGGGCAGGCCCGCCGCGGAGGTCGCCGACGCCCTGGCCGGCGTCCTGGTGTCGTACTGGCAGTCGGGCGTGCCGGTCGTGGCGTACAACGCCGCGTTCGACCTGAGCCTGCTCTCCGCCGAGCTGCGCCGGCACGGCCTTCCGTCCCTGCGCGAGCGCCTCGGCGGCGCGGAGCCCGCCCCCGTCGTCGATCCGTACACCATCGACCGCTCCGTCGACCGGTATCGCCGCGGCAAGCGCAACCTCGAAGCGGTCTGCACCGAGTACGGCGTGGTCCTGGAGTCGGCCCACGACGCGTCGTCCGACGCCCTCGCCGCGGCCCGGCTCGCCTGCGCGATAGCCACCCGCCACACCAAGGTCGCCGACCTCGGCGTGGCCGAACTGCACCGCCGCCAGGTGGAGTGGTACGCGGAGTGGGCGGCCGACTTCCAGCAGTTCCTGCGCAGGAAGGGGGACGCGTCCGCTGTGGTGGACGGGACTTGGCCGCTGCGGGAGGACGTGGGGGCGGGGGTTTAGCCCGGCTGGGAGCTCCCCA
>NZ_AOPZ01000311.1 GCF_000414115.1 Streptomyces aurantiacus JA 4570
GTCCAGCCCGCGCGCCCGGGGATGAACGGTTCACCCTGGCCGGAGAGAACGGCCTGCACATGTCCAGCCCGCACGCCCGGGTATGAACGGCCGTTCTCCACCGCGTCCTCGCCCGGAGTTCAGTCCAGCCCGCACGCCCGGGTATGAACGGGGGACTTCGCACCGGACGAGTCCACTGACTGACAGTCCAGCCCACGTGCCTGGGGATGAACGGTCGATCAGCCTCAAGCAGCTGGAGGAGCACCGGTTCCGCGTGTCCGGGCATGTCCCAGAGGGCCGTGCCCGCTTACAGCAGTCGTTCGAGGAGAACGAAGGCGAGGCCGATGAGACCGGTGCCGAGGCCGTAGCAGGCGCCGCGCAGGATGTGCGCCATGGCGGAACGCCGGCGCCGTCCGGCTGGTGGCCGGGAGGCGGGCGGTTTCAGGGTCGTGGCGGGTGGGCGGGGGCTAGGGTTGTGCACGAGACGTCTCCTTCGTGTGGGCGTCGTTGGGGAGTCCGTCCGGCCGGTGGCCTCGGAACCGGTGGCCGACAGCGGGCTCCCCTGTCGCTGTGTGGGGTGGTGCCGGTCAGTGGCCAGCGGTGAACTCCTGCAGCCGGGCAACGAGCTGGCGGTCGGGCCGGGCGACGATGACCGAGCAGCTCGGGGTGCGGGCGGCGAGGCGGTCGACCTCGCTTTCGAGGCGGCCGGTGGGGGCCAGTGCACGGGAGCCGGAGCCGTGGCCGCGGACGTAGCGGGCGAAGATCTCCAAGCCTTCGAGGAACGCGGCGTCGGGTGGCACGGTGTCGGCCATGGAGTGGGTGAGCTGGTGGAACCAGTGCCAGGCCCGGCGGGTCTCACCGAGGGCGAGGTGGTGCAGGTGCAGGCCGTAGGCGGCAGCACGGCTGCCGGCGCCGGCGGCGAGCTGCCACCAGAACTGGGCGGACTCCGGATGCCCCGTCAGATACAGCAGGCAGCCGAAGACCAGGGCGCCTTCGACGTCCATCTGCTCTTCGGTGAGCGGTCCGCGGTCCGGCCCTTCGGCGATCTTGTCGACGTGTTCAGCCGCGCCGGGTTCGTTGAGGACCCACCGGCAGACCACGTCCAGGCGTTGCGCGGCCTGCGCGGCACGGGCGATCTCGGTAGTGGTGGTCAGGCGGGTGGCGTCGGCGGCCAGGCGGCGCAGGCCGGCGGCGACGTCGAAGGTTTGGGGGGCTGCGAGCGGGATCTGTGCCTCGGCGAGCAGGGTGTCGATGGTGGTGGTCACTGGTCTCCCTTCTTGCGGTCCTCGGGGAGCTGGAGTTTGACGCGCAGGCGTTCCTTGGCGCGGCGGATGTGGTGGCCGACGGTGCGCTCGTCGATGCCCATGTACCAGGCGACTTTGGAAGCGGGGTAGCCCAGGACATAGCGCAGCACGATGACTTCGAACTGGCTGCCGTGCAGCTGCCCGATCGCTTCGTAGAGGCCGGAGCTGGACTCCATGGTCTGCATCCGGTCCCGGGTGGCGGCCAGGGCCTGGGCGATGGGGCCGTTGATGACGAAGGCCGGCAGCCGCCCCTCCAGCTCCACGCGGTCGTGCACGGCGCGGCGCACTATCGCCCAGGCGCCCTGCTCGAGGTTGCCCGCGCTGAGCAGCTCCGTCCAGCCCGCGTGGATCTCCAGGAAGACCTGATGTATGACCTCTTCGGCGGCTGTGCGGGTGCCGAAGTGGACTTCCGCGTAGTCGTGGAAGGCCTCCTGGTGGCCGAGGTAGAAGGCTTCGAAGTCGATGGGGAGGTCCAACGGGACGTACATCGACTGCGAGAGTGCGGCCCTCTCCTCCCAGGACGTGTTGTCGTCCTGGACGTCGTCGCTCACGCGCGGCTCCTGTCGGCGTGGCTCATCGGCGGTTCCTCTCGGGCGGGGACACGGGACTCAGCGCCAAGTCGTCGGCGCTGCTGGCCGGTTGGCCTGCCACACAGCTAAGTGAATCCCCGGCCCGATCACTCACGACCTCCGAAGAAAAATCACCCAGCGTTCCTGAATGAACGCTCTCCGCGATCTTCGGTGTCCGGGTTTCACTCGGCGCTACCTCTCTGACCAGCTCTAACCCGCGCAGATGAGGGCGCGAACACCTCCGCGCTTCCGGACGTGTTCTGAATCACACCCCCGTCTTACAACCCGCGTGCGCCGGTCAGCTTCCGGCGCACCACCCTCGCCGTACGCCCCCGCGACCCAGGCTCTCCCGCGCTCCTGGCGCTGCCGGCCCACCCGGCCAGAGGGCTTGGGGTTCGCTGTCGTCCAGTGATGCGACGGTCGCGCAGGAGGAAGGCGTTGGCCAGCCTCACCGCAGGGGGTGTCGGCGCCGAGCTGAGCGTCCTCGGCCGGCTCTGGGCCGCGATCGCCCATCTGGTATTCACAGAAGTAGTCGAAGGTGCATACTTGAGGTATGGCTGACACGACCGTGAAGGTGGACACCCAGACCAGAGACCGGTTCGCCGCGATCGCCGCCTCCCGCGGCCAGAGCGTGCGCGCCTACCTGGCCGACCTGGCGCAGCGCGAGGAGAACCAGGCGAAGCTCAGCGCCGCCACGGCGGCCTTCGAGCGGGCGGTGACCAGGCCCGGCTTCGCCGAGGCATTCGACCGTGACTTCGGCGGCCTGCCCGAGGCGGCGTCCGCGGCCCCCAGGGCGGCCTGACCTTGGAACTGCACGTTGATATCCGGTGGCTGCTGGACCGTCAGGAGCAGCTGCTGGGTAAGGATCTTGCGGTGGCCGACTATTCGGCTCTCGTCGCCGCGGTCGCCCGCCACCGGGTGAACACCCCGCAGCTTGATGTGGGTGAGCCCGACGCGTACTGGCGGGCCGCCGCTCTGCTGCAACAGATCGTACTGATCCGGCCGCTGCCCGCCCGCAACGAGCTGTACGCGTACGGCGTCGCCGTGGCATACATCGAGGCATCCGGCATGACCGTGGACGCCTCCTACGAGCAGTGGCGGGACCTGATCAACGACACCGTCGCCCAGCGCAGCACGGTCTATGACATCGCCGACCGTCTACGATCCTGGCGCACCGCCTGAGCTGTCCGGTGCAGCGATCAGGGGAACTGGAGCCGTGGTGGCACACCCCTCTCCGCCTGCTGTGCCGAACCGCGCGCCGCGTACAACGGACTCGCGGGCGGAGAGGACATGGCCTCTTCTCCGCCCTGCTCGGGCCTTGCTGCAGCGGACGCACCGCATCCAAGATCCCTCACTCGCACGAGATCAGCGGATTGGCCGCCTGCTACAGCGTCGGCGGAGACGCCAACGCTTCGAATCGATCAACGAGTCCTCCCAGGACCTGAAGAACGGGCTCAGTGGAAGTTGGAGCTTTCGGCGGCGTCGGCCGGTCGCTCGCCGGCGGCCAGCAGCTCGTTGAGTGCCTGCGCCGCAGCGGCAAGTTGTGGATGGTCGTGCCAGGCGTTCGCTCGGCCCTTGGCGCTCTCATCCAGTTCGGAGAGGTGGGCGGCGAAGAACTCGTGACCCGCTGCGGTGGCCTCATAGAACTGGCATTCATCGTTCCGCTGCACGTCTGCCGGGATGGAGCGATCAAGCCAGCTCGAAGCAGTGGATAGGCGTGTTGGTCCAGTGCCAGCAATGAGCCGAAGTAGCGGGTGTCGCGCCCCTCCACTGCCCCGCGCAGCAGTCCTAGCTCATGTAGCGGCAGGTCCTCCACGGGGGCCTCCTCCATCGCTCGACAGTGTCCCATGAGACGGGGCACGTGATGGCGCGGTCCGCGACCGGCCCGTGATGCCCGGCAGGTCCGGGGCCCCCGAGCAGTGTTTGCCGCCGCCGGGCGGATCATGAGAGGAGACCGAGTGCCGCCGTGCACTCGACGAAGCCGACGGCGGCGACCAGCGCCACCGAGCGTGCACGTCGGCGTCGACTCGCCGCGGGTTTCGCGGGCCCGCTGGACGGACTCCTCCAGCGCGGCCATCAGGTCGACGATCTTCCCGGACGGATGACTTCGAGGAGCACCGCCTCGTTCCTCCTGCATCTCCAGCGCGTCGGTGATCTGCGCAGCGGTTGCGGATAGATCCTCGCCTTCCTCGCCTGGCCGCCAGTACGTCTGTACGGTCATGATCGGTTTCCCTGCGGGTGGTAGGGCTCCGTGTCAATGGCGGCCGTCGTCACGGCTCCTGCGGATCGCGGTGACCTCGTCCAGGAGGGCGCGGGCGGCTTGGCGCAGCTCGGCGATGTGCGCCTCGTCGCGGCGGATGCGGTAGGTGCGGGTCTCGTTGTCGTGGCACCTGTAGGCGACCCCGTAGCCGTAGTCCAGGCCGTAGGTGTCGAGGAGCCACTGGTGGTGGTCGTAGTCGGCCAGCGGGATCTCGGTGCTGCCGTCCGGCCCCCACCCCTTTTCGTCGAGGGGCTCGGGGGCGGTGCGGAAGGTCAGCGTGGAGGTGATGGGCGCCGGGCCTGATGCGGGGTCGTGGTCGGCGGGGATCAGCACGCGGTGGGGCCAGCACCGCTGCCACTTCCGCTCGATGTTGCGCCAGTACCCGGTGGTGACGACCTCGTACTCCGGGTGCCGCGCAGCGAAGGCCGCGCGAGTTCGGGCTGCTTGTCTGGTCTGTCCCACTGGCTTCAGCGCCCGATGAGCATGTCAGCCCCAGTCGTGATCGCCGGTGAAACCGTCGATGGACTCGCGCAGGATGTCCGCATGGCCCGCGTGACGGGCGACTTCCTCCAGCATGTGGATCAGTGCCCAGCGCAGTGAGACGGTGGCACCGTCGAAGAACGCGAACGCAGTGCCGGTGGCGTCGATGTCGAGGCTTTCGATCGCCTCATCCGCAGCTGCCCGGGCGCGGGCATAGAAGTCCAGGACGTCCTTAGCGGGCTCATCAGCTGCCACGTGCCAGTCGGGTCCATCGTCGGCTTCGACGTCGAACGGAAGCGGATCACACTCGCGGCCGAACGTCAGGCAGAACCAGCCGAGTTCAGCGCCAGCGAGATGCTTGAGCAGCCCCAGGAGGCTCGTGCCGGACGGGGCCACGGAGCGGCGCAGCTGGTCGTCGTCAAGGCCTTCGAGCTTCCAGAGCACGGCGTCGCGGTGTCGATCCAGGGCAGTGTGCAGGCTCTCCTTCTCGCCGCCGATGAACGGCACATGTTTGGCCATGGCCAAACCCTAGTGACTGAGGATGCGCTCCGCTGACGGATCCATCCATCCGTCACCAAGCACTGATGTTGGGGGCCGCTTTGCGGCACTTGAGGATCAAAGACACCTACTGAACCGCGTCAACCGTGACCTGCGTACCGCTCACCGCCATGACGGACGAGCGTAGCCGCGTGCACCTGCCCGCCGGATGGTGATTGCGAGATCAGGCCCGAAAGGGGCCTGATCTCCAGGGGCTTCGTCACAGCTTCTCACTGGCGGCGGCGCTGACCGGGACCGTCACCGTGGTGGTGAAGTCGCAGGCGTGCTCCTCCGTGATCTCCAGACGCAGCCGTACCGCCATCTATGAATGACCGGCGTGGACCGCTCAAGAACGCTAGGACGTGCTGAGAGGGCCCGCCCGCCGCCGCTTTGGCAAGGCGGCGGGCCGGCATGCAGGAACACTCCGCACGCAGGGTGTGCGAGGGCTCGGCCGTGCTGCTCTACCGCGCGAGCTCCACCTCCACCGGGACGTTGGGGCATTCGTTCAGCGTGCTGGTGAGGGCTGCGGCCTCGGCCGGGTCGATGGCGAGTGCCCATCGCGTCTTGACCGTCACCCAGTTCGTCGCGTACTCGCACCGGTAGCCCGCGGCCGTTGGCTGCCACGTCGACGGATCCTGATCGGCCTTGCTCCGATTGCTGGCGGCCGTGACGGCGATCAGTGACCTCTCGTCATCGAGATCGTTCGCGTATGCCTCGCGCTCCGCGGGCGTCCAGGCGGAGGCGCCCGAGTCCCAGCTTTCGGCCAACGGGACCATGTGATCGATGTCGAGGCCGCGGGGGCCGTCGACGTACTGGTCGTCGTACGGGCTGTACCAGCGGCCACCGGTGAGGGTGCAGCGGCCGGTGCGGTCGGGGGCAGAGACGGCTTCGTCGAGAAGGACTTCGGACCGCGTGCTGCAGCCGTCTCGATCGGCGTCGATCCAGTGGCGGAAGGCATCGCGGTCGTACCCGGTGCGGTCCTCGTCGGCGACGGGCAGGGCGGCGAGGGCGTCGCGGACGGGCACGCGGATGTCCTCGCCGGGTGCGGCGTGGGCGGTGGTGGGGGCGAGCAGGGCGGTGAGTGCGGCAAGGGCGGCGGCGCGGATGCGCACGGGCTCCTCCGAAGGTCACGACAGCGGGACGTGATCTTCGTACTGGGAGGAGCGGCTTCACCGGGGCGGAATGCGGGTGAGGTGTACTCGTGTGGGCGGTAAGTCGTACCGGCGCGCCGGGGGCTACGTGGCCGCGCCGTCTCGCTTGACCTTGGCCAGGCACACGTTGCACAGCGGGCTGGAGGGGCGTCCGTTGGCGGGTCCGTATTTCTGCGCCTGGTTACCGCATGCCGCCGTGGCGCACGGGCCCGCTCCCGTGATCGGGGGTTCGTAGGTGATCTCTTCGATGGCGCGCGTGCTCATGGCGGCGGGGTGTCCTGTCTGTTCGAGTTTCAACGGAATCCTACGCCTGCGCCCCCAGCTCCGGATCGCGGCGGCCGAGCGGCGAAAGGCCGAGCGGGCCGGCGGCCGGCCCGTCTACGTACATGGCGGCGGCTGCTGGAGCAGCAAGGGCCGGGGCTGCGGCGTACCGGCGAGGAGGCGCTCCGTGCGCTGGCCGAAGGGGTGAAGGCGCACTGGAGCGACCGGGCCGTCGCACCCTGGGGGTGTGGCCAGCCAGCGGCACGCCCATCGTCGTGCATCCGCCGTCGCCGTCGGGCGGTCGGCGCGTGACGGTGAGCGGGGAGATCCTCGGCCTCGCGCACTCACTAGAGATCGGAAAAGACAAGGACGTCGTCGAGTTCCTGCGCCAGGCCGGTCTTCCTGACGCCGAGGGCCTGCTCGACGACCCCGGGTGGGTCGAGTGGCGAGGGAAGCGGGCTCCCCAGTACGAGGCGCCGTGACCACTCCCCGCACAAGGTGCACGGCGCTACGCTCCGCGCCATGCCTATCGCCTGGGGAGACTTTGCGGGTTGGGTCGGGGGCCTCGCAGGAGCCGCTGCCTTCGTCGTGGCCTGGCGAGGGAACGGCCACTCCAAGCGCGCGAACGATAAGGCCGAGAAAGCCAACGAGCTCGCAGCGAAAGCGAACGACAAGAGCGACGAGTCGAACAACATCGCGCGTCAGTCCAACGTGATCGCCGAGGAGGCGAACACGTTCGCGCGGGAGGCGAACGAGGTGTCCCTGCGCCAAGAGCGGCGAGACACGGAGGCCCACGATGTCCTTTGGGAAGGCAACTGGGACGGGCCCGGCCGGTACGTGCTGAAACGTCGCGGCCGTGGCACGGCTCACGTTGTCGTCGCCAGGGTCACCGTGGATGACGAGGAAATGGAAGTGACGAAGGACCGGGTAGGGCCGGGTGAGCAACTCGTGCTGGACTTTCCCCAGGCTGCGCTCGTGCTCGCGAGGGAGGGGCGGGAGTGGCGTTTGGAACCTCGGCGGTCATACGGAGGGCTCCCGCTGGCTCCGGGCCTCCGGTTCCGCAACCACTTCATCGAGGAGCGGATTCAGTGGCGGACTGAGGCCGGCGCTTCTAGGGAACACCACTTGTCCCAGCCAAACGTTCCTCTGGGGGATCTGGAGTAGCGACGCGGGCGAAGGGTCGGGCGCGGGCGTGAGCACCACCGATGCGGACGACATTGCACAACCCGGCCGGAGCGGCCAGGCCCAGGACTCCGGCAGTGCCAGCCACCCACGGCAGCCCGGCGGGCGGCCACGTCCAGTACGGCGGACTGCCCGTCCTGTAAGGGCGGGGCAGTCCGCCGTTCGCTGCGGCGCCGGGCAGAGCCTCGAACGCGACCGCTAGTCGAATCGCCAGGTGATATTCACCCACGGTGGCAAGCCAGCCGGCGCACCACCGGAACGGATGGGCCGTGTCCGGCAGGTCGAGGTGGCAGCCTACGAGAGGGGCATCGAGTGGCGCCTCCGCACCTGGTCCGCCGTTGGCTCGCCGCAGCATGTCCATGTCCTGCTCGGAGAAGGCCGTGGGATCGGCGTGTACGCCACGGGCAGCGGGCGCAGGGCCGCTCACGGTACTCATGCTCGACGCCCGGCTGAAGGCGGTACACCGCCGCGACACGATCCTCCCCGCCAGTGTCCCCTCGGCTGGCCTCCTGCACCGACGCCCTCCTGGTGACCATCGCCCTCGCCCATGCCCGCCGGTAGCGCGCCGAGGGCCGACGAACACCGGTGCCGCGACCGTGCCGCGGCACCCCGGGCCCGGGGCGCGGGACCACGTTCTCCTGCTGCGGCGGTCCTCATTCCGCTGCCGGGCCGGTCGCCTGCCCCGACCCCAGCGGCCGGGGCGAAGCGCAGACCGGGCATCCGCGTCCCTTCCCGGCCACCTCGCTGAGGCGGAAGCGGCTGAAGGCCCGGCAGTTGGTGCAGTGCGCGGCCCACGGCCGGTTCCACCCGGGATAGGGATCGCGCGGGGACAGGCCCGCGGTTCGCATGAGGGCCTTGGCCTCCTCCGCCGAGACCGCCTCCGTGCGGCGCTCGCGGTGCCGGGTCTGCCGGTCCTGGCGCTCCTGGGCCTGGACCCGCTCCCACGCCGCGATCCACTGGCCGAATGCAGTACGGGGCACCGCGCAGGCGACCAGGTACGCCCGCAACTGCTCGGCCGAGCCGGGCAGTCCCTTGCCGGTGGCTATCCGCCAGGCACTGGTATGGGACATCCGCGCGAAGTCCCGGGAGCTCCGGGCGGCCCGCTCCGCCCGCCGTGACATCTCCCGGTAGCGCGGGCGCCGGGCCTCCTCGAACTGCCGGATCAGCGCGGCAGACAACTGATCAGCGGTGCGCACCAGCCGCACGCTGGGCGCCGAGGTCTGCCGGGTGCCGTGCCGGGCGCGCAGCCGCTGCTGCTCCGCGTCCTGCCACAGCTCCCGGAGCAGAACGGGGTCCAGTCCGAACAGCTGCGCGCAGTCGTGCACCAACTCCCAGTCGGGCAGCACCTTGCCCGCCATGGCGCGCTGGACCTTCGTCGGCGAGCAGTACAGCGCTGTCGCAGCCTGGGCGACGACCATCCCCTTGGCGCACATCCCGTGCCGTAGGTGCTGCGCAAGCTGCCCCAGCGGGGTGGTCATATCCGGCGTCATCTTCCAGCGGCGCCCCATCTCGGCCCCCGGTCAAAGCCTGTGCCCCGGCGCCGTGGAGGACGCCATCGGCGGCGCCGCGGGCGGCATCAGGGCCTCGGCCGCCCACCGCCGGGCGGCCGAGGGCATCGGGCCCGCGGCCAGGCGGACGACGAGCACCCCCAGCAGCCCGGCGCCGCCGAGCAGCGCCGCGAGGACAACGACCACGATGATGACCGCACCCTCTGCCGGGCCCAGCCGCACCCGCCCGGTGCCGCACCAGGCGGTGCGCGCAGTCTGCGAACGGTCCATGTCCATACCCCCAACAGTCCGTGGTGCCCCGATACCCGCCACGGGGCACCAGAGTCCAGGTGGAATTCCCAATTCGGTCTGTGCCGCAGGCAGTTGGCCCTGCCTCACGCGGCGCAGCACAGCGTCCCACCCTCCGGACCGCACCCCGAACTTTGATTCACGGATGTCACATCACCCAGCGGGCCCGCAGATCGGCATACCTCCCGACCTGTGGCCACAGGTGACGGACAGCCGACACCGCGACCAGGCGTGATATCACCGCCGGCGCGGGCAGAGGTGCGTCGTCGAACCACCCGGGCACATCGATGACGCACATTCATTTGCGCTTGGCACGCCCCGCATTGCCCGCCGGCCTGGGCGCTGCGACGATGCACAAGGTCTTCGCCACGTACCCCATGGAATTCCCACCACGGTCACCGGCAGACCCATCGCGCCCGTGTTGGCCCACGAGCGCGCGCACCGGTGGGGTCGGCCAGCCCAGCTGCCCGGCCCCACCGTCGCCGTTCCCGCACCGTCAGGCTTGACGCCTTCGCGGAACGAGCCGAGGCTCAACACAGGACGCAGGGCGGGCGGATGGAGGAGACGCACACGCCGGCCCTCACGGGCCTATGAGGGGCAGCTGGTCGCGCGTGAGGTCCTCGCGCAATCGGGAAGGGGACGGGGTGGCGGCAGCGGCCCTCGTCGACAGCCGTGTCCGCGCTGAACTCGGCTAACAGCAGGCCCTCAGCCGACTACCGCCTGCGCGAGGGCGACCGCAGAGCCGAAGGCGGCGCCGCCGGCGAGCGCGGCGGAGGCCAGCGGGCTGCCGGCAGCATAGGTGAGGAGTCCGGCTGCGGCAGCGGCCTGCAGACCGATCAGGAAGACCACTGCGGTGCGGAGGCTCAACAATGGCTCCGAGGTGCTGTTGGTCCTGGCCATCAGTTCACCCCCGGCGTCCTGGCCTTGGCCCGAGCGACGATTTCGTCGCCGAGGCGGTGGAGCCTGCGACGTACCCGGTTACCCATGGCGACGTCCTGGCCTACCAGGAGGGGCGCCTCTTGCCAGTTGACCGGCCCATTCTCCGCCCATGCACGGGCCACGTTCTGCTCGGCGTCCTTGAGACGGCCAGTGGCGTAGCGGACGTCTCGGTTGTCGAAGTGATCGCTCCAGGACACCGTCGAGGCGATGGCCAGGTCCTCCGGGCCCGGGCCGGGCGACGGCATCTCAATGCCCTCCTCAAGGTGGCCGATCCATCGGCCCTTGACCTTGTGGTCGCCGTCCAGGTCGTTGCCCTCGCGGGCACACTGCCGCAGAGCGGCGCGTACTGCGTCGGCGTCACTGAGGTCGACCTGCGTTTCCCACTCGCGCAGGAGGAGGGCCAGTGCCAGGGCCTGGGCGTGGTCTTCCGTGGCCGGCCGGATGTGAAGGTGCGTGTAGAGGAGCTCGCGCATCGGGCCGTGGTCGCCGCGCCGGTAGGCGTTCATCGCCATCCGGGCCGCCCAGACGATGGGTGTCTCGAGGTGCTCGAGCAGCCGGGTGACGGATCGCAGCGACTTCAGGAATTCCTCCGGCAACCCCCGCAGCGGGGCTGGGAGGCCGGAGCCGCGGTTCCAGCCCGTGGCCATGGCCTCGCCGAGCGGATCGAACCCGGGAAGCCGCAGGGACGGAGAGGTCGGGCCGCTGCCCGTGATGCCGAGACCGGCCAGCCGGGTGGAGCGCGTGCCGTGTTGCGAGAGTCTCTCCAGCGCGGAGGAAGCGAAAGTCGACGCCCAGGTTCGGCGGGCGAGCGCGTCCACTGCCTCCGCGAGGCAGTCCAGGGCAGTGACCTGCGTGCTCAGCCGGGCTGCGCGGGTGCCGAACAGATCCATCTTCGTGAGCGCGGTGGAGGCGAGGATCGACGCCGAGGGCTGGCGGGTGAGGACGTCCACCGCGCCGGGGAGGGATTCGAGTGCTGTCAGGCGTGTGTTCAGGCGACCGATAGCCGTGTCGAAGAGGTCCAGCTTCTTCAGCGCGGAGCCGGAGAAGCTCAACTCTCGCGAACGGTGGGTGCGCTGGGTGCCGGCCGCGCTCACGAACCCGGCCAGGGCAACGGCGTTGCCGAGCACGTTGAGTTCGGACAGCCTCCGGTGGAAGGAAGCAAAGCCGCTGCCTCCTGTCGCGGCCAGCCGCGCGGCAGGCGTATCGATCAGCGACAGCTTCTCCAGTGCGGAGGAGGCGGCGCGGAGCGCGGTTGAGCGGTCGGCCGCCCTGCTGCCGGCAATCTCAGCGAGCTGACTGCCAACCGTCTTTGCGAGCCCGGCAGCGGCGAACTGACTGAGTACGGGCGACCTGACGGCTAGTGCCTTCCCCAGGCCGAGGCGGGCCGGGTTGGTGGAAAGCTGGGGAAGCGACCTGGCCACTGGGCCTCCTTGGATCGGAAGTGTCTCTACTTCCTGGTGCCGGGAGCAGGCCGTTCCGGCAAAGAATCTTCAACAGCTCCATGTGAGCCGCATCACAATTGCGTCGCTGGCTCCGCAGTTCCGAGTATCACGCGCCTTCAGACTGCCGGGGAAATGTGCCGCCACTGGGGCCGCCGGGAGTCGTCCTGCCGGACAGCCCGAAGAGGGACAAGCAGGTCGCTCGAGCGGCGACACTGGCGATCGCTACAGGGCCCGCCTCGAGCTTCCAGGCAAGCAGTGCGCAGCACCTAGACATGAATACTTTGATTATGCATTATGGGAGCACGGGTAGAGCTTCCGCCCACCCCAACGGCCGCGCGCAGGGCCGGCGTGCTGAGTTGACCGTCGAGTCCGTTCGCCGCGCCGCCAGGCCGAGGTCCGACCACCGAATGCCCCAGCACCATCCGATGCGACATCCAGGAGGAACCGTGTCCGCCAGCAACCGATACGAGACCGAAGTCGAGCTGCAGACGGCCGACGGGCAGCACGTGACCTACTCGGGCGACGGAGTGGGCCCCGAAGGCATGAGCGGCGACCAACTGCTTGACAGTGCGGAGGCAGCCGCGCTGGCGGCCGAGCCCGGCGCCACCGTCGTCAGCTCCCGCGCCCGCACGGCCTAGCAGCGCACGCAATCGACAGCCTGGTCCGCCCCTGTACTCAATGGGGCGGACCAGGCGCACCCGCACCGCGCCGCCGCTGGTAGATGGCGGCCGGTTGGCTCCTCGCCTCGGCGGCTTGCACCAGAGCTTGATACGCATACTCAAAGAATGCATAGTTGGAGTGTGCAGAGACTGCCCCACAGAGCACCCGAGGGAGATTCAACGATGACCATCAGCATCCGGACCGAGACCGACGAGATGGACCCCAACAAGCACATCGTCCTCCCCGCCGGCGGCGGCACCGACGTCCTCGGCGTCGTCTTCGACGAGCAGGGCGCCATCCCCTCCCGCGGCCGCTTCGCTGCCTGGTCCCCCAAGGCCCACACCCGCAAGAACATCGCAGGATTCTTCGACACCCTCGACGAAGCCGCCACCGCGATCGGCGCGCTCTACGACGCCCCGGCAGAGCCCGCGCCGCCCAAGGACACCGACCCGACCTGGCGGACCCTCAAGGGAGTCACCGCCCCCTTCACCGTCTACGCCCACGAAACCGGCGGACGCCTGCACCCGGCCGGCGACCGGACGCAGCCCACCGGCAAGGCCATCACCATCGTCTCGCTGGCGATGCGCCACGGCCTGCGCTACGGCCACACCGCCGACGGCCGCGAGATCAGCTTCGCCGGGGCCGCCACCAAGTGCTGGGTCGGCCCGGCCGCCACGTAGCCCGCCCGGGGAGAGGGAAACGCTCAACTGCCCCTCCCCCTCCAACTGCCTTCTCCGCACCACGAATTGCCCGCCCCGAGGAAGGAAGCACTGATGAGCAAGAAGCTCGCCGCCGCACTCGCCCGCGACAACCAGCGGGAGGACGCAGGGATGCATGCCGACGACCGCGTGACCTGCCACACCCATCAGAGTTGGGCCGAGGACTGCGCCGAACAGCACAGGCGGCCCATCGCCGGGCAGCTCCTCGCAGAGGCCCTGGAACTCGACCGCATCCGCCACCGCCAGTCGTCCTGACCGACCGTTCGCGGAACCCGAGGCCCCACGTCCGGTCCCCCGGCCCGTACGTGGGGCCTCGCCGAATCACGTCCTGGAGACCCTCGATGACCACCTCGACGCTGGTACCACACATCACCTGGCGGTTCTCCGACCCGGCCTCGTCCTCGGCGAATCACCCGGATCAGACGACGCACGGATGGGCGTGCCAGGCGCTGTCCCAGGGGTGCCACGCCGGGCGGAGCCGCTACCTCGATGAGCACAACGCCCACCGTGACGCCGATGAGCACGAGCGCCAGGAGGCCCTGAAGCTGTTCATGCCGGGGAGCCTGGTGGTGCTGATCGGGCCCGCAGGCTCCGGCAAGTCCCGCTTCGCCAGCACCTTTCCCGGCACCTGGGTGGTGAGTCTGGACGAACTGCGCGGGCGCCTGGCGGACGACGCGGGGGAGCAGTCGGTGACGCCGCAGGCCGTGCAGCTGCAGAGCATCCTCGTGGAGACGCGGATGGAACGCCAGCGGACCGCCATCGTCGACAGCACCAACGTGCAGGCATCCTTCCGTTCCGGCCTGGTGGCCAAGGCCCGGGAGTTCGACCGGCCGACGGTCGCGATCGTGTTCCTCACCAGCATCGGGCACTGCAACTCGCGCAATGACCGCCGGCCGCCCAACCGGCGCGTGCCCCACGACACCGTCCTCTGGCAGTACGAGCAGACCCTCGCTGCCGTGCCGCACCTCGCCGACGAGGGACTCACCGACATCCGCACGGTCGGCGGCCACTTCGCCTGACCTCCACCCTGCCGGACACGGCAGGGTAGAGCCCCCGGGGAGCAGTAGACGGCGCCCCCGATGACACCCCCTCACCCTCATGAGAGCGAGACTCCGACGATGGCGCAGCCGCACCCCTGCCAGCCCGAGCCGAGCACGGAGGCAGCCAGGGCGCTGACCCCGCTGCGGGAGCACCAAGCCGACGCCGTCGCCGCCGCGGTGCATGAGCTCGAACTGCCGCCGGGCACGCTGCCGCCGGCGGGACTGCGCACACAGGTCATCATGGCAACCGGCAGCGGCAAGACGCTGGTCGCCGTCCACACCGCCGAGGAACTCGCCGCCCATCGCGTCCTGGTGCTGGTCCCGTCGCTGGACCTGCTGGACCAGACCGCCCGCGCCTGGCGCGCGGCCGGCCGGGCAGGCGCCTTCTTCGGCATCTCCTCCCTGCAGTCCGACGAGGCCGGCTTCCCCAACACCACCCACCCCGGCGAGCTGGTGAAGCTCACCCGCGGACCAGGCCGCATCACGGCCTTCGCCACGTACGCCTCGCTCGGGCTTGGCATCCTGGAAGCCGCCCACGAGGCGGGACTCCCCCACTGGAACCTGATCGTCGTCGACGAGGCGCACCGCACCAGCGGCCGGGCCGGCAAACCCTGGGCCGTCGTCCACGACAACACCCGCATCCCCGCCGAGCGGCGCCTGTACATGACCGCGACCGCCCGCGTGTGGGAAGCCGGTGAGGCCGACGAGGACGAACCCGGCCCCCGCCGCCCGGGACGGCTGGTGGCCTCGATGCTGGACGACGCCGACGGCATCTTCGGCCGCGTCGCCTACGAGCTGCCGCTGGAGGAGGCCATCGAACGGGGCATCGTCGCCCCGTACCAGGTCCTCGTGGCCGAGGTACAGGACCCGGCGCTGAACACGGCGCTGCGCACTGCAGGTGACGGATCCGAGGTGGTCCGCGGCAAGCGCCTGGGGGCGCTGCAGGCCATGACGCTGAAGGTCTGCGCCCACGAGCAGCTACGGCAGGTCCTGAGCTTCCATCAGCGGGTCGCCGAGGCCGAAGCCTTCGCCCTGGGCCTGCCCGGCAAAGCCGGTGAACTGCACGCCAAGGACCCCGAGCTGTACCCGGCCGAGGCAGACGTGTGGGCCCAGTGGCTGCACGGCGAGCACAAGCCCGGCCACCGGCGGCGCGTCCTGGAGCAGTTCGCAGCCGCGGTGACCGACGCCGGCACCCCGACCGCGCTGTCCCTGATCGCGTCCGTGAAGGTCCTCGGCGAGGGCGTCGACACCCGCGAATGCGACGCCGTCGTCTTCGCTGATGTCCGCGGCTCGATGCCCGACCTGGTCCAGGCTGTCGGCCGCGCTCTGCGCATGCACCCCGGCCAGGGCAAATTGGCCACCCTGGTAGTACCGGTAGTCCTTGGCCCCGGCGAGAAGCCGGACGCCATGCTCACCTCCCCCGCCTACAGCGGGCTGGCCAAGCTGCTGACCGCGCTGCGCGCCCACGACGCCCGGATCGAGAGGCTCACCGAGCCCAGCCGCTCCAGCAGCCGCACTCCCGCACCGCCCGAAGAAGCCGGCACCGACGAGGGCCAGGCCCAGGGCGACGCGGACACGGCTCCGGTGAGCCGGCCGGCGAAGGAGTTGCTGCGGTTCTCCGCCCCGCGCGATGCCCGCCAGCTGACCGCCTTCGTCGAGCTGCGCGTCCTCAACCCCGAGCGCGTGCACTGGCGGCGCGGCATCCAGGCCGCCCAGAGCTACGCCGCCGAGCACCAGGACCTGTGCGTGCCCTACGGCTACCGCACACCCGCCGACCACTCCCCCGCCGACTTCCCCCTCGGCGTCTGGGTTGCCGACTGCCGCCGGCACTACAGCGCCGGCCGCCTCGGCACCGAGCGCACCGCGCAGTTGGAGAAGCTGGGCATGATGTGGTCGCCCTTCGACGCCGCCTTCACCGACGGCCTGGCCGCGGCCGCCGCCTGGGCCGAGGCACACGAGGTCGGCCTCGCCGCGCCGCTCGACGCCGTCCACGGCGAGTACCCGGTGGGCCGCTGGCTGAAGAATCAGCGGGCCGCAAACCGCGCGGCCGCCGACCTCGAGCGCGCCCGCGCCGCGGGCCTGCCCGCCCCGGAGGGCGGCGCAACGCCCTTGCCGGAAGAGCGCCGTCAGGCCCTGGAGGACATCGACCCCGGCTGGTGCCCGGCCTGGTCCATCGACTGGCAGCGCTGCTTCCGCCTCGCCTGGAACCACATCAGGGCCGGCCACGCGCTGCCGGACGAGCCCGGCCTGCTCATCAGGGACGGTGAGGACCTGGGCAGGTGGGCTGCCCGGCAGCGCGCCGGTTTCACGAAGCTGACTGCCACTCAGCAGTGGATGCTGAACAGCGTGCTGGACATCACCGCGGCTCCTGCGAAACGCAGCCGGGCCGAGATGTGGGCCCACAACCTGACGGCCGCCCGGCAATACCACCGGCGCGAGGGCCATCTCGAGGTGCCGCGCAGCCACACCGAGCAGGTCGCAGGCCAGAGCGTGCGGCTCGGTGCGTGGATCAGCCAGCAGCGCGCGAAGGCCGACAAGCTGACTCCGGAACGCGTCGAGGACCTGTCGGCTCTGGGGATGCGCTGGTCCTGATCGCGGAGTGCCTGGGTAGAACCGCGCCCAACGCTGGTCGCGGGTGAAGTCGCTGTCGTCGAGGTTGGCAGGCGGTAAGCAGCGCGTTCCGTACCGCGAGCCAACGGGACAGCGTGGCAGCCCTATTCAGTCAGTTCTGCCGGTTGGCTCCATACGCCCCGCCCGCACGGCTCCCGGGCGTTAACATCCCCAGTTCCGGCGCTCGGGGGGAAGGTGAAGGATGCCGCCGAAACTGGCATGGCTGGCCCTGATCCGGGGGTACTTTGAGCACTTCCTGCGGCCCGAGGCAAGTGCCATCTACAGCAGGTGCGTCAAGGCCGCGCTGGACGAGCCGAAAACAGGTCGGCTGCTCGGGAAGCGGCCAGGGGTGACGCGCACCGCGGTCCGTGAGGAGATGTTCAGGCCGCGGAATCAGAACGTTGCCCACGCGTTGGCCAACGGTCCGGGGCGGTGGGCCTACCAACAGGCCCACCGCGATATGGAGGAGGCCGAGGACAAACGCCAGGATGCAGTCGGCGAGGCCGCATGGGACTGGCGCATCGTCTGCCCCGCCATCGCGGTCGGCGCCGTGGTCCTGCTTGTCACGGGAGGGCTCATGGCCCTGCTGGTGGCAGTTCTGACGGCAGCTCTCACACTGCTCGTGCTGTCCTGGCGTGGGACGGCGGCGTGGATCAATCTCCGGCAGTGTTTCGTTGCGGCAGCCTTCGGATGCCTGTGGCTGGTGCAGCGCATCCGGTTGGGGATCTGCGCCGCGCGGTGGGGCGAAGCCCTCTTCGTTATGGGCGCGAAGCCGTTGGTGGAACGGGTGATCCGCCACCTCCTGGGTGACGACCCCGACTCCGTGTTCGTCCCGGCCAGTTACGAAGGGCTCCGTGCGCCGCGAGCTCCGGGATACATCGTCAGCAACGAAGCAGTGAAGCAGCTGCAGCGCAAGCTGAGCCAGATCGACGACGGCACCATCGCGGTGTGCGGTCCCAGGGGCGCGGGCAAGTCGACCCTGCTGCAGGAGTGCGTGAAGTCAGCTGACTTCGGCTTGCTCGTCCAGGCGCCGGCGACCTACGCCCCGCACGATTTCGTCCTGTCGCTGTCGGTGCGCATGTGCGAGGAGTACATACGCAAGGAGGGCTACTCGGTCCCCGAGTTCACGCGGCTCTCTCCGTTCCACCGGTTCCTGCGCCAAGCCCGCTTACGGATCAAGCGGCTTGGTCGGTGGAGTGCCTTCGCGGTGCCGAGCCTCGTCCTGCTGGTCCTGGGACTATCGGCCTCCGTCCGATCCCTGTACGCGCAGTACGCCAACACCCTGGCCGACTCCTCGCAGGCCAATGCCGAGTCGATCCGTGACTGGGCCCGGGAGGTCTGGGACGGGCATGCCGTCGCTGCGAGCGTCGCCGTGTCCCTGGGCGGGATCGCCTGGTGGAGGGCGCGCGACAAGCCGTGGCTTCCGCGGCTGCTGGCATGGATCTGGGCGCAGGGCGGCACCGCCATCGGGATGGGCCTCGCAGTCATCTCGGTCGGCAGCGTTGCGTACGACAAGCAACTGGAGCACAACCTCGACGGGGTCCGCTCCGACACCTTCACCGACATCGTGGTCCTGGCGGGCGTGTGGTGGCTGTGCCGCCGGGAGGACGATGCCGAGCTGAGGCTGGGCAGCTGGCGCATCCCGATGGCCGATTTCTTGGGCGCCGTGAGCACCTTCAGCGCTGCCTACCTGCTCTACTACCTCATCCACACACCTGAGACGTATCCACTGATAGCGGATCCTGAGAATCCGCTACGGCTCGCGGGCGCGGTGACCGGCCTCCTGCTGGCCCGTGCCAGCGGCTGGCGGCCGCGGCCGGCCGAGCCGGAAGTCGTGACCCGGTGCCGCAACCACCTCTTCCGTCTCCAGACCGTGCAGATGACCACGAACACGGCCTCCAGCGGCGCCTCACAGATTCTGAGCCTGGGCGGGTCCCATGCAACGTCGGTGTCCACCGTCCCGCCGAACTTCCCGGAACTCGTTGAGGACTTCCGCAGCCTGCTCGGCCTCATCGCGGCAGAGAAGGCCGCCAAGAATCAGATCGTCGTGGTCGCCATCGACGAAGTCGACCGCCTCGGGTCAGACACGCAGGCCCTGGCCTTCCTCGCCGAAGTCAAAGCCATCCTCGGCATCCGACACGTCTACTACCTCATCTCAGTGGCCGAGGATGTCGGGGCCGCGTTCGTCCGCCGCGGCCTGCCCCACCGGGACGTCACCGACAGCTCTCTGGACGACATCGTCCAGGTCCCGCCCAGCACTCTGGAGGAATCCCGCACCATCCTCGGCAGGCGCTCCGAGACGCTCACCGCCCCCTATTGTCTGCTCGCCCACGCACTGTCCGGCGGGATCCTCCGCGACCTGCTCCGCTACGGCCTCCAGATCACTGAGATGCAGGCCAAGACCAAGTCCCACGAGCTGACCCACATCGCCCGCCGACTCATCCTCGAAGAGCTCTCCGAGACCCTCGCCGGCTTCAGGACACTGCTCAGCAAGGAGCACTGGACCCAAAGCACCAGCGGCATCCTCACCTCCTTCCGCACCCTGAGCAGCTACCTGCGCACCTCCTGCCCCTGCACCGAAGCCTCGCTGCAGCACGCTCTCGAGGACTTCGCCTTCTACGCCGTCACCAACCAGCCCGGCCCCACCACCCACGCCGAACTCCCAGACACCACCCGCCAGCTCGTCGACGAAGCCTCCGCTTACGCCTACTTCTCCCTCACCCTGCTGGACATCTTCGCCGCCCCACGCCTGGACCACCGCACCGAACAGGCAGCAGAGCACGGCCTGGACGGCGCACCGGAAAGCCTTGCGGAAGCACGCCTGGAACTGGGCATATCCCCCTACAGCGCACGAACCCTCATCGACAGCATCCGCAAAGCCTGGTCACTGCCCCTCGGACCGTCGGCCACCGACCACGCCCCCACCGCGCACCCTGGCCGCTGCTCCGTGCACGACCCGGAAGCCGGCGCCCCGCCGCCATGACGGCACAGCGGAGCTCTGGCATCAGCACACACCGAGAGACGTCTCCCCACGTCGGCGGGCCACGTCACCGTGGAAGCGCCCATGCCGCCGAGTAGGCCGTGTTCGAACCCGAACGGACTGGGCGGGGTCCCCGAGCCCCGCGTCTCATGGGCCGACGAGCGACATCATCGGGCAGCCAAAGCCCTTGAGAAGCCTCTACGACTCACTGCCGTGGGACACGTGTGGGGTCCAACGAGCCTTGGTACTGCTGGGCTGCGAGCTCAACTCCCCAATTGGGGAGCCGCTTCAGCTGAGGCCGCGAGCGGGCTCGTGCCGAGTTCGGCAACACGATGAGGCCACAGGCGCTGGGCGAGCGCGTCCACTGCCGTGATCATCTGGTCGTGGGTGGGGTGCTCAGACTCCGGGTCCAGGACAGTAGGCGGGTGTGAGCTGTGCCCCGGCCCTCGGATGATCCACCCGTTGGCCGGGAACCGGCCCACCACAGGAGTCCCGTGGCGGGCGAGCTGCTCCTCGACGGCCAGGTCGAATTCATCCGGAGCCGGGGGCTGCTGTGCGCCGGTGAGGAACAACAGCCCCGTCAGCCGATACTTCGGCGTCCAGCCGCCCAGTTCCTGCTGGCGCCACTGCACGGCGGATTCGGGCGGCGTCAGCATCACGACCCCGCTGTCCTCGCCGGTTTCGGCGGGCAGGGAGATATGCCGCTCGTAGGAGGCCGCGCGGTGCACGAGAAGGCGTGCGTCGGTGAGCCGACCGATGGCGGCCTCCTCCGTCGGCCAGTCGTCATTCCTCCCTACCAGCACGATGCGGTCGAAGGACCGTCGGGCAGCCGACAACGCTGCAGCGATTGCTTCCGTGTCGTGGTCGACCTCCAGCAGCGAAAGCTCTCCGCCCAGCGGGGCGATACGCAGCCGCCGCCACCCCGCGACCGTGTCGGGGACGGCGGCTGTGGCCCACGCGGGTCTGCCCGAGTCACGTGGGAACTGCCAGCGTGAGCCCCGGTCCCGGTACAGAACGACCGCAGCCGCCAGGCCTTGGGCCGCCCACACCGCCGCGATCTGCTCAGCCACCCACGACAGGTCGTCACTGCGCACGCCCCCGGACCGCGGCACCCCGGTGAGCTGAACGACCGCACCGCGACGGCCCGGGAGTTCCCGCGGCGGATCCGCGGCCAGGGTCTGCGGCCTGCTGACGTTGAGCCGGTCACCGGCGGCGGTCAACGGACGGGGCCCTGGCACCGCTGTGAGCGGGCCGGATGGGACCTGACGGCTGTGCACGGTGAGTACGCCGCGCCAGCCCCACACGCCGGGTCGTGGCGCCATCCTCAGCGTGCACTCGCTACTGCCGCAGAGGTCATGGTCGAGGACACGCAGGCCGAAGCCGACGATCGGGTCGGTGAGGATGTCGACGAGACGGGTGCAGTCGAACTGCGGCCCAAGGACCTGACGTTCCACGACCCAGTCGAGGCCGTAGTCGGTCATCCGGGTGCTCGCCTGCAGCCCGGCGTAGCCGGCCAGGCTGTCCCACAGACGCGGACGACGTAGCAGTGCGCTGCCCATCCCGCGCGACGCTTCAAGCTGACGTGTCAGGCTGCGCGTGGCCGGCTCCCTCTTCTTGGGGCCGGGCTCAGGCTGTTGCGGATCCCAGTGCGCACTGTGCCCAGCCCTGTTTACACGCCGCTCGTGGGCGCTCAGCAGCCCGTCCAGGTCTCCCCCGTGTGGTCCGGCCACCCACACCGCTGGCGGGGATGACCGCCACGACTGCTCGTACTGCCAGGTGCGGAGCCCGAACCGCAGGCGCGCTCCATCGCTCTGCACGACCAGCCCGCGCACCCCGCGCCACGGCCCTCTCTTCGTGCGGTACGGCAGCAGTTCGAGCAGGGCCTGCACGTTCTCGAGCCGGTCCACTCGCAGAGCCAGGCCCTCGTCCCGGGGGCTGGCCTCACGCACGCCGAACGGCCGATCCTGTCCCTGTGCGGCGCCGAGCGCGGAGGCGAGCACGGACTCCAGCAGCTCCTGTTCCGCCGATGCGGCAGGGATCAACCGGTCGAAGCGTTGCAGCTGGGCGAGGCGCTGGCGTGCCCGTTCCAGGGACTCACCGGTGAGCTGGGCGGCGGCGTTGCTGAGCTGGTCGATGTCGTACATGGCGTGCTCCTTTCGGGCCGCTCCCCGACCCGGGCGGCGAAAGTGCACGTCATCAACAACAGCACGCGAGCATGGACTCAAGTCCGGCGACGTGGGTTCTCTGTCGATGCCAGGTGGTCGGGTCGGGCATCCAGAACTGGCCGCGTCCGAGGCCAGGCGGGAGAAACCGTAGTGCGTGCGCGGCCGGGGTCCAAGCAGCACCTGGGCCGCTTCACCCGATTGCCGGTACTCCCCCTGCGGCAGGTCCTGCTTGCGCCGTCAGCCGCGCCGCTGCGGCACGTAGTGGAGGCAGCGCAGGTCATCGCCCCTAGCGCGCTAGCCGTTGTACTAGAGCTGGCGCTAGGGCGGGTGCTAGGGCCGACACTAGGCGGTGTGCTAGCCGCCGGGTCCGCCCTGGTGCGCTGCGCCCCGCGCTGTGGTGAGGCCAACCAGGTGGAGGTCCCCGGGCTGCGAGAGGCATGCCCGTGTGTCGTGCAGGTCACGCCCGCCGCAACGCCTAGCGTCGATCAGCACGTAATGCCCTGAATGTGACGGGATGTGATATTCGTGCCTCTGCGTACCGTGAGGCTCGACGTCGTCGACCTCGACCGGGTCAAAGCCGCCCTGCGCCGCCGTATGCAGGTCATGGCCGAGGGCGTGTTCGCCGCCAAGATCTTCGTTGTCGTGAACGGCAAGGGCGGTGTCGGCAAATCCTCCCTGTCCACCGCCATCGCCGCCGCTCTGGCCAAAGCCGGGCAGACGGTCCTGCTAGTGGAGATGGATGAGCAGGGCAACCACGACGAAGACCTCGGCACGTCCGGCACCGAGCTCGCCGACGACGGCCGAGCCCAGGCCGCCGCGATCCTCGAGGGCAAGCCCTTCGCCCCGACCGGCGAGGCACGCCCGAACCTGTTCGTCGTCCCCGGCGGCGGCGCGCTGGAGGAGGTCGTCGAGGAGCTGTACTGCCAGCGGCGCCTGGCCGCCCTGAGCGAGGACCCCGAGGACCAGCTCGCGTGGATGGGCATGTACGCCGCCGCACTGGACGCGGTCCGCGACGACTACGACGTGATCATCCTCGACGTCGCGCCCGGCTGCGAACCGCTGCAGCTGCAGGCCCTCGTCGCCGGCGACAGAGTGCTGATCCCGTCCAAAAGCGATCCCTCATCCCGCAAGGGGCTGCGGACCGTGGCCCGCCGGTTCGCCCGGGCCCGGCTCCTCAACCTGGCCCTGCGACTGCTGGGGGTGATCATCTTCGCCACCAACAGCTCAGCCACCAAGGTCCAGAACAAAATCAAGGAGCAGCTGGCCGAGGATCTCAATGGCGCCGCCCCGGTCATGGATCAGACCATCCGTCACGTCGAAGCGGCCGCGGTGCTGTGCCGGACCCGCGGCCAGCTCCCGCAGGAACTGGCCGCAGCGCCGGACCTCGACCCCAAGATGCTGCCCTCCGTGAAGGCATTGGCCGGCGACTACCGATCACTGGCGCTGGAGGTCCTGCAGGCCAAGGCAGAACTCGATCGCGCCGAAGAAGACAGGAGGCAGGACGCATGAGCAGCAAGTCGACCACCAAGCCTGGCAAGCGCGGGGGGCTGCCCGAAGACAGTTCCCTGGACGCCTTCTCACTCGACGCCAGCACCGTGCAGTCAGCCTTCGCCCCCCGGCGGCAGCCCTCTGCCAAGACGACCGCCGGGGGAGAGGAGCATGCCGCTGCCCCTCCGGCCAGCGAGCCAGCGCACGCCATCGCCGTCCCGGACAAGCAACCACCGCCCGGTCCGCCGGCCCCGGTGGTGGTACAGGCCCCGGCTGCAGCGACGCTCTCCGGCAGGGCCAACGCCCCAACTCAGTGCACGATCATGGTGGAAGACCAGGTCCGGCAGCGCTTCGGGCACTACCAGGACATCGTGAAGGCTCAGACCGGACGGGAGCCGACCAACGCCGTCGTCGTCCGGCGGGCCTTCCTGCACGCCAGGAAGAACGACCTGTGGGCCGAGCTCCTGGAGCGCGTGCGCCACCGCCAGCAGCCCGTCAGTGAAGAGGATGACGATCCGGACGGCCTGTTCGGAGACGTCCCCGCGCGCCGGGTCGAGCGAGGCGCCATCAAGAACGGCAGGCAGCTGCCCTTCCGCCCCTCCCTCCAGGAGCTGGAGATCTACGACGCCCACCGGGAGGCGTACGGATTCGCCAACCGCTCCGACTTCCTCGACGCCGTCCTCGATGCCTTCTTGCCTCCGCTTCCCGCACGGCGCCCAGGCCGGTGAAACAACGGTGGGGGTGTGGGCCCCGACTGGCTCCGCACCCCCACCACGACCGCGTCCTCGCGCCTACTGATCGGTGCGGCGTACCGCGATGCTCCTGCCGATGCGGTTCAGCGTTGCATCGATCTCCGTCAGCAGCGCGGTGGCCCGGTCCGCGTCGAACTCCAGGACGCGCCGGACGGCGGGCTTGCTGATGCTGCGGTCCACCTGCTTGAGCTCCGTGAGAGCCGCATTCAGCATCCGTAGGTCCTTCGCCCCGTCAGGACCGTTGGGATTACTGGGCTGTGGGCCCGACTCCCCAATTGGGGAGTTCTCCCCGAGGGAGGTGATGTTGGGCACCGTGCTGTCCTGCTGCTCTCCGGGAGTGGCCCGGGAGGTATCGCTGTCGGTGGCCCCGGCGGTCTCGGGCCCAGGAGGCGGGGGAGAGAGGACCTGGTGGACCAGCTTCCCGATCTCGGCCGGGCTCAAGTCCGCCGTCAGGGGCGGCAGCTGACGGCTGACATCCTTGAGGAGCCGGGCCGTCACGCGCTGCCCGGCACGCACAACCGCGTCATACACAGCGACCGCGGCCCGGTCGCCGGCGGCCTGCTTGATGTCTGCGAGCTCGCGAACCTGCGACTCCCGCGGCCGGTGCCCCAGTTGGGCCAGCTGTTCGCCGATCCGCCACTCACCGATCAGGCGGTGCATCTGGGACTCGGAGATCTCCCAGTTGATCCACACGTACTCGGCGAAGGACCCGATGCCCTCGTTGCGGTGCAGGTTGCCGGTCTGCATCGTCTCCAGGGATTTCCCCGCGATCCAGAAGGCGTTGTGGAGGTTGTTCAGTCCCGCCTTGCAGGCATCGAGTGCTTCGCGCTCCTCAGCGGTGAGCGGGCCGTCTCCGACAGGGGGCCGCGGTGCGGGGATGGTGTCGAGCGCTGTGCCGACGGGGGCTTTCACCACGACCGTGGCGTTCTGCAGTACCGCTCCGAGGCCGCTGCTCAGCAGCCCTTTGCCCGGCCCCTCGTCGTTGTGATCGTCGTCGAACACGCCGGTCATGCGTGTGCCTTCCTGCAGTGAGCGTCGATTTCCTGGTTGAGCCGGTCCATCTCGTTAGCCAGCGGTGTGATGGACTGCGGCACGACATCAGCCCGCTCGGCCCGGCCTGCGGCGACGTCGTAGCTCTTCGCGCTGGTGGCGAGTAGCGCGGCGTACTCGGCGAAGGTCAGACCCTTGTTGCGGGCGTTGACCGCCGGCATCTCGCGGTAGCCCACGACCGTCTTCACCATCGGGGTGCTCTCCCCGAGCACCTCGCGGACGTTGCGCCGCACCTCGTCATGGAGCTGCGTAGCGCTCGGGTTCGACCCGTACAAGCAGGCGCCGGCCACCGTGAGGGACGGGTTCAGTTGCCGGCGCACCAGCTTGTAGTTGCGGGCGATGCGCCGCATGCCGCGGATCGAGGTGTCGTCGGAGCGTGTGGGAACGAACAGCCAGCGCGCGGCCGCCAGGGCGAGCTGCTCGAGGCTGTCCTGCTCCGGCGCGCTGTCGAAGACGATGTGTTCGTACCAGGGCGCGATGGGGGCCAGCGACCGAGCTAGCGACGACACCACGTAGATGCCCTCCACCGGCATGCGCGCCGTCAGCAAGGTGAGGATTTCACCGACAGCCTCACCGCCGGGGACCACGTCGAGGTTGGGGCGTACTTCACGAACTGGCAGCAACGGCGCCCGGTCATGGATCGCCCGGAACAGGCCCTGCCCGTTCAGCACAGAGGGACCATCGGGGCGAATCCCGCGGTTGAACCGCTCCAGGCCCAGGTCGTCGTCGTCCTGGCTGGTGACGCACACGAGCAGGGTCCGTTGCCCCTGGGCAGCGTGCCAGGCGGCTTTCTGCGCGGCGATGGTGGACTTGCCGACGCCACCTTTGCCCGTGCCGATCACGACGGACTGCTCGGGTGGCTCGATCATCTCCACGGCTTCACTCAGCACCGGAAGAGGCCTCCTATACCTGCGTTGGCGCACCCGACCAGGGTGCGCGGCACGGGCATCCTGACACACCCGGTCCGTTGGGATTGTTGGGCTGTGGGCTCAACTCCCCAATTGGGGAGTTGAGCCCACAGCCCAACAATCCCAACGAGGCAGTCTCTCAGCACCGGTTGACGAGCAGGCGGCCACTCAAGATCAACTTAGTGAAGTGGGCCACACGCATATCGCGTGAAGCAGGACAGATAGTCACTATTCATTGCTGTTCGGGCGTCCCGCGAACCCGACGTGTCCCTCCAGCCCGTCCTGCATGAGAGTGTGATGCCCGTTCAGGAGACAGGTTGTGCAGGAGGCTTAGCTACACGTGGCCACGGAGACGGAACGGACTCCAGTGAGGCTCACCCGGGCCCACCGCATCCTCATCGCGGTGGTCGTCTTCGGTGCGC
>NZ_AOPZ01000312.1 GCF_000414115.1 Streptomyces aurantiacus JA 4570
TGGAAACGGGCGGGCGGGTGGGAGATATCCCGCCGCGGAGCGGCGGGGAATGGAAGGCCCCGGCCCCGGGTTGCACCACAACGCGGAGGACGTCTCCGTTTCGTACGACCCGAGGAAAGAACCACATGCGCGTCGAGATCTGGAGCGACATCGCCTGCCCCTGGTGCTACGTGGGCAAGGCCCGCTTCGAGAAGGCCCTGCGGGCCTTCCCGCACCAGGAAGCCGTAGAGGTGATCCACCGCTCCTTCGAGCTGGACCCGAACCGCCCGAAGGGCGACACGGCCCCCGTGATCCCGATGCTGGCGCAGAAGTACGGCATGACCGAGACCCAGGCGAGGGAGGCCGAGCAGCGCCTCGGCGAGAACGCGGCGGCCGAGGGCCTCGCGTACCGCACCGAGGGCCGCGACCACGGCAACACCTTCGACATGCACCGCCTGCTCCACTTCGCCAGGGAACAGGGCGGCCAGGACGCCCAGGACCGGCTCATCGGCGCGCTCTACCGCGCCAACTTCGCCGAGGAGCGGTCCGTCTTCGACGACGACGAGCGCCTGACCGCCCTCGCCGCGGAGGCGGGCCTCGACGCCGACGCGGCCCGCGAGATCCTCGCCGACCCCGCCGCGTACGCCGACGCCGTCCGCGCGGACGAGCGCGAGGCCGCGGAGCTGGGCGCGAACGGCGTCCCGTTCTTCGTCCTCGACCGGAAGTTCGGCGTCTCCGGCGCCCAGCCCGCCGAGGTCTTCACGCAGGCACTGGAACAGGCGTGGGCGGCCCGCTCGCCGCTGACGGTGCTCACGCAGGACACCCCCGACGGCGGCCAAGCCTGCGGCCCCGACGGCTGCGCGGTCCCGCAGAGCTGACCCCACCCGCTGGGACGACCGGAACAAGCCCTGGTCATGGACCGGACCCGGCCGAGGCGGCACAGTGAGCCCATGGAGACCTCCAGCTTCCAGGCCCTCGTACGCTCCGAGTTCGCCCCCAGGACGACCTACCTGAACAGCGCGAGCACCGGCCTCCTGCCGGCCCGCGCCGTACGCGCGATGCACGAGGCGGCGCTCTCCGTGGCACAGGGCAGCCCCGACGACATGTTCGCGGACGTGGAGGCGGCCCGCGCCGCCTTCGCGCGCCTGGTCGGCGTGGCGGCGGACCGGGTCGCGGCGGGCGCGTCGGTCGCCGTGTACAGCGGCCTGGTCGCCGCCTCGCTGCCGGCGGGCGCCGAAGTCCTCACCGCGGAGGGCGACTTCAGCTCCACGGTGAACCCCTTCCACGTACGCGGCGACCTGAGTACCGTGCCGCTGGAGCGCGTCGCGGAGTCCGTGCGCCCGGGCACCGCCCTGGTCGCGGTCTCCGCCGCGCAGTCGGCGGACGGCCGGGTCGTCGACCTGCCCGCGCTGCGTGCCGCCGTCCGCGCGCACGGGGCCCGGCTCTACCTCGACGCCTCGCAGGCGACGGGCTGGCTGGACCTCGCGGACCACATCGCGGACGTGGACTATCTGACGTCGGTCGCCTTCAAGTGGCTGACCTGCCCGCGCGGAGTCGCGTTCTTCGTCGTCCCCGACCAGGCCGATGACCCCGCGGGCTTCGAGGGCGTGCCCGCGCTCGAGGGCGTGCCCGCGCTCTTCGCGGGCTGGGTGGCGGGGGAGCGGCCCTGGGACAGCTGCTACGGCCCGGTCACCGAACTCGCCCACTCCGCGCGCCGGTTCGACGAGAGTCCGAGCCTGTTCGCGTACGCGGGGGCGCGGCACTCGCTGGCCCTGATCGAGGAGCTGGGCGTCGCCGCGATCGGCGCCCACGACCTGGCGCTCGCGGACCGCTTCCGCGCCGGGCTCGCCGCGCTCGGCCACGAGCCGCTGGCCGCGCCGGGCTCGCCCATCGTGTCCGTGCCGGGGCTCGGCGTCCGCCGGCCGGAGCTGAGCGCGGCGGGCGTCGAGGTGTCGGACCGCGCGGGCCACCTGCGGGCGGCCTTCCACCTGTACAACACGGAGGCGGACGTGGACCGCCTCCTGGAGGGGCTGCGGATCGGCTGAGGCCCCGCGCCGACCCGTGGGGCCACCCCTATCGCAACGCCGCCCGCCGCGCCTCCTCCGGGCAGTCCGCCGTCTCCTTGCAGAGGTTGCCCTCCACGCGGCCGAGCAGCCGCGCGAGCTGCGCACGCTCGTCGGCGTCCAGGCCGGCGAGCGTGTGCCCCTCCAACTCGCCCCAGGCGCGCTGCACTTCGGTGAGCAGCCCGCAGCTGGAGTCGGTCGCCTCCACGAGCACCGCGCGCCGGTCGTCCGGATCGGGCCGCCGCCGCACATGCCCGGCCTGCTCCAGGCGCTGCAGCATCTTCGTGACCGTCGACGGGTCGAGGTCGACGGCCTTGATCAGCTCGGACTGGCGCACCGGCCCCGCGTCCCACAGGTGCATCATCAGGAACTCCTGGCCGGGGTAGAGGCCGAGCCCCTTCAGGGCCTTGCCCGCCGCGATGCGGTGCAGCCGGGCGACCCGGCTGACCAGCAGGGAGACCGGGCCGTTCTGTGCGGCCAGGGGCAGCTGCCCGCTACACGCGGGGTCGTCCTGCGCGGTCCCCGCCGTCCCTGTGTCGGCCTTCATCGGAACTCCTGCCTTCGGTTGGCCCGGCCCTGTACGCCGTCGCCGTCGTGCACCAGTGTCGTCGAACCCCGGCCTGGTTCTCCCCGGCGCTCGTCCTGGTTCTCCCCGAGCCTCGGCCCGGTTCTTCTCCGAGATTAACTTGGTCGGCCAAGAAATACGCTACAGTGACTCTCGGTTGAATTACTTGGCCGACCAAATTTCGTACGCCCTGGAGCTGTGATGACCACCGCATTCGACCCGATCGACCTGTCCGGCGTCTCCCTCGCGAACCGCATCGCCCTCGCCCCGATGACCCGCAGCCGGGCCGGCGCGGGCGGCGTCCCCACCGACCTCGTCGCCGAGTACTACGCGCAGCGCGCCAGTGCCGGCCTGGTCATCACCGAAGGCATCCAGCCGTCGCCGGTGGGCCAGGGCTACCCGGACACCCCGGGCCTGCACAGCGCCGAGCAGGTCGCAGGCTGGCGCAAGGTCACCGACGCCGTGCACGCGAAGGGCGGCCGGATCTTCGCCCAGCTCATGCACACGGGCCGCGTCGGCCACCCCTCGCTGCTGCCCGACGGCCTGGTGAACGTCGGCCCGTCCCCGGTCGCCGCCGCGGGCCAGGTCTACACGCACGAGGGACCGAAGGACTTCGTCACGCCCCGCGAGCTGACCGGCGACGAGGTGCGCGCCACCATCGACGAGTTCGTCACCGCCGCCCGCAACGCGATCGACGCGGGCTTCGACGGCGTCGAGCTGCACGGCGCCAACGGCTATCTGATCCACCAGTTCCTCGCGCCGGGCTCCAACCAGCGCGACGACGAGTGGGGCGGCTCGCCCGAGAAGCGCATCCGCTTCGCGGCCGAGGTCACGAAGGCCGTGGCCGCCGAGATCGGCGCCGCGCGCACCGGCATCCGGCTCTCGCCCGGCAACCCCTTCAACGGCATCTCCGAGCCCGCGCCGGAGGAGACCTACCCGGCGCTGGTGCGGGAGCTGGACGCGCTTGGCCTCGCGTACCTGCACATCATGGAGGTGGGCCCGGTCCGCGAGCTGGTCGCCACCCTGCGCAAGAGCTTCGGCGGCACCTTCGTCCTCAACCCGGCGACCGAGGGCCCGACCGGCCACGACGACCTCGCCCTGATCGAGGACGGCACCGCCGACATCGTCTCCTTCGGCGCCCTGTTCCTCGCCAACCCGGACCTGCCGGCCCGCCTGCGGACCCGCGGCCCGTACAACACCCCGGACCAGTCCACGTTCTACGGCGGCGACGCCAAGGGCTACACGGACTACCCGACGCTGCAGTCCGCGTAACCCGTCCGAAAGACCGTGAGGGCGGTGGCCCGGCACCGAAAAGGTGCCCAGCCACCGCCCTCACGTACGCGGCTCAGTGCCCACGCGAACTCACTTCACCGGAGTGAAATCCCTCGCCCCGATGAACTCGGGCCGCCGCACCGGTGCCGCGAACGGCTCGACCGCGGCGTTCTCCACGCTGTTGAACACCAGGAAGACGTTCGAGCGCGGGTAGGGCGTGATGTTGTCGCCGGAGCCGTGCATGGCGTTGCAGTCGAACCAGGTCGCCGAGCCCGCCTCGCCGGTGAACAGGCGGATGCCGTAGTCGGCGGCGAGCCCCGTCAGCGCCTCGTCGGACGGCGTGCCCGCGTCCTGCATCTGCAGGGACTTCTTGTAGTTGTCCTTCGGCGTCTCGCCCGCGCAGCCGAGGAACGTCTTGTGCGAGCCGGGCATGATCATGAGCCCGCCGTTGGTGTCGTGGTTCTTCGTGAGCGCGATCGACACCGAGACGGTCCGCATGTTCGGCAGGCCGTCCTCCGCGTGCCAGGTCTCGAAGTCCGAGTGCCAGTAGAAGCCCGACGCGCCGAAGCCCGGCTTGACGTTGATCCGGGACTGGTGGACGTACACGTCGGAGCCGAGGATCTGCCGGGCGCGGCCGACCACGCGCGGATCCGCCGCGAGCCGCCCGAAGACCTCACTGAGCTTGTGCACCTCGAAGATGGACCGAATCTCCTGGGAGCGCGGCTCGACGATGGAGCGCTCGTTCGCGCGCATCGCCGGGTCGTTGATCAGCCGCTCCAGCTCGGCGTGGTACTCCGCCACTTCCGTGGGCGTGATGAGCTGCTCGATGGCCAGGAAACCGTCGCGTTCGAACCCCGCCAGGTCGTCGCCCGTGAAGGGGCCCTGCGTACCCGGCGCGGACCACACCACCGGGTCCTTGCGCTCGATGAGGACCTCTTCGGCGCCTCGGGTCGGGTACAGGTCGGCGGTGCGTTCGGGTGCGGTGGTCATGGTGGTGCCTGCCTCTCCTCTCTCGTACGGCCCTGTGCGGGATGTCTTTCCGTCAGCCGTGGGTCAAACCGCCTCCGGCTCCGTGAGCAGCGGGTACACGCCGTTCTCGTCGTGGTCCTCGCGGCCCGTCACCGGCGGGTTGAACACGCACAGGCAGCGGAAGTCCTTCTTGATGCGCATCGTGTGCTTCTCGTGCCCGTCGAGCAGGTACATGGTGCCCGGCGTGATGGTGAACTTCTCGCCGGTCTCGTCGTTGGTCAGCTCGGCCTCGCCCTCGGTGCAGACGACGGCCTCGATGTGGTTGGCGTACCACATGGACGTCTCCGTGCCCGCGTAGAGCACGGTCTCGTGCAGCGAGAAGCCGACGCGCTCCTTGGCGAGCACGATGCGCTTGCTCTCCCAGGTGCCCGACGCGGCCTTGACGTGCCGGTCGGTGCCTTCAATGTCCTTGAACGAGCGGACGATCACGGTGAGTCGCTTCCTTGTCTGTGCGTATGACGGCTGTGCGTATGACGCACGTGTTCTGTACGTGGACGGGGCGCCGCGCGGGCACCCGCTCAGGCGGTCTCGCGGACCGCGCGGGCGAGCGTGCGCAGGCCCTCGTCGAGCTCGTCGGCCGTGATGGTCAGGGCCGGGAGCAGCTTGACGACCTCGCTCTCGGGACCGGAGGTCTCGATCAGCAGGCCGAGTTCGAAGGCGCGCTTGGCGATGGCGCCCGCGCGCTGCTTGTCGCGGAACTCGATGCCCCACACCAGGCCGCGGCCGCGGTACTCCTCGATGGCGTCGGTGTTCTCGTCGACGATCGCGACCAGCGCCTGCTCGACCTGCTCGCCGCGGGCGCGGGTCTGCTTCTCCATCGCCGAGCCGTCGGCCCAGTACGTCTCCAGGGCGG
>NZ_AOPZ01000313.1 GCF_000414115.1 Streptomyces aurantiacus JA 4570
CGGGCGGGTGGGGAAATCCCGCCGCGGAGCGGTGGGACAGAGCAACCCCCACCGGCCCGGAGGCGAACAACAAGCGGGGCTCACCCGGAAGGTTCCGGCTGAGCCCCGCTCCTGTTCCGCCCAGTGCAACGCTACGCGTCGTAGTCCTGGTTGAACTTGTCCTGAGCCTCCTGCGCGGCCCGCCGGGCCTCGTCCGGCGTCTCGTCACGGCGGCCCTGCTCGCGGCCCCGCTCGCGGCCCCGCTCGCGGCCCCGCTCGCGGTCCTGCGCGGAGCGCTCGCTCGCCTCGTCCTTGGCGCCGCCCTTGGCCTGCTGCGCCTTGTTGCGGAGGTTCTCGGCCTTGTCCTGGAACTGGTCCTTCATGCCCATGCTGTTCACTCCCGGTTGTGGGTGAGGGGATCGGGCCTCGACCAGACAAACACGACGGGACAAACCCCGCATTTCGATCAATCACCCTGCGTATCGCGGGAGCGCGGCGGCAGCCCCGGCCGCCTCCGGTCCGGCACGTCCGAGTACCCCGGCGGCACCGCGGCGGGCTGCTTCTCAAGGAGGTCCAGAGCCACCCGCACCGCGTCGTCGAGCTGCGCGTGCCGCCCCTCGGCCCAGTCGAGGGGCGTCCGGACCACCGCGAGGTCGGGCTCGACGCCGTGGTTCTCCACGGACCACCCGTACTCGTCGAACCACGCCGCGTTCATCGGCACCGTGATGACCGTGCCGTCCCCGAGCGCGTGCCGCCCGGTCATGCCGACCACGCCGCCCCACGTCCGCTGCCCGACCACGGGCCCGAGCCCGAGCAGCCGGAACACCGCGGTGATCATGTCGCCGTCGGACGAGGTCGCCTCGTCGGCGAGGGCGACCACCGGGCCCCGGGGGGCGTTGGAGGCGTACGAAACCGGCTGGGCGTCGCGCGTCAGGTCCCAGCCGAGGATCTTCCGGGTCAGCTTCTCCACCACCAGCTCGCTGATGTGGCCGCCCGCGTTGCCGCGTACGTCGACGAGCAGCGCGGGCAGCGACATCTCCAGGCGCAGGTCCCGGTTGAACTGGGCCCAGCCCGATCCGCCCATGTCGGGGATGTGCAGATAGCCGCACTTGCCGCCGCTCAACTCCCGTACGACATCACGCCGTTTGGCCACCCAGTCCTGGTACCGCAGCGGCCGCTCGTTGATGAGCGGCACGATGGCGACCCGCCGGGAGCGGCCTTCCCCCTCGGCGGGCCGGAAGGTCAGCTCGACCGTCGTGCCGCCCGCCGCCGCGAGCAGCGGAGAGGGGCCCGTCACCGGGTCCACGGGCCGTCCGTCGACGTGCGTGAGCACGGCGCCCTGCCGGATCCCCGCGCCGGCCAGCGGCGAGCGCGCCTTGGAGTCGGACGACTCGCCCGGCAGGATCCGCTTGACCACCCAGCCCTCGTCCCGGCACACCAGGTTGGCGCCGAGCAGCCCCATCGCCCGCTGGTAGTGCGGCGGGCCCTCGTTGCGCCGCGCGGCGGTGACGTACGCGTGCGAGGTGCCCAGTTCGCCGAGGACCTCGCGGAGCAGATCGGCGAACTCGTCGGGGGAGGCGACGCGTTCCACGAGCGGCCGGTACTGGGCGAGCACCGCGTCCCAGTCGATGCCGCACATCCCCGGCTCCCAGAAGTAGGCGCGGATGAGGCGGCCCGCCTCCTCGAAGGACTGCCGCCACTCGGCGGCCGGGTCGACGTCGTGCAGAATGCGGCGCAGGTCGATCCAGACGGTGGTGTCGAGGTCGCCGGACTCGGTGGACGGCACGGCCCGCAGGTCGCCCTCGTCGACGACCACGAGCCGGGAGCCGTCCCCGCTGGTCGCGAACCAGTCGAGATGGTCGACGAGGGCGGACTTCTTGGCCTTGGTGATGTTGAAGTACTCCAAGGTCGGGCGGCCCGAGGTGTCGGCGGGGTTGGCGAAGGTCTCGCCGAGCGCGCCCGAGATCGGCCAGCGCAGCCACACCAGGCCGCCGCCGCTGACGGGTTGCAGCGCCGAGTACTTCGAGGCCGCCACCGGGAAAGGCGTGACCCTGCTCTCCAGGCCCTCCGCCTCCACGGTCACCGTCCCGTCGCCGGGGCCGTCCTCGCCGTCACCCGCGTCCGGGTCGAGCCCGCCCGCGGCCGGGCGCCCGTCGGGGAGCAGCGCGAAGGGCGAGGGCGTCGCGGACGACAGCGGTACGAGATAGGGGCGACAGCCCAGCGGGAAGGACAGGTCGCCGGTGTGCACGTCGTAGACGGGGTCGAAGCCGCGCCAGGAGAGGAAGGCGAGATAGCGGCCGTCGCGGGTGAAGACCGGGTTCTCGTCCTCGAAGCGGCCGTTGGTGACGTCGATGACCGTACGCGCGCAGGGGCCCTCGATCCGCGCCAGTTTGATCTTCCGCAGCGATCTGCCGATGCCCGGGTGCGACCAGGTGAGCCACGCCCCGTCCGGTGAGAAGGCGAGGTCGCGCACGGGCCCGTTGACGGACCGGATCAGTTCGGTGACCTCGCCGCCCGACTCCTCCGACGCGTCGAGCAGGAGCAGCCGCCCGTCGTGCGAGGCGACGGCGAGCCGCTCGCCGTCGGGGGCCGCCACCAGCTCGTGCACCCGCCCGAGCCGCCCGCTCGCCAGCCTGCGCGGCTCGCGGTCGCCGCTGGCCCGCGGCAGATAGGCGATCTCGATCGCGTCCTCGCCCTCGGCGTCGGTGACGTACGCGACCTGCCCGCCGGTGCCCAGCATCTCCGGCAGCCGCACCCGCACCCCCGGGGTGTCGATGATGGTGCGGGCGGGGCCGTCGCGGTGCGTGAGCCAGTACAGGCTGCCGCGTACGACGACGGCGCTGGCGCGGCCCGTGGTGTCCACGGACAGCGCGTCGACGTGCTGGGCGGCCGGCACCTGGTAGGTGCGCCGCCCCGCGCGCGGGCCGCCGATCTCGACGTCCACGCGGCGCGGCACGGAGTCGGCGGCCAGGTCGTCCACCAGCCAGATCTCGCCCGCGCACTGGTAGACGACGCGGGTGCCGTCGCTCGCGGCGTGCCGGGCGTAGAACGCGTCGTGGTCGGTGTGGCGGCGCAGGTCGGTGCCGTCGGGCAGGCAGGAGTACAGGTTGCCGACGCCCTCGTGGTCGGAGAGGAAGGCGATGCGACCGGCCACGAACATGGGCGTGTCCAGGTGCCCGTCGAGATCTTCGAGGAGCCGCTCGCCGTGCAGCCACAGGCGGCCGGTGGCACCGCCGCGGTAACGCTTCCAGGCGGCGGGTTCGTGCGGCGGCTTGCCGGTCAGGAGCAGCGTCTTGCGGTCGCCGTCGACGTCCAGGACGGCGATGTGGTGGACCGGGCCCCAGGGCAGCTGGCCGCCGGGGGAGCCGTCGGTGGGCACGTCGTAGGCCCAGCAGAAGTGCGAGAAGGGCTGGCCGTGCGAGGACACGGCCAGGATGTGGCCGTCGGGCGACCAGCCGCAGACGCGGGTGTCTGTGGAGCCCCAGTAGGTGAGGCGGCGCGCGGAGCCGCCGGCCACCGGGGCCAGGTGGATCTCCGGGTCCAGGCTGCGCCAGCTCGTGTACGCGATGTGACTGCCGTCGGGGGAGAAGCGGGGGTGCCCCACTTTGGTGCGGTCGGCCGTGATGCGCCAGGCGCGGCCTGGTCGGGTGCCCTCCGCTGTGAGCGGGGCCACCCATACGTCGTCCTCGGCGACGAAGCAGAGGCTGTCGCCGCTTACGTGGGGGAATCGGAGGTACGCCTGAGTCACCCTCCCCATGCTTTTCCGTGCCGTCGGACGCGGCAACTTATGGGGCTTCGCCCCTTTCCCCCTTTGTTGGCCCTTCGGGCCTCGTCCTCAAACGCCGGAGCCTCGTCCTCAAACGCCGGACGGGCTGGGGGGTGGGCCTCGTCCTCAAGCGCCGGGCGGTTGGTCGGTGTGGCGCGAGACACGTACGAAACCGTTTCGTTTCGTTAGAGGGCCGCGTAGAGTACTCGGCAGATCAGTGGTGACTCGGGAAGGGGCCGGAGCATGGGTGAAGTGGCGACGTCGCCGCGGCGCAGCCGGATCTCGCCCGAGCGTGAGGCGGAGCTGTACGAGGCCGTCCTCGACCTGCTCCGCGAAGTCGGGTACGAGGGCCTCACGATGGACGCCGTCGCCGCCCGCACCCGCTCCAGCAAGGCCACGCTCTACCGCCAGTGGGGCGGCAAGCCGGAACTGGTCGCGCGGGCCCTCAGGCACAACAAGCCCGTGTCCATGGCGGACATCGACACGGGTTCGCTGCGCGGCGACTTCGAGGCGATGGTCGCCCGCTCCGACGACTGCCGCATGGAGGAGGACGCCGCGCTGATGCGGGGCCTCTTCCACGCCATCCACGACAACCCCGAACTCCACCGCGCGCTGCGGGATCTGCTCATCGAGCCGGAGCTCACCGGCCTCAACGAGCTGCTTCGCCGCGCCGTCGCGCGCGGTGAGATCGCCGCGGACAACCCCGCGCTCGAGTACGTCATCCACATGCTGGTCGGCGGGTTCGCCGCCCGGGAGATCATCGAAGAACGCCCCGCGGACCAGGAGTTCCTCCGCAGCTACATCGACGCCGTGATCCTCCCCGCCCTCGGCGTCTGACCAGCCTTCAACTCCCCGCAGCACCAGCGCCGTTGCTTCTGGCGAACCCGCTCACGTCGTCGGGCCGATCCCCCCTGCCCGGAAGACCTCAGCCCTCAGCCACCACGACCCGACCGGGAGCACTGCCCGTGGCCACATTCCTGTACAAACTAGGCCGACTGGCCTTCCGGCGACGGCACTTCGTCGCCCTGATCTGGGTGGCGCTGCTGACCCTCGCCGGAGTCGGCGCGGCGTCCGCGCCCACCGCCGCGTCCAGCTCCTTCTCCATTCCGGGGACGGAGGCCCAGAAGGCGTTCGACCTGCTTGAGCAGCGCGCGCCCGAGGCGAGCGCCGACGGCGCGAGCGCCCGCGTCGTCTTCAAGGCGCCGGACGGCGAGAAGGTCACCGACCCGGCGAACAAGGCCGAGATCCAAAAGACCGTCGGCGAGCTCAAGTCCGGCTCGGACCAGGTCGCCTCGGCCGCCGACCCGTTCGCCCCCCACGTCAAGGCGGTCTCCGAGGACGGCACGACGGCCTACGCCTCCGTGACGTACAAGGTCACCTCCATGGAGCTGACCGACGACAGCCGGGACGCGCTGGAGAAGACCACCGACGACGCCCGCGGCGACGGCATGACCGTCGAGGTCGGCGGTGACGCGCTGCAGGCCATGCCGCACACCGGCGCCACCGAGATCATCGGCATAGCCGTCGCGGCCGTGGTCCTCGTCATCACCTTCGGCTCGCTCGTCGCGGCCGGGCTTCCGCTGCTGACCGCGCTGATCGGCGTGGGCATCGGAGTCTCCTCGATCACCGCGCTGGCCAGCGCGCTCGACCTCGGTACGACCACGTCGACGCTCGCGATGATGATCGGGCTCGCCGTCGGCATCGACTACGCGCTGTTCATCGTCTCCCGGTACCGCGCCGAACTCGCGGAGGGCCGGGAGCGGGAGGACGCGGCGGGCCGCGCCGTCGGCACGGCCGGGTCGGCCGTCGTCTTCGCCGGGCTGACCGTCGTGATCGCCCTCGTCGGCCTGGCGGTCGTGAACATCCCGATGCTCACCAAGATGGGTGTCGCGGCGGCGGGCACGGTCGCCATCGCCGTCCTGATCGCGCTCACCATGATCCCGGCGCTGCTCGGGTACGCGGGCAGGAAGGTCAAGCCGACGGGGGAGAAGGGCAGGCTGCTCGGCGGACGCAAGAAGTCCGGTACGGACGCCCCGGTGGCCCAGGCCGCCCCCGCCAAGGAGAACCTCGGCACCCGCTGGGCCCGCTTCGTGGTCCGCCGCCCCGTCGCCGTCCTGCTGCTCGGCGTCCTCGGCCTCGGCGCCGCCGCCGTGCCGGTCTCGGGGCTCGAACTCGGCCTGCCCGACGACGGCGCGCAGCCCACGTCCACGACCCAGCGCAAGGCGTACGACCTGATCGCCGACGGCTTCGGCCCCGGCTTCAACGGACCGCTGATGACGGTCACCGACCTCAAGGGCGTCGACGACGCGAAGGGTGCGGCGGCCGCCGTACAGAAGAAGATCGCGGGCCTGGACGACGTGCTGTCCGCCGGCCCGCCGCAGTTCGACAAGGCGGGCGACACCGCGATCATCAGCGTCGTGCCGTCCTCCAAGCCCAGCGGCACCGAGACCGAGAACCTGGTGCACGCGATCCGCGACGAGGCGAAGACCGTCAAGGCGGACAGCGGCGCCGACGTCATGGTCACCGGCACCACGGCCATGAACATCGACGTCTCGCAGAAGCTCAACGACGCGCTGCTGCCGTACCTCGCGCTGGTCGTGGGCCTCGCGTTCCTGCTCCTGATCGTCGTCTTCCGCTCGGTCCTGGTCCCGCTCAAGGCGGCGCTCGGCTTCCTGCTCTCGGTGCTCGCCGCGCTCGGCGCCGTGGTCGCGGTGTTCCAGTGGGGCTGGCTCGGCTCGCTGTTCGGCCGATCATGAGCATGATGCCGATCTTCATGGTGGGCGTGGTCTTCGGCCTGGCGATGGACTACGAGGTGTTCCTCGTGACCCGGATGCGGGAGGCGTACGTCCACGGCGAGAGCCCGCACGAGGCGATCGTCACCGGCTTCAGGCACGGGGCGCGGGTCGTGTCCGCGGCGGCGGTCATCATGATCGCGGTGTTCGCCGGGTTCATCGGCTCCAGCGAGCAGATGGTCAAGATGATCGGCTTCGGGCTCGCGATCGCCGTCTTCTTCGACGCGTTCATCGTGCGCATGGCGCTGGTCCCGGCCGTGCTCGCGCTGCTCGGCCGCCGGGCCTGGTGGCTGCCGAAGTGGCTGGACCGCGCGCTGCCGAACGTGGACGTCGAGGGCGAGGGGCTGCGCGCCGCGGCCGACAAGGACGGCGAGCCGGACGAGGACCGCGAGCTCGTACGCGTCTGAGTCAGTGGGGCACAGGGGCGGCCGTGTACGTACGGCGCAGGAAGCGGATCAGCGCCGAGGCGTCGAACTGCACGACCGTCACGCCCTGGGGCGAGTGGAACTCCAGTACCGTCTGGACCCGTCCGCAGGGCCAGATGCTGACGTCGCCGCTCTCCGTCGGCGCCCGTAGCCCCTGTTCGAGGAACTCACGGGTGAACACCCAGTCGTCGTGGGACCCGGGGAGGCCGACCCGCACCGAGTGCGGGTCGGCCTCCGGGTCGTAGCGCAGCGCGACGGGGACGACGACGTGCTCATCAGGGGCGTCGGTGACCAGGTGGGCCCGGGTGAACTGCTCGACTGCGGACATGGTGACTCCTCGTAGTCGTTCCGGCCCACGGATAGCGGCTTCTCCTCCAATGTCCCATATGTACGTATATGGCACACGGGGTGGGGTGGCGCCCGATCGTTGTCGGGCCGCTCTTGCAAGCGATTCGCAACAACGCCCATCATTGAAAAGTTCACGAGCGACCCGCTCGGAGCGATCCGCTCTCGTCGTGGGTGCCTCCCCACGCCCACGACATGCGCCTTTCCAGGAGCACGCGCATGCATGTCCCCGATGGCTTCATCAATGCGCCCGTTTCCGTCGCCGCCGGTGCCGTGGCCGCCGGTGCCGTCGCCGTGAGCCTGCGTGGCGCACGGCGTGAGCTGGACGAACGCACGGCGCCGCTCGCCGGGCTCGTCGCGGCCTTCATCTTCGCCGTGCAGATGCTCAACTTCCCCGTGGCGGCCGGGACCAGCGGCCATCTGCTCGGCGGCGCGCTGGCCGCGATACTCGTGGGCCCCTTCACCGGAGTGCTCTGCGTCTCCGTCGTCCTGCTCATGCAGGGCCTGCTCTTCGCCGACGGCGGCCTGACCGCGCTCGGCGTGAACATCACGGTCATGGCGGTCGTGACGACCGTCGTGGCGTACGCGGTCTTCCGCGGCCTGGCGAAGGTGCTGCCGCGCGGCCGCCGCTCGGTGACCGCCGCCGCGTTCACGGCCGCGCTCGTCTCCGTACCGGCCGCGGCCGCCGCCTTCACCCTCGTCTACGCCGTCGGCGGCACCACGGAGGTGTCGCTCGGCAAGGTCGCCACGGCCATGATCGGCGTCCACGTCCTGATCGGCATCGGCGAGGCCGCCATCACCGCGCTCACGGTCGGCGCGGTCCTCGCCGTCCGCCCCGACCTGGTGCACGGCGCGCACGGCCTGACCGCGCCGTTCAAGCTGCGCGTCGGCGGCGAACTGATCGACGCGCCCGCGACGCCGGACACGACCCCGGCCCCCGCCGCCGCGGCCCGCTCGCACCGCAAGCTGTGGGCCGCGGGCCTGGCCGCCTCCCTCGTCCTCGCGGGCTTCGTCTCCTTCTACGCGTCCCAGGACCCCGACGGCCTGGAGAAGGTCGCCCACGACAAGGGCTTCGACAAGGGCGAGAAGGAGCACGGCGCCGCGGACTCGCCGCTCGCGGACTACGGCGTCAAGGACATCACCGACGCCCGCCTGTCCGGCGGCCTCGCGGGCGTCATCGGCGTCGGCGTGACGGTGGTCGCGGGCAGCGCGGTGTTCTGGGCGGTCCGGCGGCGGCGGGCCACGGACGGCACGGACAGCGGCCCCGCGTCGGTCACCGTGGACACCGGCTCCGCGCCGAGCACGTCCGCGACCGCCTCCGCGCCGACCGCCTCCGCGACCGCACCCGCGGAGAACGCCTGACATGGGTGCCGGCCACGCCCACCGTCTGTACCGCCACGGCCGGTCCCCGGTGCACGCCCTGCCCCCGCACACCAAACTCACCGCCGTCTTCTGCTTCGTCGTCGTGGTGGTGTCCACGCCGCGCGAGGCGATGTGGGCGTTCGCCGCGTACGCGCTGCTGCTCGCCGCGGTGGCGTACGCGGCCCGCGTGCCGCCGCTGTTCTGGCTGAAGCGCCTCCTGATCGAGGTCCCGTTCGTGGCGTTCGCGCTGCTCCTGCCGTTCGTGGCCGAGGGCGAGCGGACCGAGGTGCTCGGGATGTCGCTGAGCGTGCACGGCCTGTGGGGCGCGTGGAACGTCCTGGCCAAGGGCACGCTGGGGGTGGCCGCGTCCGTCCTCCTGGCCGCCACCACCGACCTGCGCGAACTGCTCCTCGGGCTCCAGCGGTTGAGGCTGCCGCCGCTCCTCGTGCAGATCGCCTCCTTCATGATCCGGTACGGCGACGTCGTCACGGACGAGATGCGGCGCATGAAGATCGCGCGCGAGTCCCGCGGCTTCGAGGCGCGCGGCGTGCGCCACTGGGGCGTGCTCGCCAAATCGGCGGGCGCGCTGTTCATCCGCTCCTACGAACGCGGCGAGCGCGTGCACCTCGCCATGGTCAGCCGGGGCTACGCGGGGTCGATGCCGGTCATCGACGAGGTGACCGCGTCCCGCGCCCAGTGGTCGGGCGCCCTCGCCCTGCCCCTTTCCGCCCTCGCCGTCTGCCTGTTGGGATGGACCCTGTCGTGACTTGCGCACCACCCGCCTCCGCTTCCCTGGAGGTCGCCGGCCTCGCGTACGCCTACCCCGACGGCCACCAGGCCCTGTTCGGCGTGGACCTGCGCATCGACCGCGGCGAACGCGTCGCGCTGCTCGGGCCCAACGGCGCGGGCAAGACCACCCTCGTCCTGCACCTGAACGGCATCCTCACCGCGGGCGCCGGGACCGTCACCGTCGCCGGACTGCCCGTCGGCAAGCGGCACATGGCGGAGATCCGCCGCAAGGTCGGCATCGTCTTCCAGGACCCCGACGACCAGCTCTTCATGCCGACGGTGCGCGAGGACGTGGCGTTCGGCCCGGCGGCGGCAGGGATGCGCGGGCCGGAGCTGGAGGCGCGGGTACGGAAGGCGCTGGGCCAGGTGGGGATGGAGGAGTACGCGGACCGCCCGCCGCACCACCTCTCCTTCGGCCAACGGCGCCGGGTCGCGGTGGCCACCGTCCTGGCGATGGAACCGGAGATCCTGGTCCTGGACGAACCGTCCTCGAACCTCGACCCTGCCTCGCGCCGCGAACTCGCCGACATCCTGCGCTCGTTGGACGTCACCGTCCTCATGGTCACGCACGATCTGCCGTACGCCCTGGAACTCTGCCCGCGCGCGCTCGTCCTCAGCGAGGGCGTGATCGCCGCGGACGGCCCCACCGGCGACCTCCTCGCGGACGGGAACCTGATGAGCAGCCACCGCCTGGAACTCCCCTTCGGCTTCGATCCGAAGTCGGTGCGGGGGAAGGTGTAATGGAATCTTCGGCGGCGAGCGGCGGTTGTGCGGTACATGAACGCTGACGTGGTGGTGCACGGCACGGTGGCCGAAGGGTTCGAGCCGGTGCGGGACGCCTTCGCACGGAACTTCACCGCGCTGGGCGAGCGGGGCGCCGGGGTCGTGGTGTACCGGGACGGGCGGCCGGTGGTGGACCTGTGGGGCGGGACGAGGGACTTCGACGGTGCCGGCGCGACGGGTGGTGCCGCGCCCTGGGAGCGGGGCACCGCGCAGGTCGTGCGCTCGGCGACCAAGGGCGTCGCCGCGGCCGTCCTGCTCCTCCTCCACCAGCGCGGCGAACTCGACCTGGACGCCCCGGTCGGGGCGTACTGGCCGGAGTTCAAGGCGTACGGCAAGGACCGGGTGCTCGTACGCCACGTCCTCGCGCACCGGGCCGGGGTGCCCGCGCTCGACCGCCCGCTGACGCCCGAGCAGGCCCTCGACCCCGACGTGGCCGCCGCCGCGGTCGCCGCGCAGGCGCCGTTCTGGGAGCCGGGGACGGACCACGGCTACCACGCGCACACGTACAGCTGGCTGACGGGCGAGCTGGTGCGGCGCGTCACCGGGCGTTCCGTCCGGGACGTCGTCGCCGACGAGATCGCCGGGCCGCTCGGCCTCGATCTGTGGATCGGGCTGCCCGCGTCCGAGGCGGGGCGGGTGGGGCGGCTCGGGCGGCTCGCCGAGCCCGCGGCGCCCGCGGCGGCGGGGCTCCGTACGCGGCCCAAGCCGCAGGTGGCCGCGGCCTACCGGGACCCGGCGTCCCTCACCCGGCGGGCCTTCGACGTCGTCTCCCCCTTCCCCGACGAGAACTCCGCCGCCTACCACTCGGCCGTCCTGCCCGCCTCCAACGGCGTCGCCACCGCCGGGGCCCTCGCCCGCTTCTACGCCGCCCTCATCGGCGAAGTCGACGGCGGCGCGAGGCTGTTCACCCCGTCCACCCTCGCCCTCGCCCGCACCGAGGCGTCCGCCGGGCCCGACCGCGTCCTGGTCGTGGCCACCCGCCTCGGCCTCGGCTACATGCTCCACGGCGCCGCGTCCCCCCTCCTCGGCCCCACGTCCTTCGGCCACCCCGGCCGCGGCGGCACCCTCGCCTTCGCCGACCCGGAGTCCGGGCTCGCCTTCGGCTATGTGACCAACGGGATGGGGAGGGGGGTTACGGCGGATGCGCGGGCGCAGGCACTGGTCCGTGCGGTGCGGGTCGCGGCTGCGTAGCCCGGTGCGGCAACGTTTTAGCCCGTCCGGCGTTTGAGGTCTGGGGGCGGAGCCCCCAGTTTCGGGAAGGGGTGGGCTTGGGGAAAGCCCCGCAGGGCCTCACCCCGCATGCAGCATCAAGCCGATCCCCGCAACCATCACCCCCGCCGCCACCATCCGCGACAACCCGAACCGCTCCTTGAAGAACACCGCCCCGATCCCGGCCCCGACGATGATCGAGGACTCGCGGAGGGCGGAGATCGGAGCGAGCTCGGCCCGCGTCTGGGCCCAGAGGACGAGCCCGTACGCCGCGACGGACAGCGCCGCACCGAGCAGCCCGACGACGGCGAACGGCCGCAGCCGGGAGCCGAGTTCCCCCCGCCACCGCCACGCGGCGTACACGGGCACGGCGATCCCTTCGAGCACCATCAGCCAGGCGATGTAGCCGACGGACGTGCCGGAGGCACGCACGCCGAGCCCGTCCACGACGGTGTACGCCGCGATGGAGACGCCGGTGGCGAGCGCGGCCCCGATCGCCGCCCAGTCGGGCCGCCGCCCGGACCCCCGGATGCCCCAGAGCGCGAGCCCGGTGAGCCCGGCCGAGCAGACGGCGACCCCCGCGGCCTGCCACCCGCCGGGCACCTCACCGGCGAACACGGCGGCCAGCAGGGTCACGACGAGCGGGGCGCTGCCGCGCGCGATCGGATACGCCTGCCCGAAGTCGCCGAGGCGGAACGACCGCATGAGCAGGGCCATGTAGGCGACGTGCAGGACGGCGGAGAGGAGGAGGTAGGGCCAGGCCCCGGCGGCGGGGAACGGGGCGAAGGGGGCCATGGCGAGGCCGATGAGGAGGCCGCCGCCGGATATGAGGGTGAAGCCGACGAGCTTGTCGGTGATGTGGTGGGCGATGGCGTTCCAGCTCGCGTGCGTGACGGCGGCGAGCAGGACGGCCCCCGCTACGAGCGGGGTCACTGAGCGGGTCCGGCGGGGCCCGCTGCGTTGTCTGTAGTGCGCATGCGCTGCACGCTAGTGGTGCGTGTGTATGCCACGCGAGTGGCGGGGGTGGCTGGAACCGGGGCGAGGTCCGGGGGCTGCCGCCCCCGGGCCCCCGCTGTCGGCCCTACGGGCCTCGTCCTCAAACCTCGTCCTCAAACGCCGGACGGGCTGAAACACCCCACCCCAGGCCGGACGGGCTGCGATGCCCTCAGTAACGCCGAGCTGCTGCTATTGCAGCATCCGCCGCACCACCGGCCCCGCCGCCTCCCCGCCATGGCCCCCGGCCTGCACCACCGCCGCCGCGGCCACGTCGCCGCGGTATGCGGTGAACCAGCCGTTGGGCTTCTTCTGGCCGTCGACCTCCGCGGAGCCGGTCTTCGCGCCGGAGTCGGAGCCGAGGCCCGCCATGGGCTTGGCGGCGGTGCCGGCCACGCCCGTGTAGTGCATGAGTTCGCGCAGCGCCGACGCCGTCCTGCCGGACATCTTGCGCGGGGCCCGCGCCAGCGCGCGGTCGTCCAGGTCGGGCGAGACCAGGTACGGCTGCCGGAACGTGCCGGACTTCACGGTGGCCGCGACCGACGCCATGTTCAGCGGGTTCATCCGCACCCCGCCCTGGCCGATGAGCGAGGCCGCCATCTGCGCGTCCGACTGCACCGGCACCGCGCCGTCGAACGACGCGACGCCGATCGACCAGTTGTCGCGGCCGAGACCGAACACTTCCTGGGCCTGCTTCGTCAGGTCGTCGTTCGACAGCTTCTTGGCCTGGGTGATGAAGGCCGTGTTGCAGGACCGCGCGAAGCTCGCCCGGAAAGTACCGCCCTTGATCTGGAACTTGTTGTCGTTCTGGAACTTCCAGCCGCCGTACGTCTCGTACTTCGGGCAGGGGTGCTTCTTGTCGACGCCCGCCAGGTCCTTCTCCAGGAGCATCGAGGCGGTGATGACCTTCATCGTGGAGCCGGGCGCGAGCGAGCCCTGGAGGGCCGTGTTGAAGCCGGTGGGTTCGGAGTTGGCGACGGCGAGGATCTCGCCGGTGGACGGCTTGACCACCACGACCGAGGCGCGCTTGCGCTTCGCCGTCTCCTTCTCCGCCTTCGCCTGCGTGCGCGCGCTGATCGTCGTCTTCAGCGTGCCCGGGGTGCCGGGGGAGAGGGCCAGGAGCGTCTTGTCGGGAGTGTCCTTCGCGTCGCTCTTCTTCGCCGACGGGCCCTCGGCGGACTTGGTGTCCGCGCGGACCACCCGCAGCTCCACGCCCGCCTTGCCGCCCGCCTTCTTGCCGTACTTCTCGCGCAGCCCGTCGAGGACCGTGCCGAGCGAGGGGTACTTGGCGGCCGTCAGCGCGCCCCCGTCCCGGTCCACGGCCCTGATCGGCGGGTCGCCCGCCTCGCCCGTGACCAGGCGGTCGCCGGGCCGCAGTTCGGGGTGGACGACGGACGGCGCCCAGGACACGAGGACCTTGCCGTCGGCCGCGCGGCGTACCACGGTCAGCGCGGAGTCGTACGCGTACGGCTTGGTTTTTCCCTCGAACGAGACCACGGCCGCGGCCTTGAACGGCACCTTCGCGCTCTTGCGGGTCGCCGCCTTGCCGGGCGTCAGGACCACCTCGGCGATCCGCGCCTCCTCGCGGTACGCCGTGAGCGCCGCGCGGGCCCGCTTCCGGTCGTCCGTCAGCGCCGCCGCGGCGGCCACGTCGCCCTTCTCCCACGCGGCGAGGAACGCCCGCGTGGTGGCGCGCACTTCGGCGGCCGTCGGCGGGCCCGTGGCCACCGACTTCCCGTCGGACTTCCCGCCACCGGCGCCGCCGTCCCCGACGACCGCGTACGCGGCGACCCCCACGCCGCACACGATGGCCACCGCGGCGCCGCCGAGCACGCCCGGATGCACCTTCTTGCGCTCGGTCGCGCGTCTCCTGTTACCCACGAATCCTCCGCTGTTCCCCTCTGCCCCCGCGGCACTGCCTCACCGCGAGGCCCAACCTAGCGGCACCCGCGCACCCCGTTGACCACGGCCTCGCCCGCCGGGCGACCGGTCGTCCGGGTTCTCACCCGCCTGTCACGCGCGCGTCATCCGCCCGCGCGCAGCACCGCCGCGACGATCGGCCCCGCGGTGTCCCCGCCGTGCCCGCCCTGCTGGGCCATCGCGGCCACCGCCATGTCCCCGCGGTAGCCCGCGAACCAGCTGTTGGGCTTCGTCTGGCCGTCGACCTCAGCCGACCCCGTCTTCGCCCCGATGTCGCCGCCGAGCCCCGCCATCGCCTTCGCGCCCGTCCCCGCGATCGCCGTGCGCCGCATCATCTGCCGCAGCTGGGCGACCGTGCCCGGGGACAGGCCGCGCGCGGTGGCCGGTTCGCCGTCGATGAGCTTCCTCGGTACGAGGACGGGCTGGCGGAAGTCGCCCGTCATGGCCGTCGCCGTCACCGACGCCAGGGTCAGCGGGTTGAGCTGCACCTGGCCCTGGCCGATGGCGTTGGCGGCGCGGTCAGGGCCGGCCGAGGCGGGCACCGAGCCGTCCGACGAGGTGATGCCGGTCCGCCAGTCGTCCCTGCCCAGGCCGAAGTTGGTCTCCGCCTCCTCGGTCAGTGACGCGTCCGTGAGCGGCTTCTCGTCGACCAGCTTCACGAACGCCGTGTTGCAGGAGCGCGCGAAGCTGTCCGCGAGCGTCGCGCCCCGGTCCGGCGCCATGCCCTTCAGGTTGTGGAAGGTCTGGCTCTGCCAGGTCGCCTCCGGGGTGCACGGCGCGGGCCCGGACGCCTTCGTGACGCCCTTGTCGATGAGCATCGCCGCCGTCACGATCTTCATCGTCGAGCCGGGCGCCAGCTTGCCCTCGAAGGCCGCGTTGAACCGGTCCGCGCGGTGGTTGGCGACCGCGAGCACCTCGCCGCTGCTCGGCCTGACCGCGACCACCGACGACTCGGGGTGCCGGGCCACCGCGTCCTCCGCGGCACGCTGCGCCGCCGCGCTCAGCGTCGTCGGCAGCTTCCCGGCCCGCCCCTTCGCGAGCGTCAGCAGCGTCTTCGTGCCCGCCGCCTCGTCGGCGCGCCGCACGTACAGCTCGATGCCCGGCCTCCCGCCCGCCTGCTCGCCGAACTTCGCGCGGAGTTGCTCCAGGACAGGCGCGAGCGACGGGTACCTCTTCCCGGTCAGGACCGCGCCGTTCCGGTCGACGGCCTCGATCGGCGGGGCCGCCGCCTCGCCCGTCCGCAGACTGTCGCCGCGCCTGAGCTCCGGGTGCAGCACGGACGCCTGCCAGTCGACCAGGGCCCGCCCGGTGCTGACACCGCGTACGACATCGAAGGCGGACGCGTACCGCAGCGGCTTGCTCTTCCCCTCGTACGCCACCGTGGCGCGCACCGTGAACGGCACCCGCGTCCCGCTGATCCGGCCCGCCGTCAGCTCGACCTTCCGGATGTGCGCGTCCTCGCGGAACCTGGTCAGGGCCTCGGCGGCGGCCACCGCGTTGTCGGTGTGCGCCGCCGCGCCGTCCGCGTCGCCCTTCGCCCACGCCGCGAGGAACTCCCGTGCCGTCTCCCGGACCTCGTCCCGCGACGGCGGACCGCTCTCGCGCGCCCCGGAATCCGACGACGATCCGCCGCCGTTCACCGCATTGACGACGTTGTACGCGCCATATCCGGCGCCCCCCACCATGACGGCGAACACCCCGCCGACAAGAGCGGCCTTCGCTCCCTTGCGCATCAAGCGCTCCCTCCCCAGGAATGCCACAACCCTAAGAGGGCGCCCGGGAGCAAAGGGCCGGATGGGTCGGCTGTTATCCGAAGGTGTCCGTTTATCGCCTTCAAACCCAGGTATCGAGCCACATTCTGGAACGCCAGGAATCGATCGGGATCGCCTGGCCGGTATAGATCGGCCAGAAGTAAATGAAATTCCAGAAGATCAGCAGAACCAGGACGCCCGAGGCCGCGGCGCCGATCACCCGGCGCCGTTCCGAGGATCCCGGCGGCCCCAGAACGGCCCCGATCAGCATCGCGAGCGCCAGACACAGGAACGGCACGAACACCACGGCGTAGAAATAGAAGATCGTCCGTTCCTGGTACATGAACCACGGCAGATAGCCCGCCGCGACGCCGCACACGATCGCGCCCGCCCGCCAGTCCCTGCGGAAGAACCAGCGCCACAGGACATAGAGCAGCGCGAAGGCCGCCGCCCACCAGAGCAGCGGCGTGCCGAGCGCGAGCACCTCGCGCGCGCACTTCTCCTTGGTGTCGGCGGGACAGCCGTCCTGGCCGGGCGGCGGCGACTCGTAGAAGTACGAGACGGGGCGGCCGTCGACGATCCAGCTCCACGGGTTGGACTGGTAGGTGTGCGGCGAGGACAGGCCGACGTGGAAGTCGTAGACCTTGTTCTCGTAGTGCCACAGGCTGCGCAGCCAGTCCGGCAGCCAGGTCCAGCCGCCGCCCTTGCCCGCGGTCGCCGCCCAGTCGCGGTAGTAGCCGCCGGTGCCGTCGCTCGGCGAGAGGATCCAGCCGAGCCAGGACAGCAGGTAGGTGCCGATCGCGACCGGCACCGTCGTCACGAACGCCGGAAGGACGTCCCGCTTCAGCGCCGCCAGGTACGGCCGGTACGCGCCCGCCACGCGCCGCGCGCCCGCGTCCCACAACACGGTCATCAGGCAGAAGAACACCATGATGTAGAGGCCGTTCCACTTCGTGGCGAAGGCCAGACCGAGACAGAGCCCGGCCGCCCAGCGCCACGGCCGCCACCCGATGCGCAGCGTCTCCGCGACGTACGCGTCCGGCCGCGCGATGCCGTCGGCGTCCACCGGCAGCGCCGCCGCGAGTTTCGCGCGCGCCTTGTCCCGGTCGACCAGGAAGCAGCCGAACGCCGCGAGCACGAAGAACATCAGGACCTGGTCGAGCAGCGCGGTGCGGCTCATCACGAAGTGCAGGCCGTCCACGGTGAGCAGCGCGCCCGCCAGACAGCCGAGGAACGTCGACCGGAAGAGCCGCCGCCCGATCCGGCACAGCATGAGCACCGACAGCGTGCCGAGCACCGCCGTCATGAACCGCCAGCCGAACGGGTCGAGGCCGAACAGCCACTCGCCGACACCGATCACGTACTTGCCGACCGGCGGATGCACGACGTACGAGGGATCCGTGGGCAGCGCGACGTCGCCGCCCTGCTTGACGACCTCGTCGTTGATCTTGTCCGGCCAACTCAGCTCATAGCCCTTGTGGATGAGGGCCCAGGCGTCCTTGGCGTAGTACGTCTCGTCGAATATCACGGCCTTCGGGCTGCCGAGATTCCAGAACCGCAGCACCCCCGCCACCAGCGCGACCCCCAGCGGCCCGAGCCAGCCGGACCACCGCACCAGCGGCTCCGACACCTGCCGGGGCACCCCGAGGGCCGCCCACAGCCGGTTGCCCGGGCGGGCGTACGGCGGCACGAGCCGCGTCCGGACATCGCCTCTGCGCTGCGCCGCGTGGCCGAAGCGGCGCAGCCTGTGCTGCCACGACGACGGCTGCTGCTCCTCGGCTGGCCGGCCCTGGCGGGTCTCCGGGGAAGACGCGGTACTGGTCACCGCGCCATCGTAGGGAACCTGACTGTGACAGTCCCGCGCCCGGCCCCTGCGAGGATGGATCCGTGACAGGAAGCGCAGATTCACCCCCGAGCCCCGCGGCGGGCCCCGGCACCCTCGTCCTCGCGGGCACCCCCATCGGCGACGTCGCGGACGCCCCGCCCCGGCTCGCCGCCGAACTGGCCGGCGCCGACGTGGTCGCCGCCGAGGACACCCGCAGGCTGCGCCGGCTCACGCAGGCCCTCGGCGTGCAGGTGGGCGGCCGGGTCGTGTCGTACTTCGAGGGCAACGAGGCGGCGCGCACGCCCGAGCTGGTCGAGGCGCTCGCGGGCGGGGCGCGGGTCCTCCTGGTGACGGACGCGGGCATGCCGTCGGTGTCCGACCCCGGCTACCGCCTGGTGGCCGCCGCCGTCGAGCGCGACATCCGCGTCACGGCGGTGCCCGGGCCCTCCGCCGTCCTGACCGCCCTCGCGCTCTCCGGCCTGCCCGTGGACCGCTTCTGCTTCGAGGGCTTCCTGCCGCGCAAGGCGGGCGAGCGGCTCTCGCGGCTGCGCGAGGCGGCCGAGGAGCGGCGCACGCTCGTGTACTTCGAGTCGCCGCGCCGCCTGGACGACACCCTCGCCGCGATGGCGGAGGCGTTCGGCGACGAGCGCCGGGCCGCGGTGTGCCGGGAGCTGACGAAGACGTACGAGGAAGTCCGCCGCGGTTCGCTGAAGGAGCTCGCGGAGTGGGCGGCGCCCGGCGACGTACGCGGCGAGATCACGGTCGTGGTCGCGGGCGCCCCGGACAAGGACCCCGGGGAGCTCGGCCCGGACGAACTGGTGCGCCGGGTGCGGGTGCGCGAGGAGGCGGGGGAGCGGCGAAAGGAGGCCATCGCGGCGGTCGCGGCCGAGGTGGGGCTGCCCAAGCGGGAGGTGTTCGACGCGGTGGTGGCGGCGAAGAACGCGGCGGGCGGGGCGTAGCCCGGAGCGAGCCCGGAGCGTGCCGGGGCGCAGGCGCACGGGCCCGGCGCTCAGGGGCGTGAAGGAGCCCATCGGCAGGCAAAGGACTATGGTGAAAAGCAAAGCGCGGGCCGCGCACCAGGCTGTTTTTCCATGGGACTGCCAAATCGGGTCCAACACTCGACAGGTCTGATGCGCTCGCTCTGGGAAAGGCGTCCACTGGGTGAAGGGGACGCACCCGTCCCACGCTGCCGGACCGGGTCCGGAAAGACACCGGACGGCGGCGCTTGTCCAGCGGACAAGAGGAGCTGGCATGAGTGAGATCGCAGACACCGGTCACCGCACCACGGCTGCCAAGGTCGTTGAAGAGTCCTATGCCTTCGCCTGCATGCGGTGCGGGCACGGCTGGGAGCAGACCTACGAAATCGAGCACCACGTCGACGCCAAGGGCCAGGAATTCGTGATGTACCTGGCGGACGGCCACCACGTGCCGTCGCCGCTGACCCGGCCCACCTGCCTGAACTGCGGTGGGCACGTGGTGCGGATCATGCGGGCCGGTCAGGTGTCCTCCGTGCGGTCGGCGCTCGAGTCCCTGCACCAGCAGCGCCCTGGGCACGCGCCCCGCCCGTCCCAGTCCATCGCGGGCCCCCCGGTGGGCCCGAACGGCCCGGACGCCGAGGCCGACGCCCCCGGCGAGGCCCCCGGCCACAAGCCCGCCCACCACTGGCACCTCTCGGACCTGCTGCACCCGTTCCACCGCAAGGCTGGCTGAGGTCGGGGCCCTGCCGGGGGCTTCCCCAACCCCGCCCCTTCCCGAAAGGGGGTCCAGGGGGCGGAGCCCCCTGGTTACGGGAAGGGGTGGGATTGGGGAAGGCCCCGCAGGGCTTCGTACGATCGACACATGCCTGCCGACACGACCCCGCCCCCACCGCCCACGCCGCTGCGCGTGCCCGTCGCCGACTCCCACACCCACCTGGACATGCAGTCCGGCACCGTCGAGGAGGCCCTGGCGCGGGCCGCCACCGTGGGCGTGACCACCGTCGTGCAGGTCGGCTGCGACATCGCGGGCTCCCGCTGGGCGGCCGAGACGGCGGCCGCCCACGCCCCCGTGCACGCGACAGTGGCCCTGCACCCCAACGAGGCCCCGCGCATCGTGCACGGCGACCCCGACGGCTGGTCCCGCCAGGGCGCGCGGCCGGCCGGCGGCGACGCGGCCCTCGACGAGGCGCTCGCCGAGATCGACGCCCTCGCCGCCCTGCCGCACGTCAAGGGCGTCGGCGAGACCGGCCTCGACTACTTCCGCACGGGCCCCGAGGGCAAGGCGGCCCAGGAGCGCTCCTTCCGCGCGCACATCGAGATCGCCAAGCGGCACGGCAAGGCCCTGGTCATCCACGACCGGGAGGCCCACGAAGATGTGCTACGCGTCCTGAAGGAGGAGGGCGCGCCCGAGCGCACCGTCTTCCACTGCTACTCCGGCGACGCGGCGATGGCCCAACTCTGCGCGGAACAGGGCTACTTCATGTCCTTCGCGGGAAACGTCACCTTCAAGAACGCCCAGCCGCTGCGCGACTCGCTGGCCGTCGCGCCCCTCGAACTCGTCCTCGTCGAGACCGACGCGCCCTTCCTGACACCCGCCCCGTACCGCGGACGGCCCAATGCCCCCTATCTCATTCCGGTCACGCTGCGCGCGATGGCCGAGGTGCGCGGCATCGACGAGGACGCCATGGCCGCGGCGATCTCCTCGAACACGGCCCGCGCCTTTGATTACTGATCGATAACGACCGAAGCCTTCCCGCGGCTGACAGCTTGGGTCAGCACCGCGACACAGAGTAGTCACCCTGCTTTGGAGAGTGACGGCGCCTCCGCTAGGTTCTGCAAGCCGATCCGCACTGGGCCGGTCTGCACCTGGCTTGTCAGTGGTCACTTGTCGCTGGAGCGTCGTCGTGAGCAAACCGCAGTACGAGACGTATGAGCAGCAGCCGCAGTACGCGCCGCCGCGCGAGCCGTACGGGTCGTACGACGCGTACGACCCGTATGACGCGTACGACGCCCATGGGCCCGCGTACGGATACGAGGACGACCGGACCCGGGGATTCGCCGGGAACGGCGTGCCGACGCAGGCGTACGGCGCGGGCGGCGCCTCCGTGGACGAGCTGCCCACGCGGGTGTTCACACCCGACGCGTTCGGCGGGGACGGGTTCGCCGGGGACGGCCGGGCGGAGGGCGGGACGGCGTGGGAGCCCGCGTCGACGGCGGAGGCGGAGACGGCGTCCGGGGAGCGGGCGTCGCTGCCCCGGCAGCAGGGCGGGCCGCGCGACGAGGGGCGGGCCGGGGCGCGGCGGGCCGCGCGGCGCCGGCGGACCGCCCAGCGGCCCGACGGCCTGCGCAGGCTCCTTCCGCAGGCCCTCGTCGTCGCCTTCCTCGCGGGCGGCACCTCCGCCTTCGTCGCCAACGACAAGGCCGTCCAGCTCAGCGTCGACGGCAGGTCCCGCACCCTGCACACCTTCGCCGACGACGTGGGTGAACTCCTCGCCGACGAGGGCGTGGACGTCGGCGCGCACGACATCGTCGCGCCCACCGCCACCACCGCCCTGGCCAGCGGCGACGAGATCGCCGTCCGCTACGGGCGGCCCGTCCGGCTCACCCTCGACGGCCAGCGCCGCCAGGTGTGGACGACGGCCCGCACCGTGGACGGCGCGCTGCGCCAGCTCGGCGTGCGCGCCGAGGGCGCCTACCTCTCGACCTCGCGCGGCAAGCGCATCGCCCGCGAGGGGCTCGACCTCGACGTCCGCACCGAGCGCACCGTGACGATCATGGCCGACGGGCGGGCCCGCACCATCCGTACGAACGCCGCGACCGTCGGCGAGGCCGTCGAGGAGTCCGGCGTGACCCTGCGCGGCTCCGACACGACGTCCGTGCCGCCCGCCAGCTTCCCGCGCGACGGGCAGACCGTCACCGTCATGCGGATCTCCGGCCGCAAGGAGGTGCGGGAGGAGCCGATCCCGTACACGGTGCGCAAGACCGAGGACGCCTCGCTGCCGCGCGGCACGGAGGTCGTGGAGCAGGCAGGGCGCGCGGGCGCGCGGCGGATCACGTACTCGGTACGCATCGTCAACGGCGTGCGGCAGAAGCCGAAGCGGTTGCGGAGCGAGGTGGTGCGGGAGCCGCAGCCGCGGATCGTGAAGGTCGGCACGAAGGTCCAGCCGACCGCCGTCGCCGGGGCCGAGGGGCGCAACTGGGGGGCGCTGGCCGCCTGTGAGTCGGGTGGGCGCGCCAACGCGGTGGATCCCTCCGGTACGTACGGCGGGCTCTACCAGTTCGACACCCGGACCTGGCAGGCGCTCGGCGGCTCCGGGCGCCCCCAGGACGCCCCCGCCGCCGAACAGACGCTCCGCGCCAAGAAGCTGTACGTCCAGCGGGGCGCCAGTCCTTGGCCCCACTGCGGGGGGCGTCTCTGACCCGCCGCTCCGCGGCGGAT
>NZ_AOPZ01000314.1 GCF_000414115.1 Streptomyces aurantiacus JA 4570
CGCCGCCCTGCTGCGCGCCACGGCGGCCGCCACCTTCCGGCCGCTGCTCATCGCCGTCGCCGTGGTGAGCGCCCGGATCGCCCCCGCGCGCCGGCTGCCGCGGCCCGTCCGGCGGACTCCCGCGGCGCGGTCGCGGCTGCTCGTGCACTTCGTGGGACGGCGTGGACCGCCGTGCTCGGCCGTTCCCGCCTGAGCACAGCACTTTCCACCTGCCGCACCCACGGAGAAGAATCATGAGCAAGCGCAACAGCCAGGCCGCGAAGCAGGCCGCCCGCGAGCGGATCCGCGCCCAGCAGGAGGCCGAGCGGCGGCGCGAGAAGCGCAAGCGGTCCGTCATCGTCGGCGCGTCCATCGTCGGCGTCCTGGCCCTCGCGGGCGGCGTCTCCTACGCCGTCATGCAGAGCAACAAGCCCGGCTACTGGGACGAGGCCAAGGACAAGAAGCTGGTCAAGCCCGCGAACACCGCGGGCAAGGACGGCACGACCGTCGTCATCGGCAAGGACAGCGCCAAGAAGACCCTGAAGGTCTACGAGGACCCGCGCTGCCCGATCTGCGCGAGCTTCGAGCAAAGCGTCGGCCCGACGGTCGAGAAGGACCTCAAGGACGGCAAGTACAAGATCCAGTTCGTCGGCGCCACGTTCCTCGACCGGAACATCCCCGGCGAGGGCTCCCGCAACGGGATGAGCGCGCTCGGTGCCGCCCTGAACGTCAGCCCGGACGCCTTCCTCGCCTACAAGAAGGCGCTGTTCTCGGCCGAGAACCACCCGAGCGAGCAGGACGACAAGTTCAAGGACGACGCGTACCTGCTCAAGGTGGCCGACCAGGTGCCCGAGCTGAAGAAGAACGCGTCCTTCAAGAAGGCCGTCAAGGACGGCACTTACGACCGCTGGGCCCTGGCGATGGGGCAGGCGTTCCAGGACGACAAGGACGGCGTGGAGGGCACCCCGGCCTTCGTCATGGACGGCAAGCAGCTCAAGGGCTCCGACGGCAAGAACGCGCCGATGACGGTCGCGGACTACAACAAGGCGGTGGACGAGGCCCTCAAGGGCTGAGCCACCGTCAACGCGCGTGCCCTGGCGGCACGCAGCGGAAGAGCGGGCGAACTTTTCGTAGTCGCCCGCTCTTCGCCTTTACTGGTCAGTAAAGTTCGTTCGTGACCAGTCGAAGAGACAACTCTCATACGTCGCGGAGTACTCCGCCGAGCGATCCCGCGAGACTGCCGGGCACCACGCCCGCCCCGGTCGCCCCGGACAGCTCGCTCACGCCGCGCCGCCGCACCGTCGTCAAGGTCGCGGCCGCCACCGCCGCCCTCGCCGCCCCGCTCGCGGCGGCTCCCCTGGCCCGGGCCGCCACGGGCCCCGCCTTCCTGCACGGCGTCGCCTCCGGTGACCCGCTGCCCGACGGCGTCCTGCTGTGGACGCGGATCACACCGACGCCCGACGCCATACCCGGATCCGGCAAGGGGCCGGACACAGAGGTGCGGTGGGAGATATCCGAGGACAAGGGCTTCAGCAAGGTCGTGGGCAGCGGCTCGACCACCGCGAAGGCCGCGAGCGACCACACGGTCAAGGCCGATGTAAGGGGCCTGCGCCAGGCGACCACCTATTACTACCGCTTCTCCGTAGGCGACGGTTCGGTGCACTCCCCCGTCGGCCGCACCCGCACCACCCCCGCCCACGAGGCTTCCGCGCCCGGCGTCCGCTTCGGCGTCGTGTCGTGCTCCAACTGGGAGGCCGGGTACTTCTCCGCGTACCGCCATCTCGCCGCCCGCACCGAACTCGACGCGGTGCTGCACCTCGGCGACTACCTGTACGAGTACGCGTCCGGCGGCTTCGCGTCCTCCGGCGACGTCGTACGCGAACACCAGCCTAGGCACGAGATCCTCACCCTCGCCGACTACCGGGTCCGGCACGGCGTCCACAAGACCGACGCCGACGCGCAGGCGATGCACGGCACGCACCCGGTGATCGCGATCTGGGACGACCACGAGGTCGCCAACGACGCCTGGTCGGGCGGCGCGGAGAACCACACCCCGGAGACCGAGGGCCCCTGGTCCGCGCGGGTGGCCGCCGCCAAGCAGGCCTACTTCGAGTGGATGCCGGTGCGCCCGGCCACCGAGGGCACCGTCTACCGCCGGCTGCGCTTCGGCAAGCTGGCCGACCTGCACCTGCTCGACCTGCGCTCGTTCCGCTCGAAGCAGGCCGGTGTGGGCAGCGGCGACGTCGACTCGCCGGACCGCACGCTCACGGGCCGCGCCCAACTCGACTGGCTGAAGGCGGGACTTGCCGGGTCGGACGCGGCGTGGAAGCTGGTCGGCACGTCGGTGATGATCTCCCCGGTCGCGTTCGGCTCGCTGCCCGCGTACCTCCTGGAGCCCCTCGCGGAGCTGCTCGGCCTGCCCAAGGGCGGCCTGGCGATCAACACCGACCAGTGGGACGGCTACACCCACGACCGCAAGGAACTCATCGGGCACCTGCGGGACAACGGCATCCGCAACACCGTCTTCCTGACCGGCGACATCCACATGGCGTGGGCCAACGACGTGCCGGTGAAGGCCGCCACGTACCCGGCGTCGCCGTCCGCGGCCACGGAGTTCGTCGTCACGTCCGTGACGTCCGACAACGTCGACGACTTCCTGAACGTCGCGCCGCACACCCTGTCCCTGGTCGGCGTCGCCGCGATCAAGGCCGCCAACCGCCATGTGAAGTGGCTGGACATGGACTCCCACGGGTACGGCGTCCTGGACGTCACGGCCGAGCGCTCGCAGATGGACTACTACGCGATCTCCGACCGCGCGGACCCGAAGGCGACCTCGTCGTGGGCGCGTTCGTACCGCACCCTCACCGGCACGCAGAAGGTGGAGCGGGTGCACGCGCCGGTGCGCTGAAAGGCCCGTGAACGGGGCCGACAGGCGCCCGCCGACCCCCTACTCTGTCGCCCATGAGCGACCAGGGGGACGTACTCGACGGGCGCTTCGAGCTGCTGGAGCGGCTCGGCAGCGGAGGCATGGGCACGGTGTGGCGGGCGCGCGACACCGTGCTGCACCGCGAGGTGGCACTGAAGGAAGTCCGGCCTCCGGGGCCGGAGTCGACCGGTGACGCCTCGCGGGTGCTGCGGGAGCGGGTGCTGCGCGAGGCCCGGGCGCTTGCCCGCGTCAATCACCCCCATGTCGTGACGATTCACCACATCGTCGATATGGAGCCGCATCCGTGGCTGGTGATGGAGCTGCTCCCGGGCCGCACCCTCCAGGACCTCCTGGAGCAGCGCACGCTGCCGCCGCGGGAGGCGGCGCGCCTGGGCCGGGAGCTGCTCTCGGCGCTGCGCGCCGCCCACGCCGCGGGCGTCCTGCACCGCGACATCAAGCCCGCCAACGTGCTCCTTCGCGAGCCGTCCCCGGACCGCCCCGACGGCGTCCCGCCCGCCGTCCTCACGGACTTCGGCATCGCCGCGGTCCAGGGTTCCACGCAGCTCACCGCCACCGGCGACCTGATCGGCTCCCCCGAGTACATCGCGCCGGAGCGCGTCCGGGGCACCGGCGAGGGCCCGGCCGCCGACCTGTGGTCCCTGGGCCTGGTCCTCTACGTCGCCGTGGAGGGCGTGAGTCCGCTGCGCCGCGCGACGACCCTGGCCACGCTGGCCGCGGTGCTCGACGAGCCGGTGCCGCCGCCGGTGCGCTCCGGTCCGCTGGCGCCGGCCCTCGAGGCGCTGCTCGTACGGGATCCGCAGCGGCGGCCCGACGCGGCACGGCTGGACGCGATGCTCGCGGCCGTGGCGGACGGGATCGAGTGGCAGCCCACCGAGACGGCGGCACGCCCGGTGCCTCCCCCGCCGCCTCTCGCACAGACACCGCCCGTGCCGACGGCGTACGCCGGGCCGGCGCACCCCGAGCCACGCAGACGTACACCCGTGGTGGTCGCGGCCGTCTCGGTCGTGCTCGCGCTGGTCGCGACGGCGGCGCTGGTCCTCGCGCTGCGGGACGGGTCCGGTCAGGACGGCAAGGCAGGCGGGGAGACCACCACCGGCGCGGGGCCTTCAGCGAGCCGTACGCCTACGAAGACCGCCTCCAAGGCCCCTTCCGCGACCGCCGCCACGAGCCCCACGAGAAGTGCGCCCCCGTCCCGCAGCACACCCCCGGCGTCCGCCACCCCGGCGCCGCCGCCCGCGTCCGGCCGCTGGATCGCCCAGCTGCACTCCGAGCCGGGCACCTCGTCCGCCGCGACCCGCGACCGCAGGCTCGCGGCCGTGCGGAAGCAGATACCGGAGGCGCAGTACCTGCGCAGCGACGACTACGCCTCGCTGCGGCCGGGCTTCTGGGTGTTCTACGCCCCGGGGCCGTTCGCCGACGGGCGCGCGGCGCTGCGGTTCTGCGCCGAGCGCGGCCGGACCTCGGGCAACTCGTGCGTGGGCCGCTATCTCAGCGACAACGGCGGCGACTACGCCCTGCAGTGCAAGCCGCCCGTGAGCAGCCCGGCGGGGCGCTGCACCCGCCCGTGACCGCGGCGGGTCATGGCCGTCCTACAGCGAGTCGAGGAAGCCCAGCGCCGTACGCCACGTCGCCTCCGCCGCCTCGGCGTCGTAGTCGTCGAGGTCCGGGTCGGTGTACAGGTGCCCGGCGCCCGCGTACCGGTAGACCTCCACGTCGGCGCCCGCGCGCCCCATCCGCAGATACCAGGCGCTGAGCCAGTCGTCCGTCTCGAACGGGTCGGGCTCGGCGACGTGCAGCTGCACCGGCAGCTCGTCCACGGAGGCGTTCTCCGCGATGTCCGACGTGCCGTGCAGGAGGAGCAGGCCGCGCGCCTTCTCGTCGCCGAGGGCGAGGGTCTGCGCGGTGGCGGCGCCGAGCGAGAAGCCCGCGTACACCAGGCCCCGCTCGGAGTAGGGCGCGGCCGCAAGGACGGCGCGCTTGAGCAGCTCGTCGTTGCCGAGCCCGTCCTTGAAGGCCAGCCCTTCCTCGACGCTCTCGAAGGTGCGGCCGTCGAACAGGTCCGGGGTCCACACCTCGTGCCCGGCCGCGCGCAGGCGGTCGGCCGCCGCGCGGACCGCGGGCCGCAGCCCGTACGTCGAATGGAAAAGCATGATGTTCATGGGGCCATCGTGCCATTTCCCCTCCGGGGGGCACCTACCCTCGGGGGCATGGAGAACGTACTGCGTCCGTTGATCGTGATCGGCGGCTCGGTCGTGCTCACGCTTGCGGTCGGCTGGCTGGCCGACTGGGTGCTGCGCCGCGCCGACGCCCGACAGCCCGAGCAGCCGCTGTGGGGGCTGCTGCGCCGCTGTCGGCTTCCGCTGCAACTGGTCATGTGCACGGCCCTGCTGAGGGGCTCCTACATACAGGCGAAGATCGCCGAGGACCACTCCGTGGGCGTCGGCAGAACGCTCACGCTCGTGCTCATCGGCTCGGTGGCCTGGCTCGCGGTGCGGGTCTCGGCCGCCGTGGTGGAGTCCTCCTACTCGCGCTACGCCTCCGCGCACCGCGACCCGGCCCGGGTCCGGCGCGTGCGGACCCAGGTCACGCTGATCCAGCGCGTGGTCGCGGCGATCGTCGGCGTGGTCGCCGCCGGCGCGATGCTGCTCACCTTCCCCGCCATGCAGGCCGCCGGGACGTCGCTGCTGGCGTCGGCGGGCGTCCTCGGCATCGTCGCGGGCGTGGCCGCGCAGTCCACGCTCGGCAACCTCTTCGCGGGGCTGCAGATCGCCTTCGGCGACATGGTGCGGATCGGGGACACGGTGGTGGTGGACGGCGAGTGGGGCGTCGTCGACGAGATCACCCTGACGTTCCTGACGGTGCGGACCTGGGACGAGCGCCGGATCACCATGCCGGTGTCGTACTTCACGTCGAAGCCGTTCGAGAACTGGTCCCGCGGCGGCGCCCAGATGACGGGCATCGTGTTCCTCCACCTCGACCACACGGCCCCCATAGCGGCGATGCGCGAGAAGCTGCACGAGGTCCTGCGCGACTGCGCCGCCTGGGACGGCCGCGACTGGGGCCTCGCCGTCACGGACACCACGCCGAACACCATCCAGGTGCGCGCCCTGGCGACCGCCAAGGACGCCGACGACATCTGGACGGTGCGCGTCACGGTCCGCGAGCAGCTCGTCGCCTGGCTGACCGAGCACCATCCGTACGCGCTGCCGCGGGTCAACACGGCCTGGGCGGTGGAGCCACCGGACGGCCACCACCCACATCCGGTGACACCACACGTGCCGCGCACGGGGCGGGGCTGAGGGCATGGTGCCTCAGCGCAGACTGCGTACGTCGAGATGGTGCAGCACCCGGTCCACGATCTCCGGGTCGTAGCCGGGTTCACTGCGTGCGGCGAGGACTTCGTGGCGCGCAGCCGACATCATCTCGCGCTGGATGCGCTGGACCGCCTTGAACCGGTCCACCCGCTTGCTGTACCGCTCGCGCCGCTCGTCGTCCACGATGTCCGGGCTGATCCGCGCGCCGATGTCGAAGGCGCCGCGCAGCAGCCGCTCGGCGACTTCCTCGGGCAGTTCCTCGACCTCCTCGATCTCCTTGAGCCGCGCCTTGGCGGCCTTGGCGGCGCGCACGGCCAGCTCGCGCTCCAGGGCCCGCTCGGCGTCGGTGTCCGCGCGCACGCCGAGCCGCTTGACCAGCCACGGCAGGGTGAGGCCCTGCGCGATGAGGGTCGCGATGATCACGCAGAAGGCGATGAAGATGATCTCGTCCCGGGCGGGGAACGGCGCTCCGTCGTCCGTCTTCAGCGGAATGGCGAGCGCCAGCGCGACCGACGCCACACCGCGCATGCCGGACCACCACATGACGACCGTCTCGCGCCAGGTCGTCGGGATCTCCTCGTCGTAGTCGCGGAGCTTGTGCAGCCGCTTGGCGAGCCAGGTGGCGGGCAGCAGCCACAGCAGCCGGGCGCCGACGACCACCGCGACGACTACGGCGCCCCAGCCGACCATCTGCCACTCGCGCCCGTCGGCCGTGCCGAAGACGTTGTGCAGTTCGAGGCCGATGAGCCCGAAGGCGACACCGGTGACGAGCGTGTCGACGATCTCCCAGAAGGACTGCCCGGTGATCCGGCCGAGCACGTCGTCCGCGTCGGTGGCGTTCTCCGCGAGGTAGAGCGCGGTGGTCAGGACGGCGAGGACGCCGGAGCCCATCAGCTCCTCGGCGAGTACGTACGCGACGAACGGCACGAGCAGCGTCAGGCCGGTCTGCAGGGTGGCGTCGGCGAGCAGGCTCATCAGCTTGTTGGAGAGCCAGCCGAGTACGAGACCGACGGCGACGGCGACCACGGCGGAGAGCACGAGCTGGCCGGCGGCCACGGGCCAGGAGAAGGTGCCGCTGACGGCGGCGGCAATGGCCACGTGGTACAGCACGATCGCGGTGACGTCGTTGAACAGGCCCTCGCCCTCCAGGATCGACACCAGGCGGCGGGGCAGGCCGAGCGAACCGGCGACGGCGGTCGCGGCCACCGGGTCCGGCGGGGCGACGAGCGCGCCGAGGACGACGGCGGCGGCGAGCGGGAGCCCCGGCACGACGGCGTTCGCGACGGCCGCGACGGCCGCCGTGGTCACGAACACCAGCGCCACGGCGAGCAGCAGGATCGGCCGGATGTTGGCGGTGAACTGCCGCCAGGACGTGCGCTGCACGGACGCGTACAGCAGCGGCGGCAGGACCAGCGGGAGGATCAGGTCGGGCGGGATGTCGACGTTCGGCACGAACCGCAGGAAGGCGAGGACGCCCCCGAACAGCGTCATCAGCACCGGCGCGGGCAGCCCGATCCGGTCCCCCAACGGCACGGTGACCAGGGCTCCCAGCAACAGCACGAGCAGCAGCGCCAGTTGATCCACGGGGTGCCCTCCGGCGGTCGGATGCGAGGAAGATCAGCACCTCAACCTTGCCACGCACCCACCCGAAACAAGCCAAACGCGACTTCCGGCGACCGTCTGCGACCGCCGAACCCGCTACGACCCGCCGTACCCGCTGTGGCTAGCGCAGCGCCTTGCGCATGGCCAGGTGCGGGATCCCCGCGTCGAGGAACTCCGCCCCGTACGCCTCGTAGCCAAGCCGCTCGTAGAACCCCAGCGCGTGCGTCTGCGCGTGCAGGTCGACCGCGTGCAGCCCGCGCTCGCGGGCGGCGTCCTCGATGGCCGCGACGAGCCGGGCGCCGACGCCGAGCCCGCGGGCGGACCGCAGCACGGCGAGGCGTCCCAGGGCGCCCACGCCAGGATCCGCGTCGCCGTTCTTCACGGCGGCCGCGGCACCCGTGAGCAGCCGTCCCGTGCCCACCGGGGCGCCCTCGTCGGCGCGCACCGCGAGCACATGCACGGCCACGCCGTCGTACTCGTCGTACTCCAGGTCCTCGGGCACGCCCTGTTCGGCGACGAAGACCTCCTTGCGCACGGCGAAGCAGGCGTCCAGGTCCGCCTGGCCCGCCGCGACCCGGCAGGCGACCGCGCTCACGCGCTCTCCGCGCGCACCCGGTCGAGGGCGAGCTGGAGATCGTCGGGGTAGCCGCTCTCGTACTCCACCCACTGGCCGTCGCCGGGGTGCTCGAAGCCGAGCCGCACCGCGTGCAGCCACTGGCGGGTGAGGCCGAGGCGCTTGGCGAGCGTGGGATCGGCGCCGTACGTCAGGTCGCCCACGCAGGGGTGGCGGTGGGCCGCCATGTGCACGCGGATCTGGTGGGTGCGGCCGGTCTCCAGCTTGATGTCGAGCAGGGAGGCGGAACGGAAGGCTTCCACCAGGTCGTAGTGCGTGACGGAGGGCTTGCCCTCGGCGGTGACCGCCCACTTGTAGTCGTGGTTCGGGTGGCGGCCGATGGGGGCGTCGATCGTGCCGCTCATGGGGTCCGGGTGGCCCTGGACCAGCGCGTTGTACCGCTTGTCGACCGTGCGTTCCTTGAACTGGCGCTTCAGGGAGGTGTACGCCCGCTCCGACTTGGCGACCACCATCAGGCCGGAGGTGCCCACGTCGAGGCGGTGCACGATGCCCTGGCGCTCGGCGGCGCCGGACGTCGAGACGCGATAGCCGGCGGCGGCGAGGCCGCCGATCACGGTCGTGCCGGTCCAGCCGGGGCTGGGGTGCGCGGCGACGCCGACGGGCTTGACGATCACGACGATGTCCTCGTCGTCGTGCACGATCTCCATGCCCTCGACGGGCTCGGCGACGATCTGCACCGGGGCGGGCGCCTGCGGCATCTCCACCTCCAGCCAGGCCCCGCCGTGCACGCGCTCGGACTTGCCGGCCACCGCGCCGTCGACCAGCACCTTGCCTGCGGCCGCGAGCTCGGCGGCCTTCGTACGGGAGAAACCGAACATGCGCGAGATGGCGGCGTCTACGCGCTCGCCCTCCAGGCCGTCCGGTACGGGCAGGGTACGGATCTCGGGAATCGTGCTCACCCCACGAGTATGCAGGAGGGGTACGACACCGCCGTACCGAAGGCCGCACTCGGCCCCTCCCGACCCGGCCGTCAGTCCTTGTGGACGGTGCCGTCCGGGTCGAGCCCGCGGAAGGAGAGCAGCACGATCAGGATGCCGCCGCAGACGATCGCGGAGTCCGCGAGGTTGAACACCGCGAAGTTCTTCGGCGCGATGAAGTCGACCACCGCGCCCTTGAAGAGGCCGGGCGAGCGGAAGATCCGGTCGGTGAGGTTGCCGAGCGCGCCGCCGAGCAGCAGGCCCAGCGCGATCGCCCAGGGCAGGCTGTACAGCTTGCGGGCGAGCCGGGCGATCACCACGATCACGGCCGCGGCGATCACCGTGAAGATGATGGTGTACGCCTCGCCGAAGCCGAACGCGGCGCCCGCGTTGCGGATCGCGTTGAAGCGCAGCAGGTCGCCGACCACGTCGATCGGCTCCTGGTGCTCCAGCTTGGCGACCACGATCATCTTGCTGATCAGATCGAGCGCGTACGCGAAGAGGGCCACTCCGAACAGCACGGCGATCTTGCGCCGCCCCTCGGGCTTCGGCTCGCCCTCGGACCGCTGCCCCTCCTCGGACGGTTCGCCGCCCTCCGCCGCCTCAGGGATGTCCGGCGTACCGATGATGCGCTCCGCCTCTGCCACGTGAGTCCCTCAACCTAGGTACCTGACTGGGGACGAGGGTACGGCACACGCGTACGGACCAGGACGCGCAGGCCACGCTCAGTAGCGCCGTTCCTGCTTCTGCTTGCACTCGACGCACAGGGTGGCGCGGGGGAACGCCTGCATGCGCGCCTTGCCGATGGGGTTGCCGCAGTTCTCGCAGAGTCCGTACGTCCCCGCGTCGAGGCGCTCCAGGGCGCGCTCGGTCTGCTCCAGCATCTCCCGGGCGTTCGCGGCGAGCGCCATCTCGTGCTCCCGGGTGATGTTCTTGGTGCCGGTGTCGGCCTGGTCGTCGCCCGCGCCGTCCCCGGAGTCCCGCATCAGGCCGGCGAGCGAGTCCTCGGACGCCTGGATCTCGGTACGCAGGCGCAGCGCCTCGGACATCAGCTCGGTACGCGCCTCGGCGACCTCTTCCGGGGTCCACGGATCCTCGCCCGGTCGCACCGCGAGCTCGCCGGGCGCGGCCGAGGCCCGCGCCTTGGGCACCGCGCCGGCCTTCTTCGCCGCTGTCGCCGTGCCCGGAGTCTTCTTCGCAACCACCGTCGTGGCTCCCGTCGTCTCCGCGGCCTGAGCCGCACCCTCGACCGCGGACGCGGTCGATTTCTTGGCCGTACGTTTTCTGGCCCCTGGGCCCTTGGCGGCACCCGTCGCCCTCTTGGACGCACCCACCCCGCCGCCCGCCTCCTCCTTGCCGACGCCGGCTTTCTCGGCGCCCGCCTTCTCGGCAGTCGACTTCTCGGCGGTCGCCTTCTCGGCAGCGGCTTCCTTGACGCCTGCCTTGTCGGCGGCGGCTTCCTTGGCACCCGCCTTGTCGGCGGCTGCCTTCTCGGCGGTCGCCTTCTTGGCGGCTGCCTTCTCGGCGGTCGCCTTCTTGGCGGCTGTTTCCTTGGCGCTTGCCTTGTCGGCGCCCGCCCTCTCAGCGGCGGCTTCCTTGGCACCCGCCTTGTCGGCGGCCGTCTTCTTGGCGGCCGTCTTCTTGGCGGCCGTCTTGGCGCCTGCCTTGTCGGCGGTCGACTTCTCCGCGCCTGCCCTCTTGGCGACGGTCTTCTTGGCGCCTGTCTTCTTGGCCGCTGGCGGCTCGACGGGCGCCTTCTTGGCAGCCGCGTCCTGGGTGGCGACCTTCTTGGCGGATGCCTTCTTGGCGGCCGCTTTCTCCGCGGCCGTCCTCTCGGTAGCGGCCTTCTTGGCAGCTGCCTTCTTAGTGGCCGCCTGCGGCGGGGCGTCCTCCTTGGGGGCCCCTTTGGCGGAGGCAACCTTCGTGGCCGTCTCCTTGGCGGCCGCCTTGGTGGACGCGGTCTTCGTAGAAGCGGCCTTCGTAGACGAGGTCTTCGTAGACGTCTTCTTCGCCGCCGCCTTCGCAGAGGACCTCTTGTCGGCCGCCGCCTTGCCACTGGCCGACTTCCCGCCCGCCACCCCGTCGTTCGCCGCCCCCTTCGGGGCAGTGGTCCTCCCCGTGCCGCCCCCCTCGGCGGTCTTCGCCGAGACCACCTTCTTGGTGGCCGCCGCGGTGGCCACCACCCTCTTCGCGGCCCCAGCGCCCCCCACCGGGGCCTGGACGGCGCGCGGCACCTCACCCCCCGCTCCCCCGGCCGCCCCCGCGGCCCCGGCGCCCGTGGATCTGCTCGACGCCGACTGCTGTACGGCGGTCTTCTTCGCCACCATGGCCGCGGCCCCTTCACATATTGTGATCTTGCACGCGAATCGTGCTGGGACGATAAATCGACTCCAGGCCCGCGGCAACGGGGCACGCCGCCCGATTCGCCCACCCCCCAGGGCCGCACGGCGAGCCTGCATGCGTTGTGCCCAGCTCCCCGCCGGGTAATCCGCCCGGCGCACCGGGCCAGGATCCGGCCACTGCACAGGTCGCCATTCGGGTCAGTCTTCGCCGCCCCGGCGCTATCGGGCGGGAGCCTGTTTTCCGGCTAAATCGGGACATAAACTGAGAACAAGAGCGAGGAGGTGCATCATGCGCAAGACAGCCGACTGCCGGGAATTCCCGAGCGAGACCCACTGCACGCTCGCCATCTCCGGCGAAGAGGAAGAAGTGGTCCGCGCCGCCAGCGAGCACGCCGTGTCCGTCCACGGCCACACGGACAGCCCGGAGCTGCGGAAGATGGTCCGCGACTCCCTCAGGGACGAAGTCCCCCAGCACGCCTGAGACGAGTGCCCGAATATCCGGTCGGCCCCGCCCGCCCCGCCCCGTACACTGGCCGGAGCGAGAAGCGTGGATGGGGACGAGTAGCGGCGTACGCAGCCATGAGCGACCCGGGGACGGTGTGAGCCCGGGGGCGAGCGCGACGTGAAGATCACCCCGGAGCCGCCGGAAGAAGGCCGCAGCCTCCCCGAGCCGGGGCGGACGCGGCGAGTAGACCCGGCATCGCGACCCCAATGAGGGGGCCTTCCAGGGCGCCGAGCGCACCAGGAGGGCCAAGGAGGGTGGTACCGCGGGAGCGCAGCAGCGCAGCCTCTCGTCCCTCCGACGGAAGGGAAGAACGTCCGCCGGAGGAAGCGCGAACATGACACCGCCCCCGCAGTACCGCCAGGTGCCGGCCCAGGTCGACCTGCCTGCCCTCGAGCACGCCGTGCTCGACTTCTGGCGCGAGCAGAAGATCTTCGCCAAGAGCCTGGAGCAGTCCGAGGGCCGCCCCGAGTGGGTGTTCTACGAGGGCCCGCCCACGGCCAACGGCATGCCCGGCGCGCACCACATCGAGGCCCGCGTCTTCAAGGACGTCTTCCCGCGCTTCCGCACCATGCGCGGCTACCACGTCGCCCGCAAGGCCGGCTGGGACTGCCACGGCCTGCCCGTCGAGCTCGCCGTCGAGAAGGAGCTCGGCTTCAACGGCAAGAAGGACATCGAGGCGTACGGCATCGCCGAGTTCAACGCCAAGTGCCGCGAGTCGGTGACCCGGCACACCGACGCCTTCGCCGAGCTCACGACCCGCATGGGCTACTGGACCGACCTCGACGGCGCCTACCGCACGATGAACCCCGAGTACATCGAATCGGTCTGGTGGTCCCTGAAGGAGATCTTCAACAAGGGCCTCCTCGTCCAGGACCACCGCGTCGCCCCCTGGTGCCCCCGCTGCGGCACGGGCCTGTCCGACCACGAGCTGGCGCAGGGCTACGAGACGGTCGTCGACCCGTCCGTCTACGTCCGCTTCCCGCTGACCGGCGGCCCCCTCGCGGGCGAGGCCGCCCTCCTGGTGTGGACGACCACCCCGTGGACGCTGGTGTCCAACACGGCCGTCGCCGCGCACCCGGACGTCACCTACGTAGTGGCCACCGACGGCAAGGAGAAGCTGGTCGTCGCCCAGCCCCTCCTGGAGAAGGCCCTCGGCGAGGGCTGGGAGGCCACCGGCCAGACCTTCACCGGCGCCGAGATGGAGCGCTGGACGTACCAGCGCCCCTTCGAGCTGGTCGACTTCCCCGCCCCGGCGCACTTCGTGGTCAACGCCGACTACGTGACCACCGAGGACGGCACCGGTCTGGTCCACCAGTCCCCCGCCTTCGGTGAGGACGACCTCAAGGTCTGCCGTTCGTACGGCCTGCCGGTCGTGAACCCGGTCCGCCCCGACGGCACCTTCGAAGAGGACGTACCGCTCGTGGGCGGTGTCTTCTTCAAGAAGGCGGACGAGGCCCTCACCAAGGACCTCGGGGACCGCGGCCTGCTCTTCAAGCACATCGCGTACGAGCACAGCTACCCGCACTGCTGGCGCTGCCACACCGCGCTCCTCTACTACGCGCAGCCGTCCTGGTACATCCGCACCACGGCCGTCAAGGACCGGCTCCTGGAGGAGAACGAGAAGACCAACTGGTTCCCGGACTCGGTCAAGCACGGCCGCTTCGGCGACTGGCTGACGAACAACGTCGACTGGGCGCTGTCCCGCAACCGCTACTGGGGCACCCCGCTGCCCATCTGGCGCTGCGAGGAGAACCACCTCACCTGCGTCGGCTCCCGCCGGGAGCTCAGCGACCTGACCGGCACCGACCAGTCGGGCCTCGACCCGCACCGCCCGTTCATCGACGACGTCACCTTCACCTGCACCCACGAGGGCTGCTCCCGCGAAGCGGTGCGCGTGCCGGAGGTCATCGACGCCTGGTACGACTCGGGCTCGATGCCGTTCGCGCAGTGGGGATACCCGTACAAGAACAAGGAACTGTTCGAGTCCCGCTACCCCGCGCAGTTCATCAGCGAGGCCATCGACCAGACCCGCGGCTGGTTCTACACGCTGATGGCCGTCGGCACCCTGGTCTTCGACAAGTCGTCGTACGAGAACGTCGTCTGCCTCGGCCACATCCTCGCCGAGGACGGCCGGAAGATGTCCAAGCACCTGGGCAACATCCTGCAGCCGATCCCGCTCATGGACCAGCACGGCGCCGACGCGGTCCGCTGGTTCATGGCGGCCGGCGGCTCCCCGTGGGCGGCCCGCCGCGTGGGCCACGGCACCATCCAGGAAGTCGTCCGCAAGACCCTCCTGACGTACTGGAACACGGTCGCCTTCCAGGCGCTCTACGCCCGTACGTCGAAGTGGGCCCCCTCGGACACCGACCCGGCGCCGGCCGACCGCCCGCTGCTCGACCGCTGGCTGCTCAGCGAGCTGCACGCCCTCACCGACCAGGTGACAGGGGCCCTGGACGCCTACGACACCCAGCGCGCGGGCAAGCTCCTGTCCGGCTTCGTCGACAACCTCTCCAACTGGTACGTACGCCGCTCGCGGCGCCGCTTCTGGCAGGGCGACGCGGCCGCGCTGCGCACGCTGCACGAGGTCGTCGAGACGGTCACGCGCCTGATGGCCCCGCTGACGCCGTTCATCACCGAGCGCGTCTGGCAGGACCTGGTCGTGCCGGTCACGCCGGACGCCCCGGAGTCCGTGCACCTGGCGTCCTGGCCGGAGGCGGACCTGACGGCGATCGACCCCGAGCTGTCGAAGCAGATGGTGCTCGTGCGCCGCCTCGTCGAGCTGGGCCGTGCCTCGCGCGCCGAGTCCGGCGTCAAGACCCGGCAGCCGCTGTCCCGCGCGCTGGTCGCGGCCGCCGAGTTCGAGACGCTCGACGCCGAGCTGCGCGCCCAGATCACCGAGGAGCTGAACGTCTCCTCCCTGGCGTCGCTCTCCGAGGTCGGCGGCTCCCTGGTCGACACCACCGCCAAGGCCAATTTCCGTGCCCTGGGCAAGCGGTTCGGCAAGGGCGTCCAGGCGGTGGCCAAGGCCGTCGCGGAGGCCGACGCGGCCGCGCTGTCCCTCGCCCTGCGCGAGGGCACGGCGTCGGTGGAGGTCGACGGCGAGACGGTGACGCTGGCCCCGGACGAGGTCATCATCACCGAAACCCCGCGGGAGGGCTGGTCGGTGGCGTCCGACTCCGGCGCCACGGTCGCCCTCGACCTGGAGCTCACGGACGAGCTGCGCCGCGCGGGCCTGGCCCGTGACGCGATCCGCCTGATCCAGGAGGCCCGCAAGAACAGCGGCCTGGACGTCGCGGACCGCATCGCCCTGCGCTGGACGTCCACCGACCCGGCGGTGAGCACGGCCCTGACCGACCACGCGGCCCTCATCGCGGACGAGGTCCTGGCCACGGACTTCGCCTCCGGCGAGGCGGACGACACGTACGGCACCCCGTTCGAGGACCCGACCCTGTCCCTCACGTTCCGCCTGCGCAAGGCGTAACTCCCCCCGCCCGGGAGCCCGGAGGCCCGGTCCCGCCAAAGAATCTTGGCGGGACCGGGCCTTCGGCGTTGCGTGCACAGGCACAACTGAACGTTTCTGCAGCGCCGTCCGCGCGCCGGCCGCGCTTCGTGCGCGACAAACACGACAAAAGGGCGGAGCCCCCGGAAATCCGGGGGCTCCGCCCTTTACGGCTGCCGACGCCTATGGCGTGGTGACGCCCGTCAGTTGTCGTCCTCGTCGATGAGGAAGCCGCGCATCGGCGAGGGAGCCTGCTGCATGGGCTGCTGCCCCTGCGGCCGCACCGGCGCCATCGGCTGCGTCATCGCGGGCGACATCTGCTGCTGACTGCCGTAGGACGGAGCGCCCTGCGACTGGTTGCCACCCATCGACTGGTTGCCGCCGTAGGACGGGGCACCAGCGCCGGCCGAGGCCATGGAAGGCGCCGGGGACGGCGGAAGGGAGGCGGTCGCCGGGGTCCGCGGCGGGGCCAGCGAGTCGTCGGCCTGGGTCTCCAGCTGACGCAGCTGCGACTCCAGGTAGGACTTCAGACGCGTGCGGTACTCGCGCTCGAAGCCGCGCAGGTCCTCGACCTTGCGCTCCAGCGTGGCGCGGGCGGACTCCAGGGAGCCCATCGCGACACGGTGCTTCTCCTGCGCGTCCCGCTCCAGGGCGTCGGCCTTGGCACGGGCGTCCCGCTCCAGGCCCTCGGCACGCGAACGGGCCTCGCCGACGATCTTGTTGGCCTCGGAACGGGCCTCCGCGATCGCCTGGTCGGCGGTCTGCTGGGCAAGGGAGAGCACGCGGGCAGCGCTGTCGCCACCGGGGCCCTGACCGGGCTGGGGCATCTGCGGTCCATGGCCGCCCATGGGACCGCCCATGGGGCCGCCCATCGGGCCCTGACCCATCGGGCCGGGACCCTGCGGACCACCCTGCGGGCCGTGCCCACTGGGGCCCGCGGGAAGCTGCGGAGCACCGCCCGGAAGCTGCGGCGGTCCGCCCATCGGGTGCTGCTGCTGCGGCGGCACCGGCTGCGGACCCGATATTGCGGCGGGCACGGGAGCGCCCGGACCGCGCTGGTCCTGCGGCCCCTCGGGGCCACCCGGACCGCCGGGGCCCTTGCGCATACCGCCCTGCTGCTGGTTCTGCGCGGCGGCACGCGTGGCGGCGGCCAGCTTGGCGCGCAGGTCCTCGTTCTCGCGGAGCAGGCGGGTCAGTTCGGCTTCGACCTCATCGAGGAAGGCATCGACCTCGTCCTCGTCATAGCCTTCTCGGAGGCGGACGGTCGTGAACTGCTTGTTCCGCACGTCCTCGGGGGTCAACGGCATCTCTTCACCTCAACGTAGTCGTCGGCATTCGGCAAGACCGTATCGTTCACAAGCCGCTCACGACGGTGATCAGGATGTAGACGATGATCATCAGTACGAAGAAGGACAGGTCGAGCGCCACGCCCCCGAGACGCAGCGGCGGAATGACCCGCCGCAGAAGCTTGAGCGGTGGATCGGTGACAGTGTAGGTGGCCTCCAGAACGACCACCATCGCCTTGCCGGGTTGCCACGAGCGGGCGAACTGGAAGACGTAGTCCATGACCAGTCGGAAGATCAGCACGATGAGGAAACACATCAGCGCGATGTAGATCACTTGCAAGACCACGCCCATGTCCGGGTTTCCCTCTCCCCTACTTCTCAGTCGAGTCCGTGCTGTTCGGTCCGGTAACTGTCGTCTACTGCACTTGCGTCTCAGCTCTGGTTGAAGAACCCGCCCTCTGCGATGCGGGCCTTGTCCTCCGCCGTGACATCGACGTTAGCAGGCGACAACAGGAACACCTTCTGCGTCACTCGCTCGATACTGCCATGCAGACCGAAGACGAGACCGGCGGCAAAGTCGACAAGTCGCTTCGCATCCGTGTCGTCCATCTCCGTCAAGTTCATGATCACCGGGGTGCCTTCGCGGAAGTGTTCCCCGATGGTACGGGCTTCGTTGTAGGTCCGGGGGTGGAGTGTGGTGATGCGGTAGGGCTCACGCTCGGACACGACCTTGGGCATGATCACCGGTGCGTTCTTCTCCAGGCTCTGGCGTTCAGGTGTGATGGATGCCACGGGGGCGATTCGCGCCGGACGTCCCGATTCAGCGGGAAGTGAAGCGGCGCGAGGCGCCGGGTCGCGAGGCGCCGGCGGCTGCACCACTCGTACCGATTCGTCCCGATCCAAGTCCCGGCCCGACAAGTGGGACTGGTGCGACTGGTGGGGCGGTTCGTGCCGCCGGCGGTCGCGCTCGGGCTCCGGCTCGGGCTCGAAATCGTCATCGGGGTCGAATCCCCGACCGTCGTAACCGTCGTCCTCCACGAGGCCGAGGTAGACCGCCATCTTGCGCATCGCGCCGGCCATGCTCTGAGTCCTCCGCTCTGTGGTGGATCGAGAGGTCCGTCGTCATCAACTGCCCGCGATCCACGAGGCATCCCCGCCGAACTGCGGGAATGACCATATTTTCTGCTGTGGTCCGACTTCCTGGCGACGTTACCCGAGCCCGCGTCGGACTCCGAGTACCGCCGTACCGACGCGCACATGTGTCGCACCGGCCGCCACGGCCTGTTCGAGGTCCGCACTCATCCCTGCCGACACCATGTTCGCAGCCGGATGGGCCACGCGCATGGCAGTCGACAAATCCATCAGCCGCTCGAACGCCGCCTGTTGCCGTCCCGCGAACTCCCCGGTGAGCGGCGCGACCGTCATCAGACCGTCGAGCCGCAGCCCGGGAGCGTCGGCCACGAGACCCGCCAACTCTTCGATCCCGTCCGGCCCTACGCCACCCCGGTCGCCACGGCCGCCGACTCCCGCGTCCAGCGCGACCTGGAGCAGGCAGCCGACCTCGCGCCCGGCGCGCACGGCGGCCGCCGACAGGGCGCTGACCAGCTTCGGCCGGTCGACCGACTGCACCACGTCCGCGTAACCGACCACGGAGCGCACCTTGTTGGTCTGCAACTGGCCCACGAAGTGCCAACCGAGGGGCAGATCCGAGCACTCCGCGGCCTTCGGCGCCGCGTCCTGGTCACGGTTCTCGGCGACGTCGCGCACGCCGAGTTCCGAGAGAAACCGCACATCGCTCGCGGGGTAGGTCTTGGTGACCACGATCAGGGTCACTTCTTCGCGCTTGCGACCCGCGGCGGCACAGGCCGCCGCGATGCGCTCTTCCACTTTCGCCAGATTTGCGGCGAGTTCCGCCTTACGGTCCGTCATGCCCCATCAGTCCAGCCAGACATAGCCCGCGAGCCGACCGGTCGTGCGGTCGCGGCGGTACGAGAAGTGGTCGCCCGACTCCAGCGTGCACACCGGCGACTGCTCCCGGTCACACACCCCGAGCCGGTCGAGCTGGGCGTGCACCCCGGCGGTCACATCGACCGCGGGAGTGCCCCAGCTCGTCTCGGCGTACGCCGCGGGTTCCACGGCGGCGACGTCGGCGCGCATGTCCGCGGGTACTTCGTAACAGCGGCCGCAGACGGCGGGCCCGGTGCGGGCCACGATCCGCTCCGGCCGGGCGCCGAGGCGCACCATGGCCTCGACGGCCGCGGGCACCACCCCGGCCACCATGCCGGGCCGGCCCGCGTGCGCGGCCGCGGCCACGCCCGCGTCCGGGTCGGCGAGCAGCACCGGAGTGCAGTCGGCGGTGAGGACGGCGAGGGCGAGCCCGCGCCGGGCGGTGACGACCGCGTCGACGGCGGGGATGTCCTCGTCGACATCCCACGGCCCGTCGACCACGGCGACGTCGCGGCCGTGCACCTGCTTCATCCAGACCACGCGCGCGGCGTCGATGCCGAGGTTCTTCGCGGCCAACTCGCGGTTGTGCCGTACGGCTTCGGAGTCGTCGCCGACCGCGCCGCCGAGGTTGAGCTCTTCGTACGGAACGGCGCTCACCCCGCCCCACCGGTCGGTGAAGGCGAAGTGGGCGCCGCTCACGGTGCTCGTCGCGGAGCGCTGGTCTATCACTTCAGGAAATCCGGCACGTCCAGCTCTTCGGCCTGGCTGTCCTGGTGCAGACGGGTCGAGGGGACCTGCGGCGGCGTCGCCGGCGTGGCCGGGGGCTCGCTCGCCGGGGCCGGCTCGGGCTTCTCGGCCGGGGCCGAGTCCTCGCGCGCGGTCACGCTGCCGAGGCCGCCGAAGGCCGGGGCGGGGCGGGACGGTTCGCTCGGGCGGGCCGGGGCCGCGGGCTCCTCGCGCTTGCCGGACGCCGAGCCGAGGACGTTGTCCCGCTTGGACGGCGGCTGGCCGCCGTCGAAGCCCGCCGCGATGACGGTGACCCTGACCTCGTCGCCGAGCGCGTCGTCGATGACCGCGCCGAAGATGATGTTCGCCTCGGGGTGCGCCGCCTCGCTCACCAGCTGGGCCGCTTCGTTGATCTCGAACAGGCCGAGGTCGGAGCCGCCGGAGATGGAGAGCAGGACGCCCCGGGCGCCGTCGATGGACGCCTCCAGGAGCGGCGAGGAGATCGCCATCTCGGCGGCGGCCACCGCGCGGTCGTCGCCGCGGGCCGAGCCGATGCCCATGAGTGCCGAACCGGCCTCCGACATGACCGACTTGACATCGGCGAAGTCGAGGTTGATCAGGCCGGGCGTGGTGATGAGATCGGTGATGCCCTGCACACCGGAGAGGAGCACCTGGTCGGCCGACTTGAAGGCGTCGAGCACGCTGACCTGGCGGTCCGAGATGGACAGGAGCCGGTCGTTGGGGATGACGATGAGGGTGTCGACCTCTTCGCGGAGCTCGGCGATGCCGTCCTCCGCCTGGTTCGCGCGGCGACGGCCCTCGAAGGTGAACGGTCGCGTGACCACACCGATCGTCAGGGCGCCCAGCGAGCGCGCGATGTTGGCGACCACGGGCGCGCCGCCCGTGCCGGTGCCGCCGCCCTCACCGGCCGTCACGAAGACCATGTCGGCCCCCTTGAGGACCTCCTCGATCTCCTCGCGGTGGTCCTCGGCCGCCTTGCGGCCGACGGCCGGGTTGGCTCCTGCGCCGAGTCCGCGGGTGAGTTCACGGCCCACGTCGAGCTTGACGTCGGCGTCGCTCATCAACAGGGCTTGCGCGTCGGTGTTGATGGCGATGAACTCGACGCCCTTGAGACCGACCTCGATCATCCGGTTGATGGCATTGACACCACCGCCGCCGACACCGATGACTTTGATGACTGCGAGGTAGTTCTGCGGTGCTGCCACGTCGAAGGCCTCTCGCCTCGAGTTACGTGTCGTCGTCTCGCGCTTGAGCGAGGCGCCGACTGATGCCGAATGGGACGGTCCGAACGCCGACCCGAACCCTAACGCTGAAGTTTAGGGTTACCAGTGTGTCTGTTCCCTGGACTCTTCCGAACAGGACACTAAGTCGACAAGTGGCGCACGTTCAACGAACACGCCGAACCTCCCGTTTTTCTTTTCACCCTATGTGATCAGGCGCGGGGCTGCCCATCCAGGGTGCTGGCCTGCGCTGATGTACGTCAACTAGCTGATGACGCAGGGGCGGTGGGGACGCTCACGTCGAAGTGCCGTGCCTTCGGAACGGCTTTCATCAGCCCGGTGAGCGCCTCGGCCTTTGCGCGCCCCTTCTCGCCGCTCCCCCACATGACCGTGCGCTCGCCCCGCAACTCCAGCGAGATGGAGTCGTACGAACGGACCTTGACGGTCCGGGTCTGCGCGGCCACCGCGCCCGGCAGGGCGGCCACCACGCGCACGGCCTCGCGGCGCAGCCGGGTGGAGTCGAAACGGCGGAGGCTGGCGGCGGCACCGCCGTCCGGGTCGGTCGCCATTTCAAGCAGCGGGGTGCCCTTCGGAGCCTTCTGGACCGTGGCGAAACGGACGCCCTTCACGTCCACTTCGATGAACTTTCCGCCCTTTTTCATGACCAGGACCGGAGTGCGCTCGGTCACTTTCAGTGCGATTTCGTGGGGCCATGAGCGGACGACATCAACCGAGTCAATTCGGGGCAATTTTCTCAGAAGCCGGTCCTCGATGGCACCGGAGTCGACCGAAATCAGTGGTCCGCCGAGCGGAACGTCCGCGGCCTTGAGCACTTCGCGCGGCTTGAGCGCCATCGTCCCCGAGGTCGTCACCTGCTCGGCCCGCAGCCAGGGCGAGCCGTAGACCACCCAGGCGCCGCCCCCCACGAGTACGGCGAGGGCGGCCGCCAGGACGATCAGGACGCGCGGCCGGGGCAGCCGCAGGCGGCGCGGGCGCGGGCGGGGCGGGCGGGACGGCCCAGACCCGGCCCCCCGCCGTTCGGCGGTCTTCGGTCCGGCCCCTCCAGCCACAGTGCCTGCCTTCTCTCACGCGCTGCGGCGTGACGCAATCGCCTCGTACACCATGCCGACGAGCAGGTCGTCGGCGTCCCTGCGGCCGAACTCCGAAGCGGCGCGGGACATCTCGTACAGCCGGTGCGGGTCGGCGAGCACGGGCAGGACATGGCCCTGGACCCACTCGGGGGTGAGCTCCGCGTCGTCGACCAGCAGCCCGCCGCCCGCCTTGACCACCGGCTGGGCGTTCAGCCGCTGTTCGCCGTTGCCGATGGGCAGCGGGACATAGGCGGCCGGGAGCCCGACGGCGGAGAGCTCGGCGACGGTCATCGCGCCCGCGCGGCAGAGCATCATGTCGGCCGCGGCGTACGCGAGGTCCATCCGGTCCACGTACGGTACCGGGATGTAGGGGGGCATCCCGGGCATGTTCTCCACGTACGGCATTTCGTTCTTCGGGCCGACCGCGTGCAGGATCTGGATGCCCGCGCGCTGGAGGACCGGGGCGACCTGCTGGACGACCTCGTTCAGGCGCCGGGCGCCCTGGGAGCCGCCGGAGACCAGCAGCGTGGGCAGGTTCGGGTCGAGGCCGAAGGCCGCGCGGGCCTCCGGGCGGACCCGGGCACGGTCGAGCAGCGCGATGGTGCGGCGCAGCGGGATGCCGATGTAGCGCGAGCCGCGCAGCTTGCTGTCGGGCGTGGAGACCGCGACCGCGGAGGCGTACCGGGAACCGATCTTGTTGGCGAGCCCGGGGCGCGCGTTGGCCTCGTGCACCACGATCGGCACCCCCGCGCGCTTGGCCGCGAGGTAGCCGGGCAGCGCCACATAGCCGCCGAAGCCCACCACGCAGTCGGCCTTGGTGCGCTCCAGGATCTGCTCGGCCGCCTTGATGGTGCCGCGCAGCCGGCCCGGCACCGTGATCAGCTCGGGCGTGGGCTTGCGCGGCAGGGGTACGGCGGGGATCAGGGCGAGTTCATAGCCCCGCTCGGGTACGAGTCGGGTCTCGAGGCCGCGCTCCGTGCCCAGGGCCGTGATCCCCACGGTCGGGTCCTGCCTGCGCAGGGCGTCCGCGAGGGCAAGCGCGGGCTCGATGTGGCCGGCGGTCCCCCCACCGGCGAGTACGACATGCACCGAAATTCACCGCTCTCCGGACGAACGCGCCTTGACGCGCCGTCGCATCGTGTTCCATCTCACCCGAGGTTGCCGCATGGCCAGGGCCGCCTTCGCCGCGGGGTCCTCCCGCGCGAAGGCGATGAGGAGTCCCACGGCGAACATGGTCGGCAGCAGGGCCGAACCCCCGTAGGAGAACAGCGGGAGCGGGACACCGGCGATCGGCAGCAGACCGAGCACCGCACCGACGTTGATCACGGCCTGGGCCGTGATCCAGGTGGTCACGCCTCCCGCGGCGTACCTCACGAAGGGGTCCTCCGTGCGTCCGGCCACGCGGATACCCGCATAGCCTAGAGCCGCGAACAGGGCGAGCACCGACAGTGTCCCCGCCAGACCGAGTTCCTCCCCGGTGATGGCGAAGATGAAGTCGGTGTGCGGTTCAGGCAGTTGACCCCATTTTTCCACACTGGCGCCGAGACCGGAACCGAAGAATCCGCCGGAGGCCAGGGCGTAGATGCCGTGCACGGCCTGCCAGCACTGGTCGCTGGGGCCCGGCTCGGTCTCGCCGAGGCAGGCGAGCCTGGCCATGCGGTTGGGGCTCGTCTTGATGAGGATCACACCGAGCACGGCCGCGATGCTCAGCACACCCGCGAACAGCCGCGTCGGCGCGCCCGCGAGCCACAGGAGACCGAACAGGATCGCGGTGAGGATGATGGCCGTGCCCATGTCGCCGCCCAGCATGATCAGGCCGAGCAGCATGAAGGTGACGGGAACGAGCGGCACCAGCATGTGTTTCCACTGGGTGAGCAGGCGCTTGTCCTGTTTGCGCGCCAGCAGGTCGGCGCCCCACAGCACCAGCGCGAGCTTGCCGAACTCACTGGGCTGGAGCTGGAAAGGGCCCCCCAAATAGATCCAGTTCTGATTGCCGTTGACGCTGCGCCCTATCCCGGGGATCTGCACGAGGACCATCAGGAACACCGAGGCCGCGAGAATCGGATAGGACAGCGCCCGGTGCAGCTTGACCGGCATCCGCATGGCGACGAGCAGCAGCCCCGCGCCCAGGGCCGCGGCGACGAACTGCTTGCGGAAGAAATAGGAGGCGGGCAGGTTGAGCTGCAGCGCCTGGATCATCGACGCCGAATAGACCATCACCAGGCCGAGCGCGGTGATCAGCAGACTGCTGCCGAGGATCAGGTAGTACGCGGTCAGCGGCCGGTCCCAGGCTTTGCGGGCCCGGTCGTAGAGCCGCCGCAGCGAGTTCTCGCGCACCACCGGGGTGGCCCGCGGCCGGGGCGGCCGCTTCGGGGTGCGCGGTGTGCGCACGGACGCGCGCCCGGCCATCAGGGCCGCCCCACGACGGCGCGCACGCATCCCGTACCGGCGCCCGGCCGTCCACGAAACCCCCGCCACGACGGCGTTCCCACGGCTGCCACGTGCCCTCCTTCGGGTGCCGGGCGCCCCCGGACCACGCTGGGCCCGCCGTCAGGCGCTCGCGCCGAGTTCGCGGACGGCTGCCGCGAACGCGTCACCACGCTTGTTGTAGTTGGTGAACATGTCCATCGACGCACAGGCCGGAGCCATCAGGACGGTGTCCCCCGGCCGCGCGAGCCGCGCCGCCTGCCGTACCGCCTCGGACATCGCCCCAGTGTCCGTCCGGTCGAGGTCCACGACCGGGACTTCGGGGGCGTGTCGCGCGAGGGCTTCGCGGATCAGCGCGCGGTCGGCGCCGATCAGGACGACGCCCCGCAGGCGCGCCGCCGCGCCCGCGACCAGCTCGTCGAAGGTGGCGCCCTTGGCGAGGCCCCCGGCGATCCACACGATCGATTCGTACGCCGCCAACGACGCCTGCGTGGCGTGGGTGTTGGTGGCCTTGGAGTCGTCGACGTACGCGACGCCGTCGACATCGGCCACGTGCTCGATGCGGTGTGCGTCCGGGCGGAAGGCCCGCAGGCCCTCGCGGACCGCCGTGGCCGGCACGCCGTAGGCGCGCGCGAGCCCGGCGGCGGCCAGGGCGTTGGCGATGTTGTGCGGCGCGGGCGGACGGACGTCCGCGACCTCGGCGAGCTCCTGGGCCTGCTTCTGGCGGTCCGGCACGAAGGCACGGTCGACCAGGATGCCGTCCACGACGCCCAGTTGGGAGGGGGCGGGCGCGTTCAGCGTGAAACCGATGGCGCGACAGCCCTCTTCGACGTCGGCCTCGCGGACCAGGTCCTCGGTGGCTTTGTCGGCGACGTTGTAGACGCAGGCGACCTGGTTGCCCTCGTAGACGCGGCCCTTGTCGGCGGCGTACGCCTCCATCGAGCCGTGCCAGTCGAGGTGGTCGGGGGCCAGGTTGAGCACCGCGGCGGAGTGGGCGCGCAGGGAGGGCGCCCAGTGCAGCTGGTAGCTGGAGAGCTCGACCGCGAGGACGTCGTACGCGTCGTCGCCTTCGAGGACGACGTCCACGATGGGCGTACCGATGTTGCCGACGGCCGCCGTGCGCAGCCCGGCCGCGGCCAGGATGGACGCGAGCATCTGCGTGGTCGTGGTCTTGCCGTTGGTGCCGGTGATCGCGAGCCAGGGCGCGGCGTCCGGGCCGCGCAGGCGCCAGGCGATCTCGACGTCACCGACGACGTCGACGCCCGCCGCGGCGGCGGCCGCGAACAGCGGCGAGGTGGGCTTCCAGCCGGGCGAGGTGACGACGAGGTCGGTGCCCTCGGGGAGCGTCTCGGCGTCGCCGAGACGTGCGGTGATCCCGGCCTCGGCGAGCTCGGCCGCGCGCGCCCGATGCGTCTCGCCGTCGCCGCCGTCCACGACCGTCACCACCGCGCCGAGGCCCGCGAGCGCGCGGGCGGCGCTGACGCCGCTCACGCCGAGCCCGGCCACGGTGACGTTCCTGCCCTGCCAGCTGGTCACTTGGTGGCCGCCCACCCTGCGTAGAAGAGTCCGAGTCCGACGATCACGCACATGCCCTGGATGATCCAGAAGCGGACCACGACAAGGACTTCGGACCACCCCTTGAGTTCGAAGTGGTGCTGGAGTGGCGCCATGCGGAAGACGCGCTTGCCGGTGAGGCGGAAGGAGCCGACCTGGATGACCACGGACATGGTGATCAGGACGAAGAGGCCGCCGAGGAGCGCGAGCAGCAGCTCCGTACGGGAGCAGATGGCGAGGCCGGCGAGCGCGCCGCCGAGGGCCAGCGAGCCGGTGTCACCCATGAAGATCTTCGCGGGCGAGGTGTTCCACCACAGGAAGCCGAAGCAGGCGCCCATCAGCGCGGAGGCCACCACCGCGAGGTCGAGCGGATCCCTGACCTCGAAACACGCCTCCGGGTTGGTGAGCGTGTTCGCGTTGGCGCAGGACTCCTGGTACTGCCAGACGCCGATGAAGGTGTAGGCGCCGAAGACCATCACGGAGGCACCGGTGGCGAGGCCGTCGAGGCCGTCGGTGAGGTTCACGCCGTTCGACATCGCGAGGATCATGAACAGCGCCCAGACCACGAACAGGACCGGGCCGATCGACCAGCCGAAGTCCGTGACGAACGACAGCTTGGTGGAGGCCGGGGTCTGGTTCCGGTTGTCCGGCCAGTTCAGCGCGAGCACGGCGAAGCCGATGCCGACGATGAGCTGGCCCGCCATCTTCGCCTTGGCGCGCAGACCGAGCGAGCGCTGCTTGACGATCTTGATGTAGTCGTCGAGGAAGCCGACGAGGCCCATGCCCGCCATCAGGAAGAGCACCAGCAGGCCGGAGAGCGTGAACTCGCCGCCGGTGATGAACTTCGTGAGGAAGTACGCGATGAGCGTGGCCAGGATGAAGGCGATACCGCCCATGGTCGGCGTACCGCGCTTGCTGTGGTGCTCGCGCGGGCCGTCGTCCCGGATGAACTGGCCGTAGCCCTTGCGGGCCAGGAGCTTGATCAGCAGGGGCGTACCGACCAGGGTCAGGAAGAGCCCGATCACACCCGCGAAGAGGATCTGCCTCATCGGCCGGCGACCTGCCCCTCCGGAGACACGGCGGAGTCGTCGAGCAGCGCCAGGGCGACCCGCTCGAGACCGACCGATCTGGACGCCTTCACCAGCACGACGTCTCCTGGGCGCAGCTCGCTGCGCAGCAGGTCGATCGCCGCCTGTGCGTCGGACACGTGCACCGACTCCTCACCCCACGAACCCTCGTTGTATGCGCCCAGTTGGAGCCAGGACGCTTCCCTGCCCCCGACTGCCACGAGCTTGTTCACGTTCAGCCGGACGGCAAGGCGCCCGACCGCGTCGTGCTCGGCGAGCCCGTCGTCACCGAGCTCGGCCATGTGACCGAGCACCGCCCACGTGCGCCCTCCCTCGGCCTGTGCGGCTCGGCCCATGGCCGCGAGCGCGCGCAGGGCGGCTCGCATGGACTCGGGGTTCGCGTTGTAGGCGTCGTTGACGACCGTCACGCCGTCCGGGCGCTCGGTGACCTCCATCCGCCAGCGGGACAGCGTGCCCGCCTCGGAGAGCGCGAGGGCGATCTCGTCCACGGACATGCCCAGCTCATGGGCGACGGCGGCCGCGGCGAGCGCGTTCGACACGTGGTGCTCACCGTACAGGCGCAGCCGCACGTCGCCGCACCCGGTGGGTGTGGTGAGCGTGAAGGCGGGTTGTCCGTTCTCGGTGAGCCGGACATTCTCGGCGCGTACGTCGGCGTCCTCGGCCTCTCCGAAGAGCAGCACGCGGGCCTTCGTACGAGAGGCCATCGCGCGTACGAGGGGGTCGTCGGCGTTGAGGATCGCGGCGCCGTCGGCGGGCAGCGCCTCGACGAGCTCACCCTTTGCTTGCGCGATCTGCTCGCGGCCGCCGAACTCGCCGATGTGGGCGGTGCCGACGTTCAGGACGAGGCCGATCCGCGGCGGCGTCAGCTCGGTGAGGTACCGGATGTGGCCGATGCCGCGGGCGCCCATCTCCAGGACGAGGAACTTCGTCTCGTCGGTGGCGCTCAGCGCGGTCAGCGGCAGGCCGATCTCATTGTTGAACGATCCGGGCGTCCACACGGTGGGCGCCCTGCGGCCGATGACCTGGGCGACAAGATCCTTGGTGCTGGTCTTGCCGGCGGATCCGGTGAGGGCGACGAGGGTCGCGCCGAGCCGGGCGACGACGTGCCGGGCGAGGGCGCCGAGCGCCGTCTGCACGTCGTCGACGACGATCGCGGGCACCCCGCACGGCCGCGAGGCGAGCACGGCGACCGCGCCCGCGCCGACGACCTGGGCGGCGTAGTCGTGCCCGTCGACGCGCTCGCCCACGAAGGCGGCGAACAGGCCGCCGGGCTGCACCTCACGGGAGTCCATGACGACCGGCGCCGTCACCTGGACCTGCGGATCCGGTATGTCGTACGTCTGCCCGCCGACAACGGTGGCGATCTCGGCGAGGGAGAGGGCGATCACAACTTCATCCCTGGGTTTGCTCGATAGCTTCGCGAAGCACTTGGCGGTCGTCGAAGGGACGGACCACACCGGCGATGTCCTGGCCCTGCTCATGGCCCTTGCCCGCGACGAGGACGGTGTCGCCGGGTTCGGCGCGGGCGACGGCCGCGCGGATGGCGGCGGCCCGGTCCTCGAACACGGCGACGTCGCCGCGCTCGTGGGCGGGCACCTCTGCGGCGCCCGCGAGCATCGTCGCGAGGATGGCGAGGGGGTCCTCGCCACGAGGGTTGTCCGAAGTCAGTACGGCGGTGTCGGCGAGGCGCGCCGCGGCCGCCCCCATCGGCCTCCGCTTGGTCTGGTCGCGGTCGCCGCCGCAGCCGAGCACGATCGTCAGCTTGCCCTCGGTGACCTTGCGCAGCGCGCGCAGGACCGATTCGACGGCGTCCGTCTTGTGGGCGTAGTCCACGACCGCGAGGTAGGGCTGCCCGGCGTCGACGCGCTCCAGGCGGCCGGGGACGCCCGGCACCGCGGCGATGCCGTCGGCGGCCTGCTGCGGGTCGATCCCGGCGACGGCGAGCGACACGATCGCGGCGAGCGTGTTGGCGACGTTGAAGGGGCCGGCCAGCGGCGACTTGGCGGTGATCCGCTCGCCCTTGGGGCCGACGGCGGTGAACGTCGAGTCCATCGGGCCGACTTCGACGCCCTCCGCGCGCCAGTCCGCGTCCGGGTGGCCCTCGGCCGAGAAGGTGGTGACGGCGATCTCGGACTCGGTGACGAGCCGGCGGCCGTACTCGTCGTCGAAGTTGACCACGCCGAGCCGGGCGCGCCGCTTGGTGAAGAGCTGCGCCTTGGCCCGGAAGTAGTCCTCCATGTCGGAGTGGAACTCCATGTGCTCCGGGCTGAGGTTGTTGAAGACGGCGACGTCGAAGACGCAGCCGTCGACCCGGCCGAGCACGAGGGCGTGGCTGGAGACCTCCATCGCGACCGCCTTGACGCCGCGCTCGCGCATCACCGCGAACAGCGCCTGCAGATCGGTGGCTTCGGGCGTCGTGCGCTCCGACTTGATGCGGTCCTCGCCGATGCGCATCTCGACGGTGCCGATCAGTCCGGTGCTGCGGACCTCCTTGAGGCCGCCCTCGATCAGGTACGCCGTGGTGGTCTTGCCGGACGTGCCGGTGATCCCGATCTGCAGCAGGTCGCGGCCCGGGTGGCCGTACACCGTCGCGGCCAGCTCGCCCATGACCGCGCGCGGGTCGGCGACGACGAGCACCGGCAGCCCCGTGGCGGCGGCGCGGTCGGCGCCCGTCGGGTCGGTGAGGATCGCCGCGGCGCCGAGGTCGGCGGCCTGGGCCACGAAGTCGGCGCCGTGCATGCGCGCGCCGGGCAGCGCCGCGTAGATGTCGCCGGGGCGCACCGCGCGCGAGTCGTGGGTGATCCCGGTGATGGCGGCGTCCGTGCCCGGGGCGGCGGCCCCCAGCTGATCGGCGAGCTCCACGAGGGGGGTGGCGGAGACCTGGGTCGGCCTCGGCGGTCCCGGGTAGTTCACGGGAGCGTCCTTCTGGGTGGTGTGGGACTGATCAGCGTGTGGCACGGCGGTGAGCGTACCGGGCGCAGCCCGTTCCAAGCGAAGCGGGCGGTGTGGCGGGGGGCGGTTCCCCGGGTCGGGGGTGATGGTCGTCACGGGCTTTTCCTGTTCGGATCTCCGCTGTGGGCGGCCCTACCTGCCGTTCGGCGGGCGGCCGGGGGTCTCCGGCCGGCCGGGGTCGAACGTCACCGGCAGCCGTGCCGGGGCCTTGCCGGTGGGCGGTGCCTGCAGCGTCTTGAGGGCGAACTGCATGACCTTCTTGTAGATGGGGCCGCAGATCTGGCCGCCGAAGTAGCTGCCCTTCGTGGCGTTCTGGATGGCGCAGTAGACGGTGACGCGCGGCTTGTCGGCGGGGGCGAAGCCGGCGAAGGACGAGGTGTAGCCGCGGTAGCGGCCGGTTTTCGGGTCGACGCGGTTGGCCGTGCCGGTCTTGCCCGCGACGCGGTAGCCGGGGATGCGGGCCTTGGTTCCGGTGCCTTCCTCGTCGTCGACGACGGACTCCAGCATCTGCGCGAGGGTCCGCGCGGTCTTGGTGCTGACGACGCGGGTCTTCTTCGGCGCGGGCGCGGGCGTGAAGCGGCCGTCGGGGCCCTTGGTGCCGCGCACCAGGGTCGGCTCGACGCGTACGCCGCCGTTGGCGATGGTCGAGTACACGGACGCGGCCTGCATCGCGTTGATGGACACGCCCTGGCCGAAGGGGATCGTGAACTGCTGGGAGGTCGACCACTTCTCGGGCGGCGCGAGGATGCCGGAGGTCTCGCCGGGGAAGCCGAGGCCGGTCTCCTTGCCGAGGCCGAACTTCCGCAGGTACGAGTGGAGGACCTTGTTGGCCTGCTTCTGCGTCTTGCCGAGTTCGCCGGTGGCCAGGATGGTGCCGATGTTGCTGGACTTGGCGAGCACGCCGTTGAGCGTGAGGTACCAGGTCGGGTGGTCGATGTCGTCCTGGAAGAGGCGGTCGCCGCGGTGCAGGCGGTTGGGCACCGTCACGCGGGTGCCGGGGGTGGCGGCGTTCTCCTCCAGGACGGCGGCCATCGACATGACCTTGGCGGTGGAGCCGGGCTCGAAGGCGTCCTGGAGCGCGGCGTTGCCGAGGCTCGTGCTCTGGGCCTGCGAGAGGTCGTTGGGGTCGAAGCCGGGCGCGTTGGCCATGGCGAGGACCTCGCCGGTCCGGGTGTCCTGCACTATCACGTAGCCGCGGTCCGCGTTGGACTTCCTGACCTGCTCGGTGATGGCGTCCTGCGCGGCCCACTGGATGTCGCGGTCGATGGTCAGCTCGACGTCCGAGCCGGGCACGGCGGGCTTCTCCGACCTGCCGGCGGTGGGCACCTGCCGGCCGCCGGACTGGGCGTAGCGGATCTCGCCCTGCTTGCCCGCGAGTTCCTTGTTGAGCTGCTGCTCGACACCGCCGCCGCCCTTGCCGTCGGCGTTGACCCAGCCCAGTATCCCGGCGGCCAGGCCGTCGTTGGGGTACACGCGCTTGCTGGTGGGCACGGCGAGGACGCCCGCGAGGACGTTGACCGCCTTGGGGTCGGCGCTCGCCTTCTCCGCGAGGGTGGCGCGCAGGTCCTTGATCTGCTTCCAGACCTGCGGGGTCTCCCGGCGGGCCAGCAGGGTGAAGCGCGTCTTCGGGGTGCGGAGCTTCTGCGCGAGCTTGTCGGCGTCCTCGCCGAGGATCGGCGCGAGCAGCCCCGCGGCCTGCTCGGGCGCGTCGCCGATCTTCGTCTCCTTCGGCGTGAAGAGCGTGGGGTCGGCGGTGATGTCGTACGCGTCCACGCTGGTGGCGAGTTCGACGCCGCCGCGGTCGGTGATGGCGCCGCGCTCGGCGGCCAGCTTGTGGCTGGAGTACCGGTTCTTCTCGGCCTTGGCCGCGTACGCGTCGGCGTCCACGGCCTGCACCTGGAACAGCCGCACCACGAAGGCCAGCATCACCAGGGTCAGGCCGAGGCTGACCATGCGCAGCCGGGGCCGGGGGCTGCCCAGGCGGATGGTCTTGGGCTTGCCGGGCCTGGGTGGCCTGGGCGCGGACGGGCGGGGGCCGCGCGCGGTGGGCGGGCGTGGTCCCGGTCCGGGCCTGCGGCGGCCCGCGGGGCGCTCGGGGCGTGCCGGGCCGGGG
>NZ_AOPZ01000315.1 GCF_000414115.1 Streptomyces aurantiacus JA 4570
AGGCCGCGCCCACCGGACCCGCCGCGCCCACCGGCCCCGCCGGGGTCCGCGCCGCGGCCCGGCAGGTCCTCGACGAGGCCGCCCGCCTGCGCCCCCCGCTCGTCCTGGACTATCTGGCGCTCGTCGACCCGGCGGACTTCCAGGAGATCGGCCCCGGCCACCGGGGCGAGGCCATCCTCGCCGTCGCCGCCAAGGTCGGCACGACCCGCCTGATCGACAACATCCCGCTGACGTTCGGAGCCCCCGCATGAGTGCCACTGGCATACGGCTGTACGCCCCCGCCCCGGGCTGGTCGCTCGACGCCGACGTCGTGGTCGTCGGCTCCGGAGTGGCCGGCCTGACCGCGGCCCTGCGCAGCTCGGCGGCCGGCCTGAAGACCGTCGTCGTCACCAAGGCCCGCCTGGACGACGGCTCCACGCGCTGGGCACAGGGCGGCATCGCGGCGGCACTCGGCGAGGGCGACACCCCCGAACAGCACCTGGACGACACCCTCGTGGCGGGCGTGGGCCTGTGCGACGAGGAGGCGGTGCGCATCCTCGTCACCGAGGGCCCCGACGCCGTACGCCGCCTCATCGCGACCGGCGCCCACTTCGACGAGTCCACCGAAGGCGACCTGGAGCTCACCCGAGAGGGCGGCCACCACCGCCGCCGCATCGTGCACGCGGGCGGCGACGCGACCGGCGCGGAGGTCTCCCGCGCCCTCGTCGAGGCGGTCCGCGCGCGCGGCATACCGACGGTCGAGAACGCCCTGGTCCTCGACCTCCTGACGGACGACGAGGGGCGCGCCGCCGGCGTCACCCTGCACGTCATGGGCGAGGGCCAGCACGACGGCGTCGGCGCCGTGCACGCGCCCGCCGTGGTGCTCGCCACCGGCGGCATGGGCCAGGTCTTCTCCGCGACCTCGAACCCTTCGGTGTCCACGGGCGACGGCGTCGCGCTCGCCCTGCGCGCGGGCGCGGAGGTCTCCGACCTGGAGTTCGTGCAGTTCCACCCGACGGTGCTCTTCCTGGGGGCGGACGCGGAGGGCCAGCAGCCGCTCGTCTGAGGCGAGGGCGCCCACCTGGTGGACGCGGACGGCGTGCGCTTCATGGTGGGGCAGCACGAGCTGGCCGAGCTGGCGCCGCGCGACATCGTCGCCAAGGGCATCACGCGCCGCATGCAGGAGCAGGGCACCGAGCACATGTACCTGGACGGACGGCACTTCGGCGCCGACATGTGGGCGACCCGCTTCCCGACGATCCTGGCCGCCTGCCGCGCGCACGGCATCGACCCCGTCACCGAGCCCGTGCCGGTCGCCCCGGCCGCCCACTACGCCTCCGGCGGCGTCCGCACCGACCCGCACGGCCGCACCACGGTCCCGGGCCTGTACGCCTGCGGCGAGGTCGCCTGCACCGGCGTGCACGGCGCCAACCGGCTGGCGTCCAACTCCCTCCTGGAGGGCCTGGTCTACGCCGAGCGCATCGCGGACGACATCGCCGCCCTGCACGCCGCCGGCGCCCTCCCCGCGCGCGTGCCCGCCGCCACGGCACCCCCGGAGCGGCCGGCCCACCCGCTGCTGCCCCCGGAGGCCCGCTTCACCATCCAGCGCGTGATGACCGACGGCGCGGGCGTCCTGCGCTCCGCCGACTCCCTCGCCGAGGCCGCCGAGCG
>NZ_AOPZ01000316.1 GCF_000414115.1 Streptomyces aurantiacus JA 4570
CGGGGCGGGGGGATCGGTGGGTGGCCGGGGGGCGTCGGTGTCGGTGTCGGGGTGGCGGGGGTGATCGGTTCCCTGCGTCCCGGGCTCTGCCTCCGTGGCGCGGCCCTGGTGCTGCTCCTGCCGCCCGGTGCCCCGCACGGGCGCCGACTCCTCGTCACCCGTGAGGAGCTCGGGGTGATACCGGGTGAGCCAGAGGGCGTCGGCCACTTCCCACCAGCGCAGGGCGCCCACGCCCAGGCGCTCGTGATCCGCCGGGAGACGCGAGATCCGCGCGTCCCCGCCCTCGGAGGCGGCGGGGTGCTCAGTCACTCCGCCCAGTCCCATCACCGTTCAGCGGGTGCCAGATGGCGCCGAGCACCGCCTGCCATTCGGCGTCGTCGGACTCCTCGTACGCGTAGGAGCCGGACGTCGCGAGGTGCGCGGCGTTCAACAGCATGTCGGCAGCAAGGCCGTCGGACTGTTCGCTGCGGGACCTGAAGTCGCGGATCAACTTTGCCTGCATGTCACCGAGTCGGTCCGAGAAGTGGGCGGAGAGCAGTTCCGCCAACCCTTCCGCATCGGGGTCGGCCATGTCCAAACGCAGACACCGCCGAAGGAAGGCTTCCGGGAACTCACGTTCCCCATTGGACGTCATGATGACGATGGGAAATGTCCGAGCTTGGACGATCCCTTCCCTGATCGGAGCGAAGCCGCCCGGATCCGCGGTGTGGACGGTCACTTCCGGGCTCTGGTTCCTGACTCGAACGAGTGGTGGTACGGAGTACCAGCCGTCCTCGAAGAGCGTGAGGAGGTCATTGGGGAGGTCCGCGTCGCCCTTGTCCATCTCGTCGATGAGCAGGACGCGCGGCAGCCGGAAAGGGAGCATCGCCGTTCCGAGGGGCCCCAGCTGGACGAACTCGCCGATGTCCGTGGGCGGTTGGGGCCCCGGGGCGGTCTCGGGGCCCCCGGCGGTTGCTGTCTGCTGCTGGGCCACGTACCAAGCCTGCCCCGACTGCGCCCGGCCGATCACGTCGTACTCGAAGAGTCCCGAGGCCAGCGTGGTGCGGCTGGTGACGGGCCACTGGAGCACCCGGCCCAGGGAGAGCTCCCGGGCGATGCGGAACGCGAGCGCCGATTTGCCGACACCCGGACGCCCCGTCACCAGCAGGGGCCGGCGGAGCAGAATCGAGGCGTTCACGAGCCGGACCTCGTCCGCCGGGGCGCGCCGGGGCACCTCGGCCGGGCCGAGCCTGCGGTCGGCCTCGTCGTCGTCCGGCGGCGCGGGCAGGACGGGGCCGCCGCCGAATCTCCGCCAGCGTGGGCCCTCGGGCCAGCTCCGCTCCTCGTAGGGCACATCGGGCAGCGTCCGTCCTGTGCCGCGGTACGGCAGCCCGTTCGTCTCCTGCGCGTTCAATCGGTCCCCCCTACGAAAGCGGCGGGAGCGCACGCGTCACCGTCGAGGAGCTGCTGCGGATCGTCCCAGACCACGCCCAGATTCTTGAGCACGGCCTTGTCGTGCGGGCCGGTGCCGTGGAGGGCGGATCCCGCCGCGGCATCGCCCTTCCACTGTCGTGCACGGTCGGGAAGATTGGCCAGACCCTCGTCGGCCAACAGCTCCTTGACCATGCTCCTGAAGGCGTCCGGCGCGGCATGCTCACGTTCGAAGATCATCACGGGCACCCCGTGGTCGAGGCCGAGGCGCAGTTCGCGCAGCCCCAAGGCGTTCCTGGTCCGCGGAGAGTCACTGAGGACCATGCAGACCACCCCCTCCTCCTTGCCGATCTTGGCATCCAGCAGTTCGAGGTGTTCTGCCGCGGGCCGTCCCCCCGGATCGCACCAGTGGATGCGACCACCCCCCGGATCGCCCTTCCAACGCGCCCATCTCCTGCGCCACGCGTGGTGCAGATCGCGCCGCTGCATGCGCTCCAGACTGTGTGCGAATATCCACGGATACTTACTCAACAGCGGGTTGGAATGGCTGAGTTGAGGGTCCCGGTTCCACCACTCGACTGGTTCGGTGAGCAACTCGGCCGGGAGGAAGAACTCCAGGACCACGTTCTCGTCCCGAGACTGCCACAGCTCGGCCGTCGTGGACAGCAGCTCCGCCATCGCGACAGGCAGTCTGCTGCGCGGTACGGCGTCCTCGGGATCGCAGTCCTCGTGGTGGAGCCGGGCGGACTCCGCGTAACGGACCCGCGAGGAGATCCGGTAGCGCGCTTCTCGCCGGCCCTGGCGCGCCGTCTCCCGATCGGAAGGACGCAGGTCCGGGGCTATCTTGATGAACATGCGGATGACCGGGACCTGCTGGTCGGTCCCCTCCGGCCGCTCGACCGGATCGGCCATGCCGGACAACTCGCCCTGTGGGGCCGGTTGTTCACCTGACGGCCCGAAACCGGTCGGCCCCAAGTCGCCTCCGGGCGGCCTGCGTTCGGCCGCCAGCCGCTCGCGCAGCGCGTCGAGGCCGGTTCTGCCGGCCTTGCGCTCCCAGACGCCGGCGAAGTGATCGTTCCACGCGCGGATCTCACCGACGATCCCCGCCGCCTCCGTACGCAGCATCAGGTGCTCCAGCAGGACCATGCTGGGTTCGAGGCCGCCGACCGGCGCGTTGTGCCCGGCGAGGTGGACGAAGGCGTGCCACGCGGTGTGGCAGTACGAGGGCATGCGGACGCGGTCGCCGCTCACCTCGGCCACCAGCGAGGGCAGTTCGGGCAGGGTGAACTCGAGCCCGGAGCGCAGGGCGGTCCAGTCACGGCCGTCGTAGAGGCCCGTCGCGTACCACTCGTCCAGGAGCGGGCGGAGCCGGCTGGACAGGGCGGGAGCCAGGAACTCCGTGACCTCCGCCAGGCGTTCGAGGCCGTCCTCGATCCGGCTGCAGTGCCGCACCACCTCCACGAACTCCTGGCGCGGGGTGGGAAGGCCCGCGATCTCCAACCCCGGGAACTCTTCGGTGAGTTCGCGTGCCCACTGCTGACGGCCCCGCGCGTCCACCAGGGCCATCGAGGTGCCGAGCACCTCGACGAGCGCCGCCAGGACGCGCTGTTTCGCCGGCCGGCGCGCCGGCTGCCCGGTCCCCCGCCCCGCCGGGACTCTCGTTGACCGCTGTGGCACGTGCGTTCCCCTTCGCACCGCGCGGCGATGCTCCGTTCACCGCGGAATCACCTCCGCCAGGACCTCGTACAGGTGCCGGTTCGCCCAGTACGCGCCGTGGGCCGCCGATACGGGCTGTCCGTTGTCCACCTCCACGTCGCGCACCCGCGGGCCGAAGACGTCGGACCCGACGAACGACAGCAGATCGCGCGGGTCGTAAATGTTGATCCACTCCGGGAACCCGGCCGGCAGGCCGGTCCCGAACGGGCGGGACGGCAGCGCGTCGAGCTCGTACAGCAGCGGAGCCTGCGAGCCGACGGTGACGAGACGGGCGACGGACGGCCCGGCGACGGGCGGCGCGGGGACCGCGGCCGCGTCCGGCCGAGCGGCGCCCGGAGCGTGACCGGCCGCCGTCGCGTCGCCCGCGCGGTCGGTCCGTACCCCGCGCGCCAGCAGGTCGAAGGCGACGATGCCGCCCAGGCTGTGCCCCAGGAGCACCACCGGGGGAGCCAACTCCCGGGCCATTTCGGCGACGTACGCACGGACGGCCTCGCCGCGCACCAGATAGCTCAGGATGTCGCCGGAGAACCCCAGTGAGCGCTCGCTGATCGCGTCGCGCCGCCCGACGACGAACCGCGAGCCACCCGCCCGCTCCATCAGCCGCGCGGACGCGCCGAGAGCCCGTGCCAGGCCGCTCGCGAAACCGCGTGCCTCGCCGCCGAGCGCGTCGACGACGGCGTCCACCATCGCGTCCCGTCCTGGCACCGGTACAGAGCCCGGCCCGCCGGGCAGCCCCGCGAGCGCCCGGGCCACGAGCGACCGCCCGGTGAGCCGCGCCAGGCTGCCGGCGCCCAGGTCGTCCCGCGCGGCGTCGCAGGCCCGCCGGAACTCCACCGAGGCTTGAGTTCCCCGCAGGGATTCCGCGAGCAGTTCCCGAAGCCCGACCGCCTCCCATGTCCGCCGCACACCGTCGGACTCGGCGAGCGCCATGGCACGTGTCCACAGCTTCGCGCCCGGCGACACGGCTCCCGGGACGAAGCTCCCGGCCGATTCCCGCTCAATGAGGGCGAACAGCGCCAACTCCGCGTCCGGGTCCAGATACAGCAGAGCCCACCGGGCCCGCTCCTCGTCCTCGGCCGCCGGGCGCTGCACCGGTTTGCGGGGCCGGTAGCCGGGGATGGAGGCGCCGTCCGCGCGCAGATACGAACCAAGGGCGGAGCCCCAGTCGCACCCGGCCACCGTGACGTCGGGACGCACCGCGGCCAGGCCCTCGCGCACGGTGTCGAGCGAGGCCGTGTATCCGGGCGCGCGCACGCCCGTACCGTGGATGAACAGGACGCTGGGCAACCTGAACGCTCCGTCCCGTCGATGCCTGCCGAAGTCCGTCGAAGTCGTGGAACTTGCCTATGGCACAAGGTATTTGATGATGGTTCATGGTACGGCTACTTGGGCCGGAATGCCTGGCCCCGAAGGCCCGAATGCCTGGGCCCGAAGGACCGAATGCCTGGCCTCGAAGCCGCACGCCGTCGTCGTCCGTCCCTGTGGCCGCCGACGGCGGCTCAACGTACGGTGCGGACGAAGACGTCTCCGATCAGATTCGTGTCGTCGGGCACCAGGCCGGGGTGGTACGAGTCGAAGACGACGGTCGTCTCGTCGGCGCTCAGCGCCGCACGTCCCACGGTGACGGGCTTGCCGTCCTGGCCCGGTGACAGCAGTTCCTCGTGGCCGGTGCGCAGATCGCGCAGGATCAGCCCCAGCGTCCGGCGCTCCGCGTCCGCCGTGTTCAGGAGCAGCTTCGCGCCGTTCACCGACAGATCCGACACCAGGGTGAGGTCGGTGGGGGAGTGGCCGTCGTACCGCCGGAGCGCGCCGGTGCGCAGATCGCGGACGAAGGCGTTCCACGACGTGCTGGAGTCGCCGTTGGGATCGGTGCCCGGGACCAGGTTGGTGGCCACGGAGTTGAAGCCGACCTTGGAGCCGTCGGCGCTCAGCACCGGGGCGATCGCCGACCGGTCGGCCGGCGCACCGTCGTGGGTGACATCGGCCTGCGTCGTCCTCCCGGTCACCCGGTCGTACACCACGATGTCGCCCTGGTCGTCGTCGCTCTCCCCGGAGTATCCCTCCAGATAGGCCACCTTGCGGCCGTCGGCGCTCATCGAGAGCTGCTCGCACTGGTGGAAGTTCTTCGACCCGTCCGAGGGCCTGCTGACCCGCCGCACGCGCTCCGTCCAGCGGTCCAGGAGCATGACGCGGCAGGCGTACGCGCCGTGTTCGTCCTCGGTGGGCCGGGCGACGAAGGCGACGTACCGCCCGTTCGCGCTGATCGGGGCGGTTCCGTACGACACCCTGTAGCCCTCGCCCATCGGGGGCTCCAGGCGTTCGATGCGCCCGGTGCGCAGGTCCATCACGTGCACGGAGGACCTCTGAGCCGTGGCCGACCACGAGGCGAAGGTCAAGTGGCGCCCGGACTGGGACAGTTGAGGCGTCGACGTCGACTCGCCCGGCACCACCACACGCCGCAACGGCGCACCCGGGGCCGTCCGGTAGAAGATGCTGTTGGCGGCGTCCGTCCCGGGCACCAGGTTCGTAGCCGACGACTGGAAGGCCACGACGCGCCCGTTCGCGCTGACCGCCGGTTTCACCGAATGCCAGTTGCCGCCGGTGCCGTCGGGGGCCACGCTGATCCGCTCGGTGCGCGGAACCCGGTCGTCGTTCGCCGCCCCCGCGGGCGAGGCGAGACAGCCGAGCGCCGCCGCCAGGACGGCGGTCATGGAGACGAGTAACGAAGGTCTTCTCATCAGTGCTCCCTCTCTGGCCGCGGGACGGCCGCGGCCGCCCCCTGTTCCCCGTGCCCCGGCCCTGCGCGGAGGGCACACGCGATGGAATCGCGGAGTCGGCCAAGGGTCAACACCAGCGCCCGGCCGGACGAACGCCGGGCCAGGCGGAGCCAGTTGGCGTGTGGTGTCGTCAGCGGGCAGTGGTCCGGGTGAGGCGGCCGCGCACCTCGCCGGAGTCGAGACGGTCGGTGGCGGCCAGCAGCCTGAGCCGTCGCTGCGCACCATCCGGCACTACGAGGAGACGGGCCTGGTCATCCCGGTAGAGTGAGTGGTCACTGGTGATCGACGGTGATCGCTGGGGAGACCCCGAGCCGTCCCGGCTCCCACGCGGTCGCGGCTCCCACGGTTCGGGACGGACCGTTCCCGTGACCGACTGCCGTACCGGGGCGTCCCGCCTCGCCTTCGGTAGCGGGAAGAGGGGTTCCGTCCCGCCTTCTGACCTCAGCCCGCCGCACACGGGCTTCGCGGAATGCCGCCCCGGCCATCCGCCCCCTCGCACGCCCAGGGTCACGCCAGGCGTGCCCGAGCACGACAGGTAGCGCTTCTTGTCCACGCCCGCACTGACCCCGGCCGCGCGGCTGCGCGGCCTGCGCCCCGACTGGCTGTCCGACCCGAAGGTCTGGCGCACCGAGATCCTGGCCGGTCTCGTCGTCGCCCTGGCGCTCATCCCCGAGGCGATCTCGTTCTCGATCATCGCCGGGGTCGATCCGGCGATCGGCCTGTTCGCGTCCTTCACCATGGCCGTGGTGATCTCGATCGTCGGCGGGCGCCGTGCGATGATCTCCGCCGCGACCGGCGCTGTCGCCCTGGTCATCGCGCCGCTCAACCGCGAACACGGCCTCGGCCACCTCGTCGCCGCCGTCATCCTCGCCGGTGTCTTCCAGATCGTCCTCGGCGCGCTGGGCGTCGCGAAGCTGATGCGCTTCGTACCGCGCAGCGTGATGGTCGGCTTCGTCAACGCCCTCGCCGTCCTGATCTTCCTGACCCAGGTCCCCGAGATGCACGACGTGCCCTGGCCCGTCTATCCGCTGCTCATCGGCGGCCTCGCGCTCATGGTGTTCCTCCCCAGGATCACCACGGCGGTCCCGGCCCCGCTCGTCTCCATCGCCGTCCTCACCGTGATCACCGTCGCGGCCGGGATCGCGGTGCCGACCGTCGGCGACAAGGGCGACCTGCCCTCCGCCCTGCCCGCGCCGGGCCTGCCCGACGTGCCGTTCACCATGGACACGCTGACCACCATTGCTCCCTACGCGCTCGCCATGGCGCTGGTCGGCCTGATGGAGTCGCTGATGACGGCCAAGCTGGTCGACGACATCACCGACACCCACTCCTCCAAGACCCGCGAGTCGATCGGCCAGGGCATCGCCAACATCGTCACCGGCTTCTTCGGCGGCATGGGCGGCTGCGCCATGATCGGCCAGACGATGATCAACGTACGGGTGTCCGGCGCCCGTACCCGCCTGTCCACCTTCCTGGCGGGCGCGTTCCTGATGGTGCTCTGCATCGTGTGCGGCCCCGTCGTCTCCGACATCCCCATGGCCGCTCTGGTCGCCGTGATGGTGATGGTGTCGTTCGCGACCTTCGACTGGCACTCCATCGCGCCGAAGACGCTGAAGCGGATGCCCGCCGGCGAGATCACGGTCATGGTCGTCACCGTCGTGTGCGTGATCGCCACCCACAACCTCGCCGTCGGCGTCGTCGCCGGTACCGTCACCGCGATCGTGATCTTCGCCAGGCGCGTCGCCCACCTGGCACACGTCACCTCGGTCACCGACCCCGACGGCAGCCAGGTCGTCTACTCGGTCACGGGCGAACTCTTCTTCGCCTCCTCCAACGACCTGGTCGGCCAGTTCGACTACGCGGGGGACCCGGACACGGTCGTCATCGACCTGACCGCCGCTCACATCTGGGACGCCTCGTCCGTCGCCGCACTCGACGCGATCGAGACCAAGTACGGTCGGCGCGGCAAGACCGTCGAGATCATCGGCCTGAACAAGCCGAGCGCCCGGATCCACGAGAAGCTCAGCGGCGAGCTGACCGGCAGCCACTAGACCGGCGGCTCCGCCGAAGGCGCGGCGGCGGGTCCGGCTACCGTGGTCCCATGGCGCCGCTGTCCCACCTCCACCGCTTCAATCAGCGGCATCCGTGGAGTCACAACGACCACTACGGCCCCTGGGCCGCCGACCAGGTGGCCGCGTCCGGGGCCCGCGACGTCCTCGACGTCGGGTGCGGCACGGGGAATCTCGCCGCCCTGCTCCGCCGTCGCGCCGCCACCGTCACCGGGCTCGAACCCGACCCCGAGACGGCCCGCGCCGCGGCGGCGCGCTTCGCCGACGACCCCGCGGTCACCATCGTCCCGACCACCTTCGCGGGCCGCGCCCGGGAGCGGCGCTGGGACGCCATCACCTTCGTCGCCGTCCTGCACCACCTTCCGCTGGTGCCCACGCTGCGGGAACTGCGCGGCTCTCTCGCCCCGGGCGGGCGCCTCGTGGTCGTGGGCTGTTACCGGGAGGCCGGACCCGCCGACCGGCTCGCCTCTCTCCCGGCCGCGCTCGCGAACCCGGTCGTGGGACTGGCCAAGCACCCGGCACGCGCCGCCGCACCGCCCTCACACATGACGGCGCCCACCGCCGAACCGCAGGAGACCCTGCGCGTCATCCGGGCCGCGGCCGCACAGGAACTGCCCGGCGCCCGGATACGCCGCCGCCTGTTCTGGCGCTACACGCTCGTCTACGACGCCCCCGGCCGGCTTTCCGCGCCTGACCAGCACTCTCGCTGCGGCTAAGTGTTTGTTCGTCCGTTCGGAGCGGCGCGCTGGAGCTGGACGATCCGGCTGTCGCCGAGCACGTGGAACAGGGCAAGCTCAGGGACGTACTGCTTCCGCGGAAGTGGGGTGGTTCGGCGGGGCGTGCTGGATGCGGTCGCGCGTGAGGAACTCTTGGACCTCGCGGTGGCGGAACTGGTAGGCGATCCCGGCGGTGCGCATCAGACCCGCTTCGCAGCACCAGTCGAGGAAACGGCCGAGGCGCCAGGGAAGTGGTCGGCGGGACCACCAGCGGCGGGCGCAGAGCAGGAAAGCCATGTAGCGGATACCTGCGGCGCCGAGTGCCGGGCCGGCACCGGTCCTGAGCAGGGGCCCGAACACACGCCAGGGCCTGAACAGCGAGTCGAGCGCGCCCCGGCAACCGCATCTGAACAGGCGGTGGTAGAGGAGTGCGAGGGCGCGACCGCCGCCGAGACCGAACAGAAACATGTAGATGAGTACGGCCCCCAGCGCCAGCACCGGGCCCAGGGCGAACCAGTAGAAGGGGACGAACCCGAGCCCGACCACGAGGCCGGTAGCGAATCCGGTCACGAGGTCGTCCCGCACTACGCCGCGCGGCGACGTGTTTCCGTGTGACCTGCGAACGTCGGGTGTGTCCGAGAGCACGCCCGCCAGTCCGACTCCGACCATCGCGCCACCAGCGAGCCCTACCGTCAACCCGTATACGAGCCCGATCACCGGCCCGACGTCATCGCTGATGTCGACCGCGACGACGAGCCCTCCCCAGAAGAGCCCACCCGCGAGCCCGCTCACGAGCTGGTGTCTTCCAGCCGGGGTTCCGGCAGTCACTCGTCCCAGCCGGGACGGTATGGGCCAGGGAGGGATGCCGATGAGGAGACTTCCCCCCGCCAGGAGTGTCAGGTTCGTCGCATACACCTTCCAGTCATCGAGCAGGGCGGCAGGCAGGTCAGCGATGGCCCACACCGCGATGGTCAGCAGGACATGGACGATGCGGGCGCGGCGGTGGCCGGTGAGGGGCCACAGTTCATGGAGGACGAGGTCGGTGCTCGACATACGTCGCCCGGCCACTTCGCCTGCGCCGGTGGTGTTGGCGTGCAGGTAGCGGGCGAGGACCGTCAGCCAGGCGCGAATCTGCCGCTGGGTGTAGGGCGCTGCCTTGCCGCCTGTCGAGGAAGCGGCGCGGATGAACAGTTCCAGCAGGTGGTCTCGGATCTGCTCGGAGGACCGCAGGGTGAGATCGAGGAGATCCGCGGGATCACGGGCCCAGCCACCGCGGTGACGTTCGTCGTAAACAGCGAGGGCTACGGTCAGCCGCCAGGGTGTGGACAGGCTCAGAGCCAGTGGACCGGCCGGGGCGTCGCGGAGTTCGTGCAGAACGGGTCTCCAGCGGGCCCGGTTCTTGGTGCGGGCCTCGATGAACGCTTTGGCCGCGGCCGGGCTGACGTCGGCGATCTCGATGCGGTCGGCGTCCTCCGCCCACATACCCGCACGTTCGAGAGCGTCGTAGGCGGTGCTGCGGCAGATGAGGACGAGGTGGCCCCTCGTGGTGCCATCCAGATACTTGTTCATGGCCTCCAGAGCGGCCGCGGCGCGGGAGTCGTTCCCGGGAGCCTCATGGGCGTCCATTTCGTCGAGCCCGTCGAGCACGGGGAGGATCAGCCGGGCGTCGACAAGGGCCGCTGCTGCGGCAGGGCCTAGCCGGTAGGTACGGGTGAGTTGGTCGGTGAGCCAGTCGTCGAGATCGTTCCGGTCGGGGTCGAAGGTGGACAACGACAGGCGTACGGGAACGGGGTCGCCCCCCTCTCGGGCCTTGAGGAGAAGCAGCATGAGATGGACGGCGAGTACGGTTTTCCCGGCTCCGGGTGCGCCGGCGATGACGAGGCGGCGGGACCGGAGATCGCAGTAGCACGTGGCGACGTCCTCCAACGTGCCGTGGGTTCTTGCGTTGGCGGTGTGGCGGGTGGGGGAGCGCACGAAGGTGAACTCGACATTGATGGTGCGGATGTCGTCGCCGAGAAGTCTCCGGTGGGCTTGCTCCTCGCGTTTCCTGATGCCGATGGCGAGGCCGTCGGCGAGTGCGGCGGAATCGGTGTCCTGCCGTGCCTCGGAGCGCTCCGCCTGGCGCAGGCCCGCTGTCGCCAGCATCAGGGCGGCCAGCCCGACCGCCAGCCCGCCGGGGTCCACCTCCCCGGTTCCCGCCCGAACGGCTATGGTGACCGCCACCCCCACGGCCACCACCGTCAGAGCCCACCATCTCCACCGCGTGTGACGTGCCATCTCAGGATTCGCCCTGGTCACCGGCCGCGTGAGCGGAAGCGGACGACGGCGGCCACGGAAATGGTGCCCAGGACAACAGCTCCCGCAGCCAGCGGGATCAGCCTCGTGGTGCCCTGGCTGCCAGCCGTAGCCAGGTCGCCGGAGTCCGCGGCGGAGCCTTCCTTGGGCGCGCCCGCCTTCGCGACCTCGCTCGGGTTCTGCGACCCAGTGGTGCCGGAAGTGCCCGCACCAGCCGTCTCGGAGGGGGCCGGGCCGGTCGTAGTTCCCGGCCCGGTTCCAGTTCCCGTCCCGGCTCCGGTCCCAGTTCCCGTCCCAGTGATGTCGAACGATGCCACGACGTTGTTCTGCCCGGCCCCCAGCCTGCACGGCACGTCGAGCTTGACCGTCAGAACGCCGCTCGCGGTGACGTGCATGACGAGGTCACCGACGGTGATCTTCGCCTTGCCCGGTCGGCTGAAGGTGCGCTTCGGCGCGGCGGCGGTCGCCTTGACCAAGAACGGTCCGGACGCCGGAACGTTGGCCGTGGCCACCTGGAAGGGCACGTTGAGGTTGGTGTCGCCCTCCGGCGCTCTCACGCGGAACTTCGCGTCCACTGTGCCCTTGATGGTCTTGATGCCGGCCCTGCGCAGCCCTCGCGTGTCAGCCGCGTTCACCGGCACCGACGCACGGATGACGAATTCGGAGGTGGGCTTGCCGACCGGAGTCGACTTCGGGACATCCGAGTCGATCTTTACCGTGCCCGACCGTTCCCGGACCACCGGAACTGAGCACGTGTACCCCAGTTCGAGCGATACCGGGTCCGCGACTGCCGGCCCGGCGCCGCATACTCCCAAGCCCGCTCCCGCAACCCCTATGGCCAGCGTCAGTCTTAATGCGCTACGGGCCGCTGGACCGCTCGGGACGGAAGGGGATGTCCTGTGCTGCCCACGCAGGTTCTGAATCAGCTTGTCGCTTGCCATCTGGTCCCTTGAATTCCAGTCAAGTACTTGGGTCTCTACACAGAGCCTGCCTTGACGCACGGCGGACCCTGTGCCCGACCGTAGGGCCGGTTCACGGGCTGGAATTGCACGCGCGCGTAAGGAAGTTGGCGTAGTGCGCAACCGTGAGGTCAGCGCACGCGTGTGAGTTTCGACGCGTATATGTCGAGTGCCGCCCGGACCGCACTGCCGTTCCCTGAACTTCGCGGCGCCGACGGGCGGCCTCGTGCCGTGCGCACGAGAACCGGATATGGATATATGCACGCTGCGAGAAGGCCGCGGTGAAAGGTGTCTTCGATGGTTTTGGGAACTTACGTTGTCGATTCGCGGACGGCCGAGGACGTGAGGTCGCGCGAGCGCGCCGACTTCTGGAGCGAGCACGTGACGTCGTATCAAAGCCGGATGAGCTACAGGTACCCGCGCACCGATGACTTTCATGGGGGAACGGTCCGCCAGCGCACAGGCACCTATCAGCTCGTCAAGTGGTGGTCGGACACGGTCGAGTACACCCGGACCGCGGGCCAGGTGCGGCACGACCCGGACGAGGACTACCGCTTGCTGGTGCCGGTCGCCGGAGAGCTGGTGTTTCGTCAGGACGGCCAGGAACTGCGCCTGGTGCCGGACACCGGATGCCTGCTCACGTTCACCGCACCGTTCGAGATGCTGCAGGACGCCTCCGCACAGGCGTTCATCATGTCGATCCCCGCTCAGGAGGTGCACAGGCGATTGAACCGGTCGTCGCCGCTCGCTGCGAGCCTCGACCTGACCTGCGGCCTGGGCCGGGTGGTGGGCACCATACTGACCGGCCTGCACGCGGAGCGCGACACCCTCACCGGCGGCCAGTTCGACGCGGTGTCGGACCGGCTGGTCGAGCTGCTGTGCATGCTCGCGGCAGGCGACGACCGCCCTACCGCACCGGGCCATCTGACCGAGGTGGCAACGGTGGTCCGCCGGTACATCCGCGAGCACGCGGCCGACCCCGAGATGAACTGCGCCACCATGGCACAGGCGCTGGGCTGGTCGCGGCGCCAGGTGCAGCTGGCCCTGCAGCACGCCGGGACCACCCCTCGCGAGCTGATCCGTGAGGAGCGGCTGCGGTTGGTACGGGACCGGCTGCGGGCACCCGCATACCGGCATATGACGATCACCGAGCTGGCCCACGCGTCGGGATTCTCCTCCCCCAGCGCGCTCAGCACGGCATTCCGGCAGCGCTTCGGGGTATGCCCCCGCGAGATGCGGCACGCGGGGCGCCAGTCCGTCGACGATGCGCGCCGGAGCTGACGGACAGCCCGCGGGCTACGGGCCTGGGACGGGGACTCAAGGGCAGGCTCTCAACGGCCCGGTGTAGCACCGGGGATTGGCCGGTACCTGTTCGCGGCGGTCTGGCCTGGTTTCTTGGGGCCGCGTACTGCATCGACGGCATCGACTTCGTGGGGGCGGTGTTCTGCCAGTTCCCCTGCTCGTCGGCATCGTCGCCCTGGGTGCTCTCCTGTCCACCCCGACAGGAGCCCCTGCCTAGCAGTCATGTCGGCGGCGGGGGGGAGGGTGGCCGGCCCCACTGCGCCTCCAGCGTCGCCCGCAGGGCGTCGACTGTCTCCCGGCCGATCCGCTCGGCGAGCTGCTCTTCCAGTCGTTCAAGGATGACGCCGGCCTGGCGGTGCGCGCGGTCCCCTTCCGGGGTGCGCCGGATCAGCCGCTGCCGGGCAGAGGCGGGGTCGGGGACCTGTTCGAGCAGTCCGAGGGCGACCAGGCCGTGCACGGCCTGGTGGGCGGTCTGTCGGGTCACGCCCATGCGCCTGGCCAGCTCCGAGACGGTGGTGCCCTGGTCGTCCAGTACGGCGAAGAGCTGCGCCTGCGTCGGGGACACCGGCGTGGCGCCGCCCGCTTGGAGGGCTGCCAACAGCCCTTCTTCGAACCAGCGTCGGGCGTCACCGAGCAGCTGGGGCAGGTTACGGCTGGTGGATCGCATCTGTTCCTCGTGACGGCTGGGGCGGGTACCGGGCTCACCTCCACGGGTTGCCCACCAGCAGTTTTCCATGTCAGGCTACCTGACATTCTTGGCGGAAGCCGATCCGAGGAGAGTCATGACCATCGAGTACGCCACCCGCTACCGGCGCGCCTCGCGCATCCCCGCCGAGCCGGGCAGGCCCTACTTCATCGAGAAGGGCGAAGGGGACCGTGCCCACCTGTTCGGTGACCTGATCACCATCTACGCGGGTGGCGAGCAGACCGAGAACACCTTCAACTTCTTCACCGTCGAAGGCCCCAAGGGCGACCTCATCCCGGCCCACCTGCACCCCGACACCCACGAGGTCTTCTACATCACCGCCGGCGCCGTCCGGCTGTTCGTCGAAGACACCGAGGGCAACCAGCAGGAGAAGCTGCTCACCCCCGGCGACTTCGGCTTCGTACCCAAGAACTGCCCGCACGCCTACCGCATGGAGCGCCACCACAGCCAGGTCGTCGGCGTCGCCGCCGGCCCCGGCGGCACCTTCGAGCGGTTCTTCGAGAACCTCGGCGCGCCTGCCGAGCAGCTCGGCCTGCCCTCCGAGCCGGTCATTCCGGCACCCGGCAGGTTCGCGAGCGTTCCCGAGCGGTACGACGTGCGTTTCCTGCCCGACCACCAGTGGCGGACCCGATGAGGACAGCCGAACCGGGTGTCGCCGGGCCCGGCGGGCCGGTTCTCATCGGCCTGTGTCGGTCAGGAGGTCGAAGCCGAGGCCGCTGGAGCGTTCGCCGCGGCCGGTGGCGCGCTGTGCGGTGAGCCAGACGACGACGCGGCCGTCCCGCCACCGGGTGCGGTTGAAGGAGACGGTGACGCGGGTGCCGGTGCGTGGGACCTCCTCCTCGTTGACGAAGTAGGGACGTCCCGCGTCAAGTCCCTCGCGCAGCAGGGAAGTACGGGGCCGGACCGGGGTGCCGTCGGCGGCGCTGGGCATGGCGGCGCGCTGGAGCTGGACGCTCCGGCTGTCGCCCGGCACACGGACCGGGATGAAGGGGATCCAGTTCTCCGGGACCGAGCCGGCGATTCGGTACGCGACGGGCGCGCGCGGGTCGTCCGGCGGCTCGGGAGGGTGCAGCCGCAGGCGGTGGGCGAGGGTCTCCGCGGCGGCCTCGTCGCCGTTGCGGCCCGCGCCGCCGGCCAGTTGGACGGTCTGCTCGATGCCCCAGACGAGGTTGGCGTTCTCGTCGCGGACGAGCGCCACGTCCTCCAACGCGGGTCCGGTGGCGGTCTTCGGCGTGCCGGGGGGCAGGAGCAGGCCCGTCTCGCCCTCGGCTCCGAGGGTGAACATCGACCACCGCTGCCAGTCCTGGCGCTCGCCGGTGCCGGCCGGGGTGATCCACCGGCGCTGTCCGAAGACGTCGGTCACCGCCAGGCCCCGGACCGTGGCAAGCGTCCCGGCGGGCACGTCGCAAGGCAGTTGGTACCAGTCGTTGCTGAAGACCAGCGCGAACTCGAGGAAGATCAGCCGGGCCAGGTCGGTGCTGTCCGGGTTGACGGCGGCGAAGTTGGTACGTCCGTCCTCCAGCGCCCACCAGCGCGGCAGAGGCATACCGGCGAACCGGACCGGTGTGGGGAAGACGGTGCGCGGGGTGGGTGCGGGCCGCGGGTCCGTGCCGCCGAGTGAGCCGCCGGGGTCGGCGGAGAAGGCGTACCAGTCGAGCGTGCCGCCGGAGTACTCGGCCGCCGTGAGGACCCGTTCGCCTCCTTCCGGTGCGGCGGCGGAGATGGCGAAGGAGTGTTCCAGCGCGCGTGGCTGCCAGGTGGTGTGTGCCTCGTCGGGCTGGTCGATGAGCGCGTCGAACCAGTCGGTGAGGCGGGGGCCGAGCGCGTCGAGGGCCGCGCGGTGCGGGCGGGGGAGGTCGATGCCTTCGGAGGCGCGGCCGCCGCCCTTGAGGTGCCGGTAGAGGAGATGGCCGTCCATGCGGCGCCCGGCGAGGGCCTGCATGGTGGCCCACACCTCGGGGTGGGCGACCAGGCCGCTGTCGGTCTCGTCGCCCGGGTCGGGCAGCGGGACCGGGTAACGCTCGATGTACTGCCGGGGCACTTGGTGTGCGCGGAAGACGGATGTGCCGGTGACCAGCTTCAGCCAGCGGCGGCCGAGCGCGAGCCGGAGGTCGTAGGAGATGCGTTCGGCGCCGAACGCGAAGGGCAACGGCCGGCGTTCGGCGACCGTCTCCAGCGGCCGGTCGGTGGGCAGCGGCTCGGGCGGCCCGCCCTCCGGACGGATCCTGCTGGGCGTGCTGGTGGTGACGGCGTACTTGGCGGTCACGGGCGAGCCCGCGTCGTCGCCGCGGAACTCGCCCAGCTGCCACTGCCGGGTCAGCATCCACAGCGCGTCGCGTACTTCGGCGCGTAGCGCCCGCGCGAAGTCGGTGGTGCGGGGCCGTCCCTCAAGGCGGTTCCAGACCCCGACGGCCGGGTGCGTGCGGTCCCGCAGCGCGCCGGCGAGGTCGGCGATGCGTGGCTCAGTCATGGTCGGCCTTCCAGCGCGCGTTGGCGGTCGCGAGATCGGTGCTGATGGTGATGGGCTGTGCGGTCGCCGACATGAGCGTGGCGGGCAGCAGATGCGCGTACGGGGTGTCTTCGAGGTGCGTGGGTTCCACGGCGCGGCTCCTGGCCAGGTCGAGCGTTTCGTGGAGCGCCGCCACCAGGTCGTCGGTGTCCCACGTTCCCTTCCGTTCCGGTGGGCTGACAAGAAGCATCGCCTGAGGCGGCTCGGAGTCGGGCCGGTCCACATCGGCGGCGATCCCGGTGGTCTCGCGCTCGGCGGGGACGACCTCGGTCCACTCGTCGAGCAGCAGGCCGCAGTGCGGCGCGTCGTCGTCGGCGCCGCGCGCGTAGTGCGCCGTGAAGAGCAGCCGGTCCTCGGTGAGCGTGGTGCCGGGGGCGAACTCCATGCCGAGCCAGTGGTCGTCCGCACGGTGGGGGAGCTGGAGGGGATGGAGCCCGGGTTCCTCGTCGTCGGCGTCCTCGTCCCGCAGCGCGCCGCTGAGCAGCACGGCCCGCTCCCACAGCCGGGGCATGTCGCGGACCCGTGCGAGGCCGTGGACCCAGTCGTCGAGCGGGAAGTCCCGGCTGAACGGCGGCCGGGTGAGGTGCCGGACGAGCCGCTCGCTGTCGTCCCGGGCCCGGCGCAACTCGGTGACGAGCGCGGCGGGCGGCGTGAACTCGGGTACGGCCAGGACTTCGGGCCCGAGCATCGCCTGGAGCGCCTCGATGCCCGCGGCGACCCGGTCGGGCCCGGTCACCGCCTGGTCGTACGTGGCGAGGGCGGCGTCGGCCGCGGCGAGCCGTGCCGCGATGTCGGTGCGCAGCGCGCGGGCCCGGTCGAGCAGTTCGTGGCCGAAGGCGACGGTCCGGTCCTCGACGGCCGTCAGGTCGAGTCCCGCCGGATCGATGTCGGTGAGCGGGAGCAGGTCGGAGATCTGGGCGAGCAGCCCGCTGAGGGTGTCCCGGTCGGTGTGCGCCTGCTCGTCCAGATCGCGGAGCCGGCGCTGGAAGCCGCGGCGGCTGTTGCCGACGAGGGTGCGCAGCCGCGCGGGCCGGTCCGGGCGGGGAGTGGTCGGGGCCGTGGTGAGGAGGCGTTCGGCCTGCTGGAGGATGCGGAAGCGTTCGCCGTCCGGGGTGGCGGGCGGCAGCACGTCGTACTGCGCGAGGAGTGTGTCGGCGTCGGCCAGCGCCCGGGTCATCCGGGCCGCCGTGGTGGCGACGGCGGCGAGAACGTCGGTGTAGGCGCCCCTGCGCCACTGGGCGAGTTCGCCCCAGCCGCTGCGTACCATCCCGAACCCGGCGGCTGTGGTGGCGAGTTCGGCGTACCGGTGGAGGAACGCGTCGATGGTGCGGAGCACCGTGGCTCGGGACGGTGGCGCGGGTGGGTCGGGATAGAGGGGCGACAGGTCGTGGACGTAGTCGGCGGCGGCTTCGTCGAGCGCGGCGAGGGAGGCGCGGACGGCGGCCGGGCGGGCCCGGGGCAGGGACACCGCGTCGTCGGCGGCGCGGTCGACGGGCGCGGTGCCCGCCGCGGGCACCAGGTCGCTGGCGCGCAGTGGCCGTGAGGTGGTGAGCAGGGTGCGCAGCGCGTCGATGAGCGGCGAGAGTTCAAAGAAGGTGATCTTGTCGTGGACCCGTTCGGTGTGGCGGATGGTCAGCACGGCGTCCGGTCGTGGGCCGGCCCGGTCGATCACGGCGCCGACGATCCGGTCCTCCAGGTCGGTCATCGCCGCCGCACCCGCCGTACGCACTGTCCACAGCAGGTCGATCGGTGCGAGGCCGAGGTCGTCCAGGGCGACGTCGTGACTTTGCGGCCGGCCGTCGTCGGGGTCGGCCCAGGTGACATGCGCGACGATGTCGTCGGCGTCGGGCAGCAGCCCCTCCAGCCAGTCGTCGACGGCCGGTTCGGCCTGTGCCCGGGGCGCCGTGCGGCTGTCCGGACGCAGGCCGGGGCGCAGCCGCAGGCCGAGGCGGTGGGTGAGGGTGCTGCCGCTGCGCGGGGTCTCGACCACGGAGGGTTCGGGCGGGAAGCCGGCCTTGGCGTAGGCGTCGAGTGTCGCCGAGGCGCGCTCTGTGTTCCCGGCCAGGGCCTGGTGGGCGCTCTCGGCGACGGCGAGGTCGGCGAGCGCGTCGTGTACGTCCAGGAGCGCGCGGACCTCGCTGGTGAGCGCAGCGGCCTGGCCCGCGGTGGCGGGCGGCAGCACGCCGTCGAGCCCGAACGGGTAGCTGTCCGGGACGTCGGTCCGGGTCACGTGCCGTACGAGCGCGAGGCCGTCCACGACGTTGCGGGCCTCGACCTGCTCGATGGGAACCGGCCGGGACGGGTCGGTCGCGGTCTGCGGGATCTTTCCGGCGCGCAGCGGGAACCGCTCGCGCAGCGCGGAGATGAAGCGGTCGACCTCCGCCTCTTCGTGCCGGTCGTGCAGGCCGCGTTCAAGGCGGTAGCCGAGCAGCGCGCCCAGCGGCTGGCCCTGGCGCAGCCCGTCGAGGAGGCCGAGCGCGGTCCGTACCCGTGCGGAGCTCAGGTCGACGGCGAAGGCGCCGGGGTTGGCGGGACTGGAGTTGGCGGTGTATCCGGCGCGCAGGACGGCGGCGGTCCGGGCGTGGCCCGGAGAGGGCGCGTGTACGAAGCCCGCGTTCTCGGGGTCGTGCAGGAGGGGCGTGGGTCCGCCGAAGATCTCCGCGAGCTCGCCGGTCAGCTGGACCGGCGTGAGGTGGGCGGCCCTGGGGCGGAGGTCTTCGAGCCAGCCGTACGCACCGAGGTGCAGGCCGGGCCGTGCCTCGGTGCCGCCGTTCGCGCCGAACCGCAGTTCCTCGAGGCGCGCCGTGGCCAGGCCGACGCGCCAGGCATCGAGCCGGTAGGTGGCGAGGTCGAGGTGTTCGGCGAGGAGTCGTTCCAGGCGCGCGGTGGGCAGGTCGGCGAGGATGGCGAGGGCCTTGGTCTGCTCGGAGAGTTCGGCGGTGGCGGGTGTCTTGCCGAGCACGCCGGGGATGAAGTCGACCAGGAGCTGGTCCGCGTCACCGGTCACGGCACGCTCCGGCGAGTACAGCCGCCGGAACCGGCTCTCGCTCGGCAGCGACTGGCCCGGCCCCGGTATCCGTATGTGCACGAAGGGCGGGTCGGCGGCGAGTTCGTCGGGGGTGGCCACGCCCGCGGCGACGGCGAGGTCGCGGGCCGTGTCGGCCCAGCCGAGCAGGACCGCGTGCCGCAGCAGCAGGTACAGCAGTGCGGCGGGCGGCCTGTCGTCGGTGAAGCCGGCTTCGAGGCGGACCGCGTCGAAGTCGTGGGCCGCCTTGTCCGCGAGCCAGTGCAGGTAGTTGCGGTCGTCAGAGGTGCCGGCGCGTACGGGATCGGTCTCGGACAGCGGGCGGTCGTCGACCAGCGGGGCGAGGAGCGGCTGCTGGAAGTCGACGAACAGCCTGCGCAGCAGGTCAGGGTCGTGCGCGGGGCCACCGTTCTGGTGCCCGAGCCTGGTCAGCAGCGCGCGCAGCGGCCCCGGCATGTTCAGCCGGTCGAGTGCGGGCAGGACGTTCGCGCCCTGGCCGCCGAGGTTCTCGCGGTTGAAGACGTCCTCGACGCTCTGCGCGTACCGCTGGTGGTACTCGGCCGAGGTGGGGTGGAGCGCGAGGATGTCCAGGAGGCGCTGGTGGGGGTCGTCGGTGCCGGCGCCGAGATAAGGGACCTTGGCGGCCGCGTCATGCCAGTCCTGCGCGGCCGCCGTGAGCAGGCGGTCGAGGCCGCGCAGATGGACGGCCGAGTCGGGCCACTTGAGGCGGGAGAACGCGGTGGTGACGAGGATGCCGTACGGCTGGCTGCCGATGCGCACGGCCGGGACGGGTCCGCGCCCCGAGACGTAACGGAGGAAGAAGTCCCTGGTCCGTCGTACGGCCTCCCGGTCAAGTACGGGGTGCAGGGCCGTCTGGAGGTACGAGCCCCAAGTGGCGGGCCACAGCGCGGTGTTGGCGGCGCGGGCCTCGCGCTGGTCGGTGCCGTCGGCGTGCGCCATGCCGACCAGCACGGACGGCGGGAGCCCAAGGAGTTCGGCGAAGCGTTGGCCGTCGGTCCTGGTGGTCCAGTCGGCGGGCGCGGCGGGCGGTGCGATCGGGGGGCGCAGGGCGGACTCCGCCTCGTCGTCCTCGTTCGGTCCTGCGGGCAGCCGTTCGGTGTTGTTCGTCGGGGTGCCCTGCGGCAGCAGGGCGTAGCCGTCGGGGCCGCGCAACTGCCCCGTGATCAGGTCGGAGAGCTGCTGCGCTGACGCCACCGGGTCGGGCTGCCCGCGCAGGCCGAACACGAGCAGCCGGTCGAGCCCGCCGCGCGTACGGTCGTCCAACGGAACCCGCAGCCCCATGCCGGACTGGACGGCACGGTCGAAGTCGGTCAGCCAGCGCAGCTCGTCCGGGACGTGCAGGGCGCCGGTGACCGGGTCCACGGAGAGCTGATCCGCGGCGGTCGGGTCGGGGCTCACGGGGAGTGTGTCCGGCACGGGCGCCCCGGTCGCGGACAGCACCTGCGTCCCGCCGACGTAGCCGAGGACCTGGAATCGGTCGGGCAGCAGGCGGGCGCGGGCCGCCCGGGTCCACGACTCGGCTGCCGTGGTCCCCGCGGCGGGCGGCGGCAGGACCAGGAACGCCACCTGTACGGCGTCGCCCGTGCTGACGGGCGCCGCCTCGACGCCGGAGGGGCGACGGGCCCGGACGGCGATGGCCCGGGTCGCGCCGACGGCGGCGAGCAGCGCGGCGTCGGCCCGGCGCAACGCGCCCCGGTCGCCGTGCGCGCGCCAGACGGAGGTCCAGTAGGTCACCGTCGGCTGCACGTCGGCCGTGGGCACCGGCTGAGCGCTGCGGACCACGAGCACCGTCGTGCCGACGGGGACAGCGCCGGGTTCTTGGGCGAGGTTGGCCGGGACTCGCCGGCCGAGGAGCCAGGCGGCGCGTCCGGGGGCGATGCGCGTGGACAGCTCAAGGCCGGCGGCCCGCAGCGCCGACGGGTCGCGTGCGGCGGCCCAGCGCGCGGTCCAGTACGCGTCGAGCGCGTCGATCTCGGCCTGGGTGGGCCGGGGTTCGAACTTGTCGACGGCCCACTCGTCGGGGAACACCCGGATCAGGAGTTCGTCCTCGGTGAAGCGCGTCTCGATCCGCACCGGGCCGAGGAGCACGGGGAAGTCATCACTGAGCTGAGTGTTCATGCCAGCATTTCCTGAGCGTGGACGGCGACCAGGACCGGGACCTGGAAGAGGATGTAGGCGAGGTCGGCGGAGCTGAGTCCCGCGTGCCAGAGCGGCAGGTTCTCGTCCTCCGCGCGCTGTTCACGCTTCTCCTGGTCGTCCTCGGAGCCGTCGAAGCCGGCCAGGGAGACGGACACTTGGGGATCGAGTTCGAGGAAACCGCGTCCGCTCGGGTCCACATCCGTCCACGACAGGTCGTTCCACACCTCGACCGGAGCGGGTGCCGCGTCGTCGACCCCGAACCTCGGGTCGCCCGGGCGCTCCTTGAGGACGAAGAACCAGCCCGCGTCGGCGGGTGGCGCGCCGCGTGCTTCCTCCGCGTCCAGGTCGAAGCCGAGGAGCGTGATGTCGGGTTCGATCCTCGCCTCGTACAGGGGCAGCCGTATGACGGAAGCCGGCGGGAGGCCCGCCCCCGGCGGGTCCACGAGCAGCCGTTCCTGGGTGAGGTCGGGCAGGCCGTCCTGGCCGGGTGGCCACTGGGCCCGCTGCGCGTAGACGGCGGCTGTCGGGTACCGCTTGAGCAGTTCGCCCCGGACGACGAGGACCAGGTCCTCCTTGCGCGGGCCGCCGCCAGGGCGCGGGTTGGTGTTCCGGCCGAGCCGCGCGGTGGTCGGCCAGGTGTGGACCGGCGGGATGTCGTAGCACCGTTCGCGCCGCTGCTCGGGCGTCTCGCCCAGGCGGGGCTGCGCTGTGCGCGGGTCCCAGAACTGCCGGAACGGAGTGCCGCGTTGGTCGGTGGGGTACTCCCGCCAGAGCAGCTCGCGGGCCATCTCGTGGTTGAGCCCGGCCAGATAGGACTCAATGAATTCACGGTTGTCGGCGAGCAGGGTGAGGGAGTTCTGCGGGACCAGTCCGACGTTGGGCAGGAAGGTGTCGACGGACTGGTCCAGGAGCGCCTGGTAGGTGGGCAGGTCGAAGACCGGGTAGGCCATGGCCTCGATGAAGCCGTCGGCGAACGGCCGCAGCCGCTCGGGCAGTCCGACCGAGCCGAGGAGGGTCTTGGGCACCGTGGTGTCCGCGCGGAGACCGGTCAGTACGGAGTTGATGGTCACGGCCACGTCGAGCCGTCCGCGCCGGTCGGCCCTGCCCACCGAGGTGGCGACGGACCAGCCCTGGTACAGCTCGTGCAGGGCGCCCTTGAAGCGCAGCGCCTCCGGGCTGTCGGTGGCACCGGGCCGTGGCGCCACCGGATCACCCAGCTCGCGGAGCGTGAAGTCGGGGCTGCGCGGGAGGCTGTCGACCGGGTCCCCCGGCGGGCCGGGGTGCAGCTCGCGGGCGAGCCGCTCGGCCGTCACGACCCCTTCGGGAGTGGCCTTCGGCGCCGCGGCGGTGACCGGCCCGGTAGGGACGTCCATGCGCGGTACGAGCGCGTCGGGCGGCCGCTCCGCGGTGAAGGGCAGGGTCCGCATCAGCCGGGAGCCGGGCCGGGTGATCCGCCGCATCGGCGCGGAGAGCGGAGCGCCCGCGACCTGGCTGGCCGCCACATGGAATCCGATCGCGACCTTCTCCACCTGCCCGTCGAGTGCGGCGGCCGCCGCCACGGCGGCCGTCACCCGTGAGTGCGCGGGCGCGGTCAGACGAAGCGAACGGCCCGACGAGACGGCGGTCGGTGCCACCCCCGTGGTGCCCTCCGGCGGGTCGAGGTGTTTGGTCTGGAGCACGTGCCCCACCTCGCGGGCCAGTTGCGCCGCGCGGATTCTGGCGTTGGCGGCCAGTACGTCTCCGACCTGGGCCCAGGCGGCGGCCATCAGTTCTTCCTGGCGGGCCTGGACGACCTGCGCACCGAAGTGCGCGGCCGCCCGGAAACGCGGGTCGAGGTTGAGCCGGTGGACCCAGTTGCGGTTCTCCGGTGCGGGGACGGGGGTACCGTCCTGACGGGTCAGCAGCCGGGGGGTGAGGGCGTGCCACCGGCCGTACAGCTCCGGGGTGAGGACGGGGTCGGACGTTGCCGCGAGCGACGGCGGCGCGTCGAGCGCGGCGTGGGCCTCCGTGGGGGCCTGGTGCTGGTAGTCGTCGGCCAGGTTGACCAGCTCGGCCAGGGCCCGCTGGAAGGGGTGCGGATAGGGTGCCGCGGGCGGCGGCCGGTCGTGGAAGTTGTCCCAGTTCTCCGCCTCGTCCGGCTCGGTGCCCGGCGGCTGCGGCACCTTGAGAGCGCCGCCGAGCGGCAGTACGCCGCCGAGGCCGGCCGGCGTTTCGATGCCGGGCAGGCCGAGCCCCGGCGAGCGGTGCACGTCGATGTCCCGGCGCCCGACCCGCGGGTCGGGCTGCTGCGGGCGCAGCAGCCTCACGAGGGACTCGAAGTCGCCGGTGCTTCCCGTGGTGAACGTCCAGCGGTGGTAGTAGGGCAGGTGCCCGGGGGCCGACCGGCCTGGATACGGTGGGCCCCAGCTCAGGTACAGGGCGCCGGGCGAGCCCGCGGGTTCGAGGCCGAGCCCGGCAAGGCGCCCGGTCTCGAACGCCGGCACCAGGAACGCCTCGTACGCCGTGTCCGGGCGCAGGCGGCGCGGGCACAGCAGCCGTGAGCAGGCGTTGTCGGCGTTGGTGCGCAGCACCTCACCGAGTGCGGCGAGCGCGGGTCCCGTGCTGTCCGAGGCGACCGGCCCCACGAGCGAACCGTTGACGTGCACGTGCGCCCAGGCGCCGAGCTGGTCGGGCCTCGGCAGGGTGGCCTCGGGGGAGCGCACGGAGATCACGGGCAGCGGCCCGCTTCCCTGTGGGCTCTCGGTGAACTCCGGTGCCGCGCCGTTCGGCCCGGGCCCGGTGGAGAGGACGACGAGGGCGAGCCAGGGGGCCAGCCTTTTGGTGGCGTCGTCGGGTGGGGCCGGGCTGTAGCGCCAGGGGAAGTCCTCGTCGCAGAACTCGATGTGGGCGAGGTGGTTCGGCTCGTAGTTGGTGGTGCCGGGCCTCGGTTCCCTGCGCGAGATCGCGCGGGTGTCGATGCCGGTCACGTCGCCCGGACCGTACAGCTGCACCGTGCGCTCGATGTCCTGGATCAGGGGGCCGCCCGCGAGCGGCTCGCCGGAGATCCGCAGCCGGACCGGGAGGGCGGCGCGGGCCGCCGTGCCCGGGTCCCCGGTGATCCGGGTGGCGATGCCCGCGCGCAGCCACGGCAGGAAGGAGTACGCGTTCGAGGTCACGAGGCGCCTCCGGCCGCGAAGATCTCGGTACGCACGGTCAGTTCGGGCACCGCGGGGTCGGCGGCGGCCGTGCCGGAGCGGGTGGTGCCCCCGGTGACGAGGACCTTCCCGCCGGGCAGCGGGGCGGCGGCGAAGGCCCAGCGCCCCGTGGCCAGTCCGGCGGCCGCCGTCCAGGTGTCGGTGGCGGAGTCGTAGAGGACGGTGCTGCGGTATCCGGCCTCGTCCTTGTCGTCGGCGGCGCCGCCGACGACAAGGACCTTGCCCTGGCCGAACGGCAGCGCGCGATGCAACGCCCGCCCGGACGGCATGTCGGCGGCCGCCTGCCACGTCCCGGAGGCCAGGTCGTACACCTCGGCGGTGCGCTGACTGAACGGGTCGAACGGGCCGCCGCCCGGCGCTCCGGGTGCCGCGCCGCCGGTGATCAGGACCTTCGTCCCGGAGAGCGGCGTGGCCTGGTGGTGGCTGCGGGCCGCGCGCAGACTTCCCGTCGGCGTCCACTTCTTCGTGGTCGTGTCGTACAGCTCGCAGAAGGCGAGCGCGGGTTCCGCCGCCGTGCCGACCGGCGCCGTGCCGCCGCAGACCAGCACGGCCCCGCCGCTCAGCGGAACCGCGGTGTGTCCGGTGCGGGCCTCGGTCATGTCGCCCGCGGCGGACCAGGTTCCGGTGGCGGGGTCGTACACCTCGGCCGTGCGCAGGGCCTTGGTGGTCTGCGCGGAGCGGACGGTGGTGCCCCCGGCGACGAGCACCTTGCCGTCGGAGAGCAGAGCCGCACTGTGGCCCGCCCGGGGGCCCGCCATGGAGCCACTGGCGGTCCAGGCGCGGGTCGCCGGGTCGTACAGCTCGGTCGTCGCGAGCGCGGGAGCGTTCGGCGCCGGGCCGCTGGTGCCGCCGGTGGCGAGGACCTTGCCGTCGGTGAGAAGGGTCAGTGTGTGCAGCCGCCGGGGGGTGTTGAGGGCGCCGACGGCGAGCCAGGTCCCGGCGGTGGCGTCGTGGACGGCGCTGTGGTTGACGGCGGCGGAGGTGCTGTCGGCGCCGCCCGCGACGAGCACGGCGTTCCCGGCGGCGAGGAGCACGGCGCCGTCGTGCTGCCCGTACCAGGTGGCGGCCGCGGGCAGGTCGGGCGCGGACGTCCATGATCCGGTGGCCTGGGCGGTGATGGTGGTCATGGCGTGAACTCCCTCGCCGGGTCGGCCCGGCACGGATGCGGTCAGGGACAGGTCAAGGGATCAAGGTCTCGGCCGTGACGGCGAGTTGGAGTGGCTCGGGGCCGGGGGCCGCGGCGCCGGCGGCGGCGATGCCCCCGGCCACGAGGACGCGGTCGTCGGCGAGTTCGGCCACGGCGAAGGACCACCTGCCCTGAGTGAGCCCGGCGAGCGTCGTCCAGGTGCCCGCCGCCGGGTCGTACGCGGTCACGTTCCGGAATCCGGCGGTGAACCCGGGGCCCGTGGTGCCGCCGATGACCAGGACGTCTCCGGCGCGGCTGAGGAACGCGCGGTGCCGGGCGCGGCCACCCGGCATGGCGGCGGCGGGCGTCCAGGTACCGGTGGCCGGGTCGTACAGCTCGGCGGAGTCGAGGGCGCGCGGGCTGAACGTGCCGTCCGACGCGACGACCGCCTCGCCGCCCGTGACGAGGACCCGGCCGTCGGGCAGCAGGGTCGCCTGGTGGCCCTTGCGGGCTGTGCGCAGGCTTCCCGTCGGGGTCCAAGTGCCGCTGCTCACGTCGTACAACTCGCAGTACGCGAGGGGCGCGTCGGCGGGGGAGCCGGTGGGCAGCGCTCCGCCCGTGACGAGGACCCGGCCGTCGCGCAGGAGCACGGCCTGGTGGCCCGAACGGGCGTCGCTCATCGGCGCGGTGGCGGCCCAGGCGCGCGTCAGGGGGTCGAACAGCTCGGCGGATCGGAGCGCGCCGAAGCCCTGCTGTCCCCGGGCTCCGCTGCCTCCGGCGGCCAGCACCCGGCCGCCGGACAGCGCGGTCGCGGAGTGCGCGAACCTGGGCGTACCCAGCGGCCCCGTCGCCGTCCAGGTTCCGGCGGCCGGGTCGTACACCTCGGCCGAGGCCAGGGGAGCCCCGTCCGTGCCCCGCCCGCCGGCCGCGAGCACCCGGCCGTCGAGGAGCCGGGTGGCGGTGTGCAGGCGCCGCGCCGTCGCCAGCGGGGTCGCCTCTGACCAGGCGTCGGCGGTCGGGTCGAACAGCGCGGTCGCGGCGAGTGCCGTGCCCGTCGGGCTGGTGCCGCCTGCGACCAGGGCCTTGCCGGTGGCCAGGACTACCGCATCCACCTGGGCTGCGGGGACGGGCAGCGTTCCTGCCTCCGTCCAGGTGCCGGGGGCGGCGGGTGAGGCGGCCGCCTCGGCGACGGGGATGACGTGCAGCAGCCCGTCGAGCGCCGGGGCGGCGGCCACGAAGTCGACGAGCGCGTCGGCCGCCGTGGTCTGGCTGCGGAACGTCGCGGGCGCAACGGATGCCCGGCGGCCGGGTGAGCCCGGCGGCAGCGCGGGGATATTGCTGCGTACGTACGCGACGACGAAGCGCTGGTCGGCGACGCGCACGGTCTCGGCCGTCGCGAACGGCTGGCGCAGCAGCGCTTCGTGCCGGGACAGCGGGGACCGGCTGGTGCTGCTGCCCTGGAGCAGGCCGTCGAAGACGGCGGGGCTGACGCTGTGGAACCGCTTGGAGCGCCCGGCGGAGAACCGCGCGGGCGGCGCCGTCCCCAGGCCGTCAGCTAGGGCCGCGCCGCGCGCCTGGTTCGCGGAGGGCGCGCTGTCGAGGATGTGCAGTTCGTAGCGGGCGCTTCGGCGGACGACCCGCGCGGTGGCCAGGGTGCCTGTGGCGGCGGTGAGTTCGAGGCCGGTGTCCTGGGTCTCGTACGCCGGACTCGACAGTTTCGCCGCGTCGCTCATGTCCTGGTACTGGGCCATGGCGAACTTGTCGCCGGTGTCGGAGACCCGCGCGAGACCGCTGCCCGGCGCGGGCGCGACGGTGAACCGCCTGCCGTCGCTCGCACGCCGCGCCCCGACCTTGTCGAGACGCACGTTGAGCGGCAGCGCCCGCTGCTGCACGGACAGCGTGCCCAGCGGGTGCAGCACCAGGTCGTCGGACGGTGGGAGTTGCCGGAGGCTGACCAGCGGCTTGCCGCTGCCGGTGGGCAGCCGGGTCTGCCAGCCCTCGGTCTTGGTGAGTTCGGCCGCGAGCAGCGGCAGCACCAGGAGGGGCGGCAGCGTGGTGATGAGGCTCTCGCCCCAGGTGATGTCGAAGTTGGCGGAGATGGAGAAGAACAGGAAGCCGATGGAGCCCTTGCCGTGCGCCCGCCAGGGGGCCGGGCCCTCCAGCTGGAAGCGCAGGTCGATGCTGAACACGCCGACGCCGAACGCCTTGAGCGAGACCTCGGCGCTGACGGCGATGGCGAACCGGAACGGGTTGAACTGGAACAGCGCGTCGAAACCGAGGTGCCCCTCGATGCCGAACCCGCCGAAGCCGAGCCGGAGTTCGGCCGCCGCGCCGAACTGCACGGTGTTGCTGGTGATGGCGAAGTAGCCGGAGATCCGGATGAGCTGTTTGTTCCGGTGCAGGATGTCCAGGGAGATCCGCTCGGGTATGGCGAAGGGCAGTGCCGGGGCTTTGTACGAGGGGTGGAAGCCGCCGACCGTCAGCACCAGGTCGGGGTTGTCGCCCCAGGCCACCAGGACGCCCATGCCGCCGTCGAGGGTCATCGTCAGGACGCGCGAGTCCACCAGGCGGGCCTCGAACCACAGCCGGTTCTTGCCCGGTTCGAGCGCGCCGAAGAAGTCGACGCGGAGGTCGAGCAGGGGCAGCTTCAGGTTCGGCAGGGTGGCGCGGAGCGTACCGAGGACCGCGATGTTGCCGGGGATCTCGATGATCAGCCCGAGCGAGATGCTCACCAGGGTCGGCGTGGCCCAGCCGATCCTGGCCATGGGGCCGATGAGGAAGGTGCCCTCCTCGGGCGGGAAGAACCTGTTCAGGTCGGAGAGGATGCGCGGCGCGTTGGCGATCACGTCGCGCGGGAACATCACGGACTCGATGGAGCCCGTGCGGACGCCTTCCGCGAGCGCCTGGATGTTCATGCCGCGGTTCAGCCCGATCAGGCCGCCGACCGCGAGCAGGGTGAATCCGTAGCCGAGCTGGATGCCCTCGCCGAAGTCGGCGGTGAGGACGATGAGGAGCGAGAAGCCCTTGGAGCCGTCCGGCATCCGGGTGCTGACGAGGCCGATGGCCTTGAGCGCCAGGAAGTCGGCGAACTCCAGCTCCATCGCGCCCGCGTACTCGCCGCGCGAGGGGTCGAAGGCGAGGAACCCGCCCCCGCGCACGAGGCCCGCGTCGATGGAAAGGCCCGCGCCGCGGGGTGGCTTGAAACCCAGCGTGACGTCGAGGGGGCCGAGGTTTCCGTCCTGCCCCGGGCGCCCCTCGAACAGCGCGGTGAGCCCCACCCGGTCCACCACGGCGGTGACGGGGCCGAGTTGAGCCTTGAACGTCGCGCCGATGCTGATCGGCAGGGTCCCGCCGGAGGGCGCCGCGGAGACCGTGAGGCTCTGGATCTCGACGGGCCCGATCCGCCGGCCGACGGGGATCTGCAGGTCCATATTGGTGGTGCCGCGGAAGAAGAAGCCGTCGCGGTGCGAGATGCCGAGCGCGAGGTCGGCGCCGACGCTGAACCCGTCGGCGGGGAGGACTGCGCCGAGAAAGCCGTCGGCGTCCTCGCCGGGCTGGAGGACGAACTCCAGGCCCTTGAGGTCGAGTTCGGCGAAGAAGTCCACGTCGTCGCCGTCGATCCGGACGCCGCCCGTGCCGCCGACCGTACGTAACGTAAGGCGGGTGCCGCCCGGCTCGCCCAGGAGCACCACCGGTTCCTTGCCCGCGTCCGACGCCTCGGCGGCCACCTCGATCGCGCCCGCCGCGTGCACGGGCGCGTCGCCCGACTCGAACCCGAAGACCATGTCGAGGGGCTGCCCAGGACGGGCAAGGAGCGCCACGCCACCTTGGAGGTCGAGACTGCTGCGTACGGTGACGGTGAGGCCGGGCGCGACCTCGAATCGCAGCCCCAACGCGCCGGTGAAGGACGGGAGGAGTGCCACGCCGGGCGCCCCGTCGGCCGTCGTGGGCGGGACCCGTACGAGCCGTACGGAACCCCGCGTCCGCGCGTCGCCCTCCTCTCCCACCGCTTGGTCGACGGCGATCACACTGACCGCCTCGGCCGCCGGTTCGAGGGGATGGGGGCGCGGTCCCTGGACGGCTGTCTCCGCGCCTTCCGACAGCGTGTCGATCCGCACGTCGAAGCCTAGGGCCATGAAGAGGTTGTCGAACTGTTCGGCCAGCGACTCGAAGTCGAAACCGGGCTCGCCCCAGCCGTACGCGTTCTTCAGCACGAGCGACGGATCGTCGAGGACCTTGGGGAGATCGGTCACGTCGAGTGTCATGCGGGTGTGCGCGGGACGGCCGCCCGTGGGCGGCACGTAGACCGCCTTGACGATCCCGAGCGCGCGCAGTCCGAAGCCCACGGACGGGTGGAAGCGCCGGAGGTAGGCGATGACCAGGTGGTCGAGGAGCTGCCGGGGGAACTGCTCGCGGAACCCGTCGGCGCGCAGGGCGGGCGGGATGGCCGAGTCGGGCGCGTCGGCGATGGCACGGATCGCGGTCACGAGGCCCTGGACGGCGGCGAGCACCCGGGCCGCTTCGTCGGCGGAGACATCGTCGGCGGTGGTGGCCTCGGGCTTGGCGGGCACCGCCTCGCGGACGCCGGGCGCACCCTCGTTGAGCCCGCCGTCGCCAAGGAGCCGCCGCAGGCTGTCGTACAGCGTGTCCACGCTGGTACCGAGCGCGCGCAAGGGTGCCGGGGGTTCGTCGACGGCCCAGCCGAGTTCCCGCAGGAGGCCGATGAATGCCTGAGGGGAGGTGATCGCGTCGCGCAGCGGCAGCAGTGCCTGCCCGACCTCGGTGGCGAGCTTGTCGAAGGTTCCTTGTTCAGCCATGTCACGCCCTCGGATAGTGCCGCGTGTCGAGCAGGGCGTGCTGGGCCGGGTCGACGAGGTTGACGATCAGCCACTTGCAGAGGAAGCAGAACTCGCCCCGGTGGTCGTGGACGTGTCGCTCCTTGTCCTGGCCGCGCATCTTGCACTCGCCGGAGGCCCGGTAGTAACCGGCGGCGAAGTGGTTTCCGCCTTCGAAGATGCCGACGAGCTGATACGGGTAGCGCGGCAGCGCGAACCCCGGGATGGCGACGGGCAGTTCGGTGTCGGCCTCCTTCTGCCCGCTCGGCCGCGTGGTGTCGGGGTCACGGTTCAGCGGCAGGTGGTTGCGCGGGTTGGCGGCGCTGTTGAAGAAGTCCAGGACCGGCCTGGGGACGATGACCTCGTCGTTGCCCGTCTTGTCCTTCAGCGGTACGAACACCCGTGAGTTCTTGGCGAACACTCCTACGCTGCCCGGCGTCCGCAGTACGAAGGTGCCGCGGCTCTCGTCCGGCCTGTCGGCGAACGGCAGGCCCTTGAGCGCCTGCGCGGGGCCGGTCTTGAGCGGGAGTTGCAGGTTGAACTCGGTCGCGGCGAAGTTCTGCAGGCTGACGGTGGCGTTGTCGGCCCATGCCTTGACCCACTTGTCGAATCCGGTCGTCCCCACGGTGATCTCGATACCGGCGGGGATCGCTTTCGAGTCCTCAAGAAGCCTGCCGGACACCCGCATCCGTGGCAGTACGAACCACTTGACCTTGGCGCCGTCGAGCCGCCGGCCCGGCGGGGTGGCGGGGATCCGCAGGAATCCGATGCTTGCCAGATTGTCGAGCTTCACGTCCTGCGGGAATCCGGTGGCGTTCGCGTCGTCGCCCCCGACGTCCTCGTACTCGTCGCCGAGGGCGAAGTTGTGGCCGAACTCGTGCACCACCGTGTTGATGAGGTGGCCGAACTCGACGACGCCGTGGCGATTGTTGGGAGGAACGGGCCGGGGAGGAACGCGCCGCATGATCGGGCGGCCCGGGGGATCCCCGAGCCCCGTGGTGAACTCGACCCGGTCCCGCATACCCAGGGTCGTGGCCATCATCGTCCCGTTGTTGAGCGCCTGACCGCCCAGCAGGGTGTCGTGGACGAGAACCCCGACCAGCCCCCGGCTCCGCTTGAACTTGGTGTCGTCCGGGGTCCAGACCGCTCCGACGTTGGGCGACGGCAGGTCCTCGGTGAACAGACCGTCGAGATAGGCCAGGACCGAGTTCCCGGCGTTCGTGGTACCTGACGTGGCGTACAGCTCGGGTGCGTGCCTGCGCGGGTCGAGCCCCAACGACTGGAGGGGCGGGGCCTTGTAGAAGTCGTAGAGCCGCGCGATGAACCCCCTGAGATTGAGGTCGGCCGGGTTGTCGGCCGCGGGCGGCGGCGCCGCCGTGTTGCCGACGGTGCCGATCCTGCTGCCGTCCGCCCACCGACTGCCGAGGTAGAAGCCGTACAGAGTGTCCGCGGCCTGCATGAACCCCTCGGACTGGTGCGCCATCCAGGTCTTGATCAGCAGGTCGTTCACCTGGGCGGGGTTGAAGTCGGGCAGGCTCTGGCCGCTCCAGAGGGCCTTGAACCCGTTGAAGGGCCGGCTCTCGTTGCGCATCGGCAGACCCACGCGCTCGATCAGTTGCTGGAGGTTGTAGCTGTTCGCCGGGGCCCCTGGCAGGGGATGCGGGTGCGGAATACGGCACTGGGTGAGGTCGATGCCGGTGCCCGGCTTGTCCACGACACGGTTGCCGATGGTGAGGTGGCGCCCTTCCTGGGACGGTTCGAAGCACTGGAAGACATTGAAACTGTCGCGCAGCAGCCCGAACGGCTCGTGCCGGGGCGCCTCGAACATCGCTTTCACTGTCCGCTCGACAATCTCGTCGAACTGCTGCCTGTCCTGCTCTCCGAATCCCTCCGAAAGGAAGACCACGTTCGACTTCTCTTCCGGACGGGAAAGATCCTGGCGGCGTACGGTGCGGACCGTGAACCGGGGCCGGGCGAAGTTGGCCACCCGCACCGGAAGGATATTGGTCTTGCCGAGGAACGTACCGCTGATCTCCACCGGTACGTCCGACTCTTCCTTTCCCCGCAGCCTGCCCCGAGGGTCGATATCGACCTTCGTGGAATTCGCCGAGCGCAGCGGAACATATCCGTGCCCGGTGATGTCGCCCACGGCATCCGTGCCGGCTGCCGGGTGCTCACTGAACCTGGCGTAGATCGTCGGCTGCGCGTGCGCGCGCGTGAGATCGCGGGCCGTCGTGAGGGAGTCGTTCCCGAACCACCAGTCGAGCATCCGCTCGTGCACCTGCAGCCTGCCCACCACAGAGCCCGCACCACCCCCGGCACCGACAGTGATCTGGAACAGAAAGACCCCGGGCACGGTCGCCGTGACGATCCCGGTCGCGGCGTCCACCGAAGGGCGGTTGTCGAGCCGGTGCCCCGTCGGCTGATGCGGGGCGAAGAAGTCGACCACACTGTTCTTCATTTCTGAAATCAGCGTGAAGGGGCTCGGGGTGAGATCGGTGAAGACGCGGCGGAATACATCGATCTTGAGCTTGGGGGTGTCATTGAGTACGACGTGCAGATCGAGATGCGGAACGACCAGCAGATCCGCAGTGCTGGTGATCGGATCAGCCATGAACGCTCCCGCCGGTCATTCTCCCCCGAGGCGAAGGAGCCCGATCCTCCCACCGCCCCTAACAGGGGAGAACGTGCGCTACCCGCATGGCCGGAACAGGCTGGAGGGTGGCCGGAATTCGAGATTATGCGGAGTTCTGGCCTCAACTGGAGGGGCCGTGGTCGCAAGGGCCGGTGTGCGGATGGACCGCGTACGACGGACAGCGCCCGGCTGAGAAGTCTCAGCCGGGCGCTGTCCGGGCTTCGGCACTCCGTTGACTGCCTGACGGTACTCAGCAGCGACGGGGTGTGATGTTCCGGGCTGGTGTTTCTCCTCTTGCCGCTGCGGACCCGCTCACCGGGATGTTCAGCAGGGGAGAGTGGTCTTGCCGGCAGCGCCTGTGGCGCCGGTGGTGCCGTTCGCGAACATCGTGGCCGCGGTTCCGTTGCCGCCGGGCTTGCCGGGGCACACGGGGCTGGCTGCGCCACCGGCGCCGCCCGTTCCGCCCGTGTGGCCGCCACTGACGATGGCGGCGCCACCGTTGCCGCCCTTGCCGCCGTTGATACCGGCCCCGGCATTGCCGACGCCGCCGACGCCGCCCTTGCCGCCGGTGCCGCCGAGCTTGGCCTCGCCACCGAAGCCGCCGTTGCCGCCGTCGCCGTTGGCGCCGCCGGCCCCGCCCGTGCCGCCGAGTCCGCCGACACTCGCGACGCCGCTGGCATTGCCTCCGGCTCCTCCGTTGCCTCCGTTGCCGTTGGCACCCGCGGCACCACCGGTGCCGCCGAGGCCACCGATACCACCGAGGACCCCAACGCCGTTGGCCCCGTTACTGCCGGGGGCCCCGGCGGCGCTGTGCGCCCGGGCGCTGCCCGTACCCGGCTGGGCGGAGGCGAGAGCGGGCGTCACGGTAAGACCGGCTACGGCGATCGTGGCGATCAGGAAGGTCCTGGCAGTGGTCGTGCGCATGGTGCGCATGGTGTTACTTCCTTCGATTGTTCAGGCGGAGAGATACTCCGCCTGACAGTCTCCAACGTAGGTGAGATGGGACGTGCCACACGCCCCATACGATGATCAAATGTCTTTAAACAGACCGAATCAGTAAACTTTGGCTGCAATTAGACATTTCTGGTCATGCCAAAACGAGTACGCCGATCAGTGGGCCAGGCGTCGACGGAAGGCAGTGCCTGGCCCGCCGTCCGGCAGGGCGAGAGGGGCCGCGGTGTGGCGTGGTGCCGAATCGTGCTGGCGCCGGGGATGCGGAGTGCGGGGGCGCAACTGGCACGGGCTTCGGCTGTGTCCCTGCAGGCAGGAGCACCATCGGAGGAGCGGCCGAAAGAACATGACGGCGCCTCAGGCGGTGTACTGGCACCCAGTTCAGGGAGGGCGTATGGAACGCAAGGGATACATCCGGCTGGCAGGAGCCGCCGTGACGCTGGCCGCAGGCGGTGTCATAGCCATGGCCCCCGGGGCGGCCGCAGCCCCGCCCACACCCGCGGCCGCGTACAACAAGGCATGCGGCACCGGCTACAAAATCGTCAACCAGATCAACATCGGGAAGGCGGGGACGTCCTATCTGACCTATAACCCCGCGACAGGAAAAAACTGTGCTGTGACGATCCGCAGCACCCCGGGCCCTGCTGTCCACATGTACGTCTGGGTCCAGCGGGACGACACCAGAGACTACGCCGATGACGACGGCTACTACCGGTCGTACGCGGGGCCCGTCTACCTCGAGGCCAAGGGCTACTGCGTTTCCTGGGGCGGGGTGATCGCGGGCGAGTCAGCCGACAGGAGCGGCACCAACTGCGGTCGGATCACCGGGTGACATGCGCTCCAGCGCCCGGTAGCGAAGGAGTATGGCCGCGACGCCGCCTGTTGCCGCCTCGCTCGGCATCACGTACGCCGCACCGTGGCCACGGCGACCGACCCCAGCCGATCACTGAAACATGCCCGACAGCCGCCTCTCCGCCAACGACTTGGGCGCGGAGCGATGATTCCTGGTGCCGCCGCCGGTCTTACTTCACAACAACGCGATGACCGATGCGACCGAGGAGCGAACCACCATGGCCGAGGCAGAGACCCGCACACTGACCGTGCCCGGGGCCACCCTGTGCTACGACATCCGAGGCGACCGGACCGGCGGCACGACGGGTGAGAACGTCCTGTTCCTGGTCGGCTCGCCCATGGACGCCGCCGGGTTCGCCACGCTGGCGTCCCACTTCACCGACCGCACGGTCGTGACGTACGACCCGCGTGGCACCGGCCGCAGCCAACGGCACGACGGCGCCACGCAGTTGACACCGCAGGAACACGCCGACGACCTGCGGCGGGTGATCGAGGACCTCGGAGCGGGGCCGGTCGACGTCTTCGCGAGCAGCGGCGGAGCCGTCAACTTGCTCGCTCTGGTGGAGCGGCACGGCGAGCTGGTGCGCACCCTCGTCGCGCACGAACCGCCGACGGCCCAGGTGCTCCAGGACCGTGAGGCGGCGCTGGCGGCCATCGCGGACATCCACGCCACGTACCAGCGCGACGGGGTGGGCCCCGGGATGGCGAAGTTCATCGCGGTGTCCAGCCGGAAAGGCCCGTTCCCCGCCGACTGGGCGGACGAGCCCGCGCCCGACCCCGCCGACTTCGGACTGCCGACGCAGGACGACGGCTCGCGTGACGACCCGCTGCTGGCCCAGAACCTGCTGGCCTGCACCGGCTACCAGCCCGACTTCGCCGCGTTGCGTGCCGCCTCCACGCACATCGTCGTCGCGGCCGGCCAGGAGTCCGAAGGCGAGCTCGCCGCCCGGGCGGCGGCCCAGATCGCCACCCGGCTCGGCGTCGATCTGACGGTGTTCCCCAGTCACCACGGCGGATTCCTCGGCGGCGAGTACGGCCAGCACGGCGCCCCGGAGGACTTCGCGAAGGCGCTGCACCAGGTATTGGGGAACGGCAACTGACCGAGCGACTGGGCGACCAGGTGGTGCGGGGGGCCTCGGAGCGCCTCCCACCCGGCCGGTGAGGGCCGGACGGGCGGGAGGCGTTCGTCCGGCCGGCGTCAGGAGCTCGTGAGGATGACGAGCTGCTGCGTCGCCCGGCTCATCGCGACATAGCGATCGACCGCCCCCTCGATGCCCTCGCCGAACGCGTCCGGGTCCACCAGGACGACCAGGTCGAACTCGAGCCCCTTCGACAGCTCCGGGGTCAGCGACCGGACGCGGGGCGTCGAGCGGAACGCGGGATCGCCGATGACGCACGCGACCCCCTCGGCGTGTGCGGCGAGCCAGTCGTCGAGGATCGAGTCCCGTTCCGCGACGGATCCGTGGACGACCGGGATGCCGCTGGTGCGGATGGACGTCGGCACATTGGCGTCAGGCAGCGCCGCACGGATGGCCCGCTCGGCCTCCGCCATGACCTCTTCCGGCGTCCGGTAGTTGACGCTCAACGGGGCCACGTCGACCCGGTCGAGCCCGACCCGCGCGAGCCGCTCCTGCCACGACTCCGTGAATCCGTGCCGGGCCTGGGCGCGGTCCCCGACGACGGTGAAGCTGCGGGACGGACAGCGCAGCAGCAGCATCTGCCACTCAGCGTCGGTCAGTTCCTGAGCCTCGTCCACGATGACGTGCGCGAACGGGCCGCCGAGCAGATCCGGGTCGGCGGTGGCCAGTTCGGACTCGTCGACCAGGCTGACCTGGGCGTCGTGGCCGCGCAGCATCGTCACCAGCCCTTCGCCGTCGTCGCCGTCGGCACCCGAGGTGGACACGGCGTCGATCAGGTTGTCGACGACCTGCGCCATCCGCTCGCGCTGGGCGTCGAGGACGGCCGCCTGCCGACGCTGCTTCCTGGCCGCCTCCGGATCGCCGAGCCGATGCCGTGCCGCGTCCAGGAGCGGCAGGTCGGACACCGTCCACGCCTGGGCGTCGGCGCGCTGCAGCTTCCGCACCTCGTCACGGTTGAGCCAGGGCGCGCACTTGCGCAGGTAGGCGGGGACCGACCAGAGGTCCCCGACGAGATCGGTGGCTTCGAGCATCGGCCATGCCCGGTTGAGGGTCGTGACCAGCTCTCGGTTCTGCCGCAGCGACTTCCGGAACAGCTCGGGCGGTACCTCTTCGCCGTCGTATCCGCCCTCGTGCTTGTCCAGCAGGATCGTGACCAGCTCCTCCCAGACCTGTTCACGGGCTTCGTTGTGCGGAGTGCCGGGTTCCGGAGCTTCGAACGCCGCCGCCCAGTCGTCGGCGCTGAGCCAGACGTCGGACCAATGGGTCGAGACCGTCATGCCCTTGGTCGGCGGCTCTTCGTAGATGCCGACGGCCGGCTCGATCGCCTTCACCATGTTCGCGGACGACTTCAGCAGCGCCACCTCCGGATCGGCCTCGGCCGGTGCTTCGGCTCCCTCGGCGACGAGGTCCCGCACGATGCAGGTCTGCACGCCCTCCTCCCCGAGGCTGGGGAGGACGTCGGCGACGTAGTCCAGGTAGGGCCGGTGCGGACCGACGAACAGTACGCCGCCACGACGGTGGCCGAGGCGGGGGTCGGAGTAGAGGAGGTAGGCGGCGCGGTGCAGGGCGACGACGGTCTTCCCCGTGCCCGGACCGCCGTCGACGACGAGGGTGCCGCGGGATCCCGCCCGGATGATGGCGTCCTGGTCGGACTGGATGGTGCCGAGCACGTCACGCATCCGGGACGACCGGTTGCCGCCGAGACTTGCGATGAAGGCGGACTGGTCGTCGAGCGCGGCGTGCCCCTCCAGCCCGTCCGAGGTGAACACCTCGTCCCAGTAGTCGCTGATCCGGCCGCGGGTCCAGCGATACCTGCGGCGGCTCGCCAGCCGGCGGCTCGCCAGCCCCATCGGGTTGGCGTGCGTCGCCGCGAAGAACGGCTCGGCCGCGGGCGAGCGCCAGTCGAGCAGCAGCCGGCGCCCCGTACTGTCGGTGAGGCCGATTCGTCCGACGTACACGGGCTCGGCGTCGTCCGCGCCGACCATGTGGCCGAGGCACAGATCCAGCCCGAAGCGCCGCAAGGCGCGCAGGCGACCGGTCAGCCGGTGGATCTCCGTGTCCCGGTCCATCGCCTCCCGGCCGATGCCGCCGGGCGCCCTGCGCTGGGCGTCGAGACGGCCGGACACTTCGGCGATCGCCTGCTCGAGGCTCTCCGCGATGGCCGCGAAGTGCCGCTCGTCGGCGTCGATCAGCTTCGGGTCGGCCTTGGGAGAGAGGCGATCGGGAAGGTCGAACGCACTGATGGCCAGGGGATTCATGTCATCAGCTCCGATCCGAGGTCGCGTCGGTCGCGTCCGCGACATTCGGCGGCACGCATGCCCGCGCCTCGGCGCCGCGCGCCCCTGCCCGCGGCGCGAGGCCCACCAGCGGCTCGACGTCACCGCACGATCTGTAAACCGACAACAACACACGCACTTCGTGAATCTCCGATTCCCGCAGGTACTGGCTTTGGCCAGTGATTCTGCGGTACGAAGGGGGCCTTGCCGCAAGCCCCCCTGTGCGCTATAAGTTGAAAGTGGCAAGGAGTGGGTACTCCTCTTTGCCCTGCCCCGCCGATCCGGACGGGCGCGTTCTTCACCCCGCCACCCATGTTGGGGCAACTTGTCTTGCGGGTCCGGCGGATGGCGACGATGAGCACGACGGACGCCGCGACGATCACCCCGACGAACGCCGGGTGGAGGTCCTTGGACAGGCTCGGCGCCCCGTCGGACCGCGTCAGCCACACGGTCAGCGGGATCGCGTACGCGACGGCGAGCGCCGCGGCCGCCCAGCGAACCGCTCGGTCGTGCGCGCGGAGCAGGCTGCCGACCATGGGCGTGAGCGGACCCGCGCTCTACCGGTACTTCGCCAACCGCGACGAGTTGATCACCGCGCTCATCAGGGACGCGTACCGGAGCCTGGCCGACACCTTCCGCGCGGCCGCGGAATCCGGTGCCGACGTGTCCGCGCTGGCGCACGCGCTGCGCGGATGGGCGATCGAGGACCCGCAGCGGTACTTCCTCGTCTACGGCACCCCCGTCCCGGGCTACCACGCCCCGGACGACGTCACCACGATCGCGTCCGAGATCATGACGACCCTGCTGGACGCGTACGCCGCGCGGCCCTCGGACGGACGCCCCGAGACGCCGTTCGACGCGCACCTCGAGGACCACCGGAAGTGGGCGGACGGCCATCCCGCCCCGTCCGCCACCCTCCACCGGGCCCTGTCCTGCTGGACCCGCCTGCACGGCGTCCTGTCCCTCGAACTCGCGGGCCACTTCACCGGGATGGGATTCGACCCGGCGCTGCTCTTCACGGCCGAGTTGAACGACCTGACCTGAATCCGGCCGGCCGCGTCAGGGCGTGCTGACCGATCAGGGCGTGTCGACCGAGAAGACCACGCGCTTGCCCGCAGCGGTGTTGATGCGTTCGTTGATGCCCCAGAGCCGGTCCGTGGACCAGGAGTAGTTGAGGTTCTGGGTGTAGACGGGGGCGGCGGTCATGACGTGCGGCGCGGTGTTGGCCTGTGCCTTGTGGACGCAGGAGTACGGATCGTCGGCGGTGCCGCCGCCCGCCCCGGTGGGGCAGGTACCCGCCATGTACCAGTTGGTGCCGTCGGTGGCCGCGCCCTGCATGGACCAGACCGGGGAGGTGTACGCGGCCGAGGCATTGCCCCGCGGGAGCTTGGTCGCGGCGTCGAGCGGCCAGCGCACGACGCGGCCGCCCGCCGCGTCCTTCTTGTACTCGGCCGAGACGAGCGCGTCCTGGCCGCCGGTGCGGTCGAGGCTGAGGGAGTTGAGGCAGGGAGTGGTTCCCTGGGTGACGGTGCAGGCCGTGTTGCCGGTGGTGGTCTGGTACATCGCGACCATCGGGACGGCGTAGTTGTGCCACAGACCCGACGAGGTGGTGCCGGAAATGCCCACCTCCTTCGCCTGCTTGTTCAGCTTCCAGATGTGCCTCAGGTCGTAGACCTGGAGGTAGCGCCCGTTGGCGACGAAGGCACGATCGCCGTACCAGACGACGCCGTCGACGTGATTGCCGGAAACCACGCGGAAGTTGCCCTTGCCGTCCGCGCCCTTGCCGGGCTGGACCAGGAGCAGGTTGTGATAGTTGGGCGTGCCGTTCGCCGCGTTCACCAGGGTGAGCCGGGCGTACTCGTCGCCGCGCCGCTTGGCCGGATCGGGGTTGCCCATGTCGGTGCTGTGATGCCAGGTCGCGGCGTAGGAGGGGATGCCCTTCCACTTTCCGTCGGGGGGGCCGTCCCGGTATCGCTGTACGGCAGGGACAGGCCCTGGGGTGTCCAGCCGCCGTCCGTGGCGTTCCAGCTGCTCGACGTGTCGTCCTGCTTCTTCCAGCAGTACCCGCCGGGCTTGAGGCTCGCGGACAGGCCGGTGTCATGGCAGAGCCCGGCGACACCGGTGTTGCCGCCCGTCTTGAGAAGCGTGCTGACGTCGATGTTCTTGACGGCGCCGGTCTTCTCCACCGCCTCGACGGCGGCGTCCATGCCGTTGGCGCCGCCTCCGGAAACGACTTGGTTGAGCTTGAACTGCGACACGGTGCCGGGGTCCACCGAGCCGAACGGCATTGCCGCGGCCGCCGGTTCGGCGTTCACGAGCATCGTGGCGACGGCCGCCGCCGCGGCACCGGCCACTGCCAGTCCTATACGCCATGCGTGAGTCATGGACCGACCTTAGGCGTGCGTCGCAGGCGCCCTCTGCCGCGGGTCGGGCGCCCGTTTCCGTTACACCGACCGGAGCAGTTGTGGGGGAGGGGGGACTGATCGTGATCTAGCTTGACGTTATGCCCGAAATTCCCGAAAGTTCTCCATCGGCGGACGCGCCCCGCCCCCGCCCTCCGCACGGAGAACACGGCAGACGGGCCGGCTGGCCCGAGCGATGGGAAGCGTTCAAGGAGTCGCCCTTCCTGCCGGCCACCGTGCTGGTGTTCATCCTGGCCGCGGCCGCCGGGCTCTTCGCGGGCTCGTACACGTACGCCATGGCCAATCCCACCCCCCGGCAGGTGCCGACGGCGGTGGTGGGCGCAGAGCGCGCGACGCGCGGCGAAGCGTTCCTGACGGGGATGGAGAAGGCCCTCGACGCCTCGATCGAGATCCACCGCTACGACACCGTGGCCGCCGCCCGCGAAGCGGTCGAGCAGCAGGAGGTCTTCGCGATCCTCGATGTCCGCCCGGGCGAACGCGTGGCACTCGACGTCTCCGGCGCTTCCGGCGCCTCCGTGGCGGACTTGCTGGCCGAGACCGCGACGAAGGTCGGACGCACCGTCGGAGTCCCGGTGACCGTCCACGACCTCAACCCCCTGCAGCCCGGGGACCCCCGCGGTCTGGCGATCTTCTACATCTCACTGGCCGCCGTGATCATCGGCTTCGTGGGGGCCATCCAGTTGAGCGTGCACGCCCGCGCGCTCAACCCCGCCGAGCGCATCGCGTTCACCCTCGCCTACGCCCTGCTGGGCGCCTTCGCGATCGCCGCGGTGGTCGACTGGTGGCTGGGCGCTCTCGACCTTCCCTTCGTCCAGTCCTGGCTCATCCTGAGCCTGACCATGTTCGCCTCCGGCATGGTCTTCACGATGTTCAACACCCTGGTCGGACGGTGGTCGATGATCCCTACGTGGGGCCTGATGGTGCTCCTCGGCAATCCGTCCTCGGGCGGAGCGGTGTCCTGGCCGCTGCTGCCCTCCGTGCTCGGGCACATCGGCCGGTGGCTGCCACCGGGCGCCTCGGTCAACGCCCAGCACACGGCGGTCTACTTCAACGGCCACCAGCACGCCTTCCCCTACCTCGTCCTCGCCGCCTGGGCGCTGGTGGCTAGTGCCGTGTTCTGGGTGTGGCGCCACCGCCACCCCGGAGGACGCGAGAGGGGCCCCGCTCACGCGGCGGCGTGACCGGCCCCGAGGCGCGCGCAGGACACCGGGCCGGCTGCGCCCCGGGCACGCGGCGGCGATGCCGGTCCGGAACGGGCCGGAGCAAGATCTTCGCCGCTGCGTGTGCGAACCGGGGAAGACACTCCTAGCCTGGAGGTCTCGGGGCTGTCTGGGAGGTTCGTCATGCCCCGCCCCGTATGGGCCGGCGCCATCACCTTCGGCCTGGTCACGATTCCGATCAAGGTGGTCGCCGCCACCGAGGACCATTCCATTCGCTTTCACCAATATCACCTGGAAGACATGGGGCGGATCCGTACCCGCAAGGTGTGCGAGATCGAGGACCGGGAGGTGAGCCAGGACGAGATCGGCAAGGGGTACGAGGTGTCCGGCGACACCCTCGTCGCGGTGTCCGACGCGGAGCTCCGTGAGATCCCGCTGCCGACGGCCAAGGCGATCGAGATCGCCGCGTTCGTCCCCTATGAGAGCATTGATCCGATCCGGATCCGGGAGGGCTACTACCTCGAGCCGGACCGCAAGGTCGCCGAGAAGCCGTACACGCTGCTGCGCAAGGCCCTGGAGCGGAACGCGAAGGCGGCGGTGGCGAAATTCGCCTGGCACGGCCGGGAGCGGCTCGGTCTGCTCCGCATCCGCGACGACGCCATCGTGCTGCACGCCATGCGCTGGCCCGACGAGATCCGTTCCCCGGAGAGCCTTGCCCCCAAGGACATCGATGTCGACGACGGCGAGATCGACCAGGCCGTGCAGCTCATCGACTCCATGACCCGCGACGAAGGCATCGAGGGCGCGGAGTGGGCCACCGACCGCTACACACAGGCGCTGGAGGAGGTCATCCACGCGAAGGCGGAAGGCAAGAAGCCGCCTCGCGCGGAGACGGAGGAAGCGCCGGCGGGCGAGGTCGTGGACCTCATGGCCGCACTCCAGCAGTCCGTGCAGCGGGCCCGCGAGACGCGTGGCGAGTCCGACGCGGACGTGCACGAACTGAAGCCGAAGAAGAGGGCGGCGAAGAAGACCGGCCCCGACCGGACCGCCAGGAAGACGGCTGCGAAGAAGACCGCGGGAAAGAAGACAGCGGCGACGAAGACCGCGGCCAAGCAGTCCGCGGCCAAGCAGTCCGCGGCGAAGAAGACCACAGCCAAGAACACCACAGCTAAGAAGAGCCCGGCCAAGAAGGGCCCGGCGAAGAAGGCCGCGTCCGGCAGGCACCGGCGGAGCGCCTGACCGGGCGACCGTGCCGCACCCCGCCCCCTTACGGTGCAGAAATCGGGGCAACCGAACAGTGCACCGCCGAAAGGACGGCCGGAGCACCTCGGAACAGCCGGACCACCTCCGGAACAGCCGGACCACCTCGGAATAGGATCGGAATAGGAGGCGAGAGCCCGATGGCGATCGCGACGTACACCCTCGTCGCCCTGGACTGCCGGGAACCGGAGTCGCTGGCCCGTTTCTACGCGGCCGTACTGGGCGGCGAGATCAAGCAGTACGACGAGGACTGGTACGACCTGTACGCCCCCGGCGGGCACCGCATCTCCTTCCAGCGCGCCGCCGACCACCAGCCGCCCAAGTGGCCCCAGGCGTCCTCCGATTCGCAGCAACTGCACCTCGACTTCACCGTCACCGACATGGACCGCGCCCAGGAAGAGGTCCTCGCCCTCGGTGCGAAGGCACTCGACCTGGACGACCAGGACGGCGAACGCGGCTTCCGTGTCTTCGCCGACCCCGCGGGGCACCCCTTCTGCCTCTGCCGGGAGTAGAGGCGGAGGCGCGTCGGCACTCGGCATCCGCGCGGGCGTGCCGGACGGTCAGCCGCGCGGATCCGCACGCGCCGCCGGGAACCTAGACTTGAGGCGTGTTCGACACGTCCGACTTCGATCTGGCTCCGTACGCCGATGTCGACACGGCACGGTTCGTGCGGCGTACGTACTGCAGTTGGCAGGACGCCGGTTGGCGGTCGTTGCTGGTGCAGAGCTTCACCCATGCGCGGGAGGTGGAGCACCTCGACCTTCCCGGAGTGTCCGATCTGCATCTCGTCCTCTGTACGGGAGGGACCGCGGAGATGCGGACGCGCGCCGACGGCAGGCCGACGCGTCGGCGCTGGGCCCCCGGCCGTCTGGAGCTCATGGTCCCCGGCCACTCGACCGTGCGCAGTTACCGCTCGACGACGACGATGAGCAGCGTCCAGGTGCACATTCCGCGGGCGACCGTGGAGCGGGCCGCTGCGGAACTCGGCGGTCCCGCGCCGGACTTCGAGGCGCTGTCCGCCGGGCTGGGCGCGGGCGACGCACTCGTCGAACACGTCGTGCGCGCCCTGCCGGGGGCGGAGGGCGCGACAGACGTGTACGCGGAATCAGCGGCCGCCTTCCTCGCCACCCATCTGCTGACGCGGGGCCGCGACCACCGCCCGCCGGGTCCCGACCGCGCGGCGGTACGCCAAGGCATCGCGATCATGCGGGACCGCCTGGCCCATCCGCTGACGCTCGCCGACATCGCCGCCGAAGTGCACTTGAGCGTCTACCACTTCATCCGCGTGTTCCGCGAAGCCACCGGCGAGACACCGCATCGGTATCTGACCCGGCTGCGGATCGAGCAGGCGCGGCGGCTGCTGGCCCGTACCGACCTCACCGTCGGGCAGATCGCCGAACGCTGCGGCTTCTCCAGCCCGGGAGGTCTCTCCTCGGTCTTCCTGGCGCATGTCGGCGTCCGGCCGTCGGTGTTCCGCAAGAACGCGTCGACAGGGGAGCAATTTCGCGCATGTCCCGCCCCGGGCACGCCGTCCTAACGTGGCGGCGTGCCCTACACCTATGCCGTGACCTCACATTCACCGGCGAAGCCCGAAGCCGTGTTCACCGTGCTCCTGCGCGCGGCCACCTGGCCCTCGTGGTCGCCGATCGACTCCGCCGAGATCGAAGGGGGAGGCGATCCCGACCTCCCGCAGGAGGTCGGCGACGTACGCGTGTTCCGTACCGGACGGGCGACCGCCCGCGAGAACATCGTCGAGCTGCTCGCCGACCGGCGGTTCGGCTACGAGAACGCGGGTGGCCCGTTCCGTTCCTACCGGGGCACCGTCGAGCTGGCCGAAACCCCGCAGGGCGGCACCGACATCACCTGGTCGGCCACCTTCGAGCCGAAGCTTCCCCTCTCGGGGCCGTTCTGGCGCTGGTATCTGACCCGCTTCATGCAGCGGATGGCCGACGGCCTGGCCGCGTACGCCGACACGGCGCCGACGCCGGGCGTGGCCTAACAGGGATCGCGTGGCCCTCGTGCTGCCAGGAACCGGCTATTCACCCGCCCGACCACTGCTCCACTTCGCCCGGGCCGTAATCAAGTCACCTGGGTGGAGAGGCAGACCGTCGAAGCGATCGACGCCGAAGAGGGCTCCTGTCGCCTGCTGGTCGGCAAGTCGTTGGGCTCCTTCGCCTGCGGCGTCGCTGCGGAACGCTCCCTTCCCGCAGCCTGGCTGACGCGAGTTCTGACGAGCAGTCATATCGTCCACGCACTCCAGCAGTCCACCGCTTCAACGCCACTCGTCGGCGGAAGCGCCGACAGGCTGTGGGACGCCCAGGCGGCACATTCCCTCGACGCGCTTCGGCAGGTCATGTCACGGTTCGAGCAATTCCTGAGGAAGGAGCTGGAGCCGACTCGTTCACGGTCTGGTGGCTGACCCACCGGACACGCCTTGGGGCGAGTGCCTGACCGCGTGTGTCGCGGTCAGGCACCGTGCGCTGTGATCTTCCGTGCGGCTATCGCGCGTCCACCAGCATGCGGCCGTCGGCTGGGGCGTGTGCGGCGCCGCCCGCGTAGGCGCGCTCGACCCGGGCCTGCTCAGCCGCGTCGGGCACCGCGTTCTTGCAGCTGGTGCCCGCGCTGGAACCCGACATCAACTGGGAGCACGGGCCGGGCTTGGTGTCCGGCAGGCCCAGGTTGTGGCCGAGTTCGTGGGCGGCGATACGGTTCTTGTCGTGGCCTTGCGTGACCGCCTGTTGGCCGAGTTGGACCTGAGCCCTGCCACCCGGGCGGACCGGGCCGAGGGTGGCCTGCGGCCAGCCGCTGGTGGCCACGATCTGGATCTCGGCCCGGGTGCCGGGCGCGGCCTCGACCAGCTTGACGTTCTCGACGTTCGAGTTCCACGAGGCGACACCGGCCGTGATCGCCGCCTCCCAGCCCGCGGCCCGGCTGTCGTCGTAGCGGAGCGTCACTACCGCCGACGTGTCTTTCGCCGTCGCCGGTTCCGGCGCGGACAGGGCGTTCGCCGCCGGTGCCGCGGTCAGGGCGACCGCGACGGCGGTACTCGCTATTCCCAGCCGTATGTGATGCAGCATTGCTGTCCCTTCACTTCACTTGTGGGGGGCCTCGGCTCCGTACGGAACCGAGAGTGTGTGGGGAGGGAAGTGCTGTGGTGCGGCGCCGGGGTCAGGGCTTGCGCGCCACCGCCCCGTACATCGCGATGGCCCGGTCGTCGACGGCGTGCTGCCCGTCGCCCGGCCGCCACTTGTGGACCTGGACCACGCCGGGCTCGACCAGCTCAAGGCCGTCGAAGAACGAGGTGGCGGTCGGCAGGTCGCGCAGCGCCATGGGCATGTTCTGCCGCGCGTACTCCTCGGCGACCTGGCCGACCTCCTCCGGGGCGAAGTCCGCGGTGCCGATCGTCATCGCCAGGAAGCTGCCCGACGGGAGCGGATCGAGCAGGCGCCGCACCAGACGGTGGTCGTCCGGCGGCAGGATGAAGTGCAGCATGCCGATGATCATCAGGCCGACCGGCTTGTCCAGATCCAGCAGTTCACTGAATTCGGGGCTGTCCAGGATGGCGTCGGGATCGTGCATGTCGGCGTCCACGTAGGCGGTCGCGCCTTCGGGCGAGCTCTGTAGCAGGGCGCGGGCGTGGGTGAGGACGATGGGATCGTTGTCCACGTAGACCACGTGCGACTCCGGTGCCGCCTTCTGCACCACCTCGTGCAGGTTCGGCGCGGTCGGCAGCCCGGTCCCGATGTCGAGGAACTGCCGAACGCCCTTCTCCTCGGCCAGAAATCGCCCCGCGCGGTGCATGAACCGGCGGTTCTCCCGCATGTGCACGGGCAGCGACGGCCAGTGCCGGCACATGGCGTCGCCCGCCTCGACGTCGACGAGATAGTGGTCCTTGCCGCCCAGGATGTAGTCGTAGACGCGAGCGGAGTGCGCCGTAGAGGTGTCAACTCTGTCCAGGGGGCTGGTCATACGCCGTTCCTATCCTCGCCACCAAAGGTCGTGGCAGACGGTACAGCGCCGGACCACTCCTCGAACAGCAGCCCCACGGCCATGAATACGTACGGGAGTTGAGACGGCCGGCCCCGGCGCCGGAGCGCCTCCGACGGGCAGCCGCGTGCACCGGGGGAGGGGCCTGTAGATTGTCCGTAGTCGCAAGGAGTTCCATTGCCTCACCGGGACCGGTCCCCGCGCGCGTGCCGCTGTGCTGTTGCTGCACGGCGGACACGAGTACGGCACGTCGGCGCCCGGCCCGTGGAATCTCCCCGCCGTCCGGATGCTCCCCTTCGAACGGGCCGCCCGCCGCGCCACGGCGGAGCACGCCGTGCTCATCGGGCGGGTCCGCTACCGCTGCCGCGGCTGGAACGGGGAGCGCGCGGACGCGGCCCGCGACGCCGAGGCCGCGTTGAGCGAACTGGCCGAGATCGCGGGTGACCTGCCGACCGTCCTGGTGGGCCACTCGATGGGCGCCCGAGCCGCCCTGCGCGCGGGCGGGGCCCCCGGCGTGCGGGGAGTCGTCGGGCTTGCCCCGTGGTGCCCTCCGGAGGATCCGGTGCGGCACCTCGACGGCCGACGCGTCGTACTCCTCCACGGTGACCGGGACCGCGTGACCGACCCGCAGGCGTCCGTCGACTTCTGCGCCCGGGCCAGAACCGCGGGCGCGCACGCGAGCTTCGTGGAAGTGCGGGGCAGCGGCCACGCCATGCTCCGGCGGGCGGCCGCATGGCACGGGCTCACCGCGCGTGCGGTGACCGGGTTGCTCGGCCTCACACCGCTGTCTTCGCGTTTCTCCGGTGAGGGGTGTCTTCCGGCGCCTCCCTGACAAGCTCGAACAGCTCGGGCCTCTGGTCGGTGACGCCGCCAGGAGGCTCTCCCTGGTTCGGCCCACCATGCCGAACTGGGGCATCGGCGTATGACCCGAGAACGAGTATTGGCACGGCGCCGTGTGTCTGGGCACGCACCCGAGGCCCAGCCCTCATGTCGCTTCGGCTGTTCCGAGACTGTAGAGGGCTTCACCCATGGGGGACTGTCCCCCGCTGACGTGGGCGCGGACCGAGGCGAGGTATTCGTCCCGGCTGATCCGTCCATCGCCGTCGGTGTCCAGCACGGCGAACGCCGCCTTGATATTGCCGGCCGGGTTCCCCAGCGCCGTGCGCAGCGTCGTGAACTCCGCCAGGTCCAGGGCACCGTCCTTGTCGGTGTCGGCGAGGTCGAACAGTCCGCCGAGCACGGGCTCGCAGACGGTGTCGAACGCATCGGCCCCGGCCCATGCTTCGTACTCCTCGAAGGTCACCCCTCCGTCGCCGTCCGCGTCCATCGCCGCCCACGCCCGCTCACCGGCGGTGCGTGCGGCAATGACCAGGGGGTCGTCCTTGGTGCGCCCCGTCGCCGCTGCCACTCGCTCGGCGCGCGCGAAGTATTCGTCCGCCGAGATGACCCCGTCGCCGTCCGCGTCCAGCATGGCAAAGACGAGTCGCTTCGCAGTGATGTCGTCCATCGATGTTCCTTCTGCCAAGTTCACGCACATGGATCTGTGATCGCGTTCTGCCAGCCATACCCGATACGCCCGGGTTCCAGGCGCTCGCGACTGCTTGTCCTGCGGTGACGTGATGCACGAGCGCGCACTTCTCGGCGCACGAGACGAAGGGGCGCGGAGGGCGCGCTACGACAAGCCGGGGGCCGCGGGGGCGGCCAAGGGCCGTCATGGGCAGCCATGGGCCAGAAGTGAATCCGGATACCTGGAGGGCGCATGATCGGTGGACGTGGTGCGGCAATGGCCTTGAGCTCCCTGTTTCTGATGGGCTCGACGTGGGCGTAGGCTCCAGCCAGTCAGGCCGATGCAGCCAGGCACAGCGGGGGTGTCCTGTGCACGGGGCACAGTGAGAGCACGTACAACCCGCCCCTGACCCTCACGCCGCGCGAGACCCGCGTTCACACAGAGGCCCGGTACGAGTGCACCGTCGCGCCCGGCCGGACCATGTCAGCCACCGGTTCGCTGGAGGGGGTGTCACCGGAGGCATCCTGCGTCGCCCTGACCAACTCCCGCCTCACGGAAGACGTGCGGTATGCCGACGGCAAGCGGTCTTTGATCACCTACAGCAGCAGCACCACGCTCCGTGTCGCCGGCGTTCTCGTCGTCAGGCTGTCGGGCCGGGTCGCCGAAGGGCGCGGCGAGGGACATTCGGCACAGCGGACGGTTGCCGCGCTGCCCAACCAGCTGCCCACGCAATGCCTCACCTCCGGCCTCCAAGGCAGCAGCGGTCAGGCGCAGCTGGAGATCCAGCCGTGACCGCGGCCTCCGTGGGGATTCCCACCGAACCCATCGGCAGCATCCCTCGCCCCCCTGAGCTGCTCGCCGCCGTGGCGGCCCGTGCAGCCGGCCGGATCGGCGACGAGGAACTGGCTGCCTCTCAAGACCGTGCGGTCCGTGACACCATCCGGCGTCTGGAGGAGCTCGGCTCGCCGGTGGTCACCGACGGCGAACAGTCCAAGCCCAGCTTCGTCACGTACCCTCTCGCCGGGCTGGATCACCTTGCACCCGATGGCGTCGTCATTCCCTTCGCCGACGGACATCAGCGACAGCTGCCCCGCCTGACGGCCGGACCGCTGCGCTACGCCGTGCACGCCGACCGATATCTGCGGGCCGCATGCCTGCACGCGACCGTCCCTGTGAAGCAAGCTGTCATCGCCCCTTCGGCGTTGAGCCTGCTCTATCCGGCGGACGGCATCGACGGCTATCCCCGCCAAGCCTTCTTGGACGATCTCACCGCCGAGGCCGAGGCCGACATCCGAGGCTGCCTGGACGCCGGCGCACACAGCGTCCAGCTCGACTTCACCGAGGCCCGCCTCGCGCTGAAGCTGGACCCGTCAGGGGGCCTGCTGGAGCAGTTCATCACGCTCAACAACCGTGTCCTGGAACGCTTCTCCGCCGCCGAGCAGGCCAGGATCGGCGTCCACACCTGCCCCGGCGGTGACCAGGACTCCACCCACAGTCTCGACGTGGACTACGCCGGCCTGCTGCCCGCGCTGCTGCGGCTCAAGGCCGGAAACTTCTACGTCCAGCTGGCCAGCGAGCCGGAGCCGGACAAAGTCCTCGGTATCCTCGCCGATCATCTACCCGGCCAGGCCCGCGTGTTCGTCGGGGTGACCGACCCGATCGACCCGCGCGTCGAGACCCCTGCGCAGGTCCGCGACCGGGTTCTGGCCGCTGCCCGCCATCTGCCCGCCGACCGGCTCGGCACCTGCGACGACTGCGGATTCTCGCCCTTCGCCGACGACACCTCAACCTCTCGCGACACCGCCTTCGCCAAGATCCGCGCCCGGATCGAGGGCACTGCCCTGGCCGCCTGCGAGTTGGTCGGCTAGCCGCACGACAGCATGCCCGGCCTGCTTTGGGCGGTTCGATCGCCGGATGGCGACTGGACCGCCCAAAGATCTTGACAATGACTCGGCAGGGGCGGAGGCGTCCGGCCGAAGCTGGTCGTGGTCGGCGATGGCGGTGGGGCAGAGTCCGACGGGTGGCTCGGACGGGGGGTTCGTGAGACTGGCTGGATTTCTCCTTGCGGAAATAATGTGGGGCCCGTTTCGCTGCTCGGTAAGGTTAGGCTAACCTCCACGGCGTGCATGAAGGTGAAGAGACCGCCGCGGCCACGCGCCCCCAGGGTCATGAACTGTCGGCCACGGGTGTCACCGTGGCGTACGAAGGCGTCGATGTCGTACACGACGCTTCGATGACGCTGCGACCGGGCGACGTGACGGTCCTGGTGGGGCCGAACGGCAGCGGGAAGTCGACGCTGCTGCGCACGCTCGCGCGGCTGCAGCGGCCCAGGGCCGCCACGCTCGTCATCGACGGCGACACCGACGGCCTGGCCCTGAGCCCCCGCGCGTTCTCGCGCCGCGTCGCCCTGCTCACCCAGGGGCGCCCCACCCCCAGCGGGCTGACCGTGCGGGACGTGGTGGAATTCGGCCGCTACCCGTACCGGGGCCGTTGGGGCAAAGCGGACCCGGACGGCCGGGCCGCGGTGGACCGCGCGCTCGAAATGACGGGCGTCGCCGAACTCGCCGAACGCGGCGCCGAGCACCTCTCCGGAGGACAGCTCCAGCGCGTCTGGCTCGCCGGCTGCCTGGCCCAGGAGACCGGCGTGCTCCTGCTCGACGAACCGACCACCTACCTGGACCTCCGATACCAGGTCGAACTCCTCGACCTCATACGGGATCTCGCCGACGACCACGGGATCGCCGTCGGCGCCGTCCTGCACGACCTCGACCAGGCCGCCGCCGTGGCCGACCGGATCGTCCTGCTCGACGCGGGACGGGTCGTCGCGGACGGCGACCCCGAAGACGTACTGACACCGCAGCGGCTGACCGCCACGTACGGCATCCGTATCGAGGTCGGAACCGACCCCCTCACCGGCCATCTGCGCACCCGCGCCATCGGCCGACACCACTCGCGAAGCGAAAGGCTCAGCACCACCTCATGAGACGCCTCCTGATCACCGCGGCGGCCGCCACCGCCGCGGCCCTCACCCTGTCCGCCTGCGGCACCACCGAGCCCTCCGACGACGACGCGAAGAAGGGCGCCGAATCCCTCACCCTCACCGACGCCACGGGCGCGAAGGTGAAACTGAACGGTCCCGCCAAGAGGGTCGTCGGCACCGAGTGGAACGAGGTCGAGAGCCTGATATCGCTGGGCGTCGACCCGGTCGGCGTCGCCGACGTCAAGGGCTACAAGACCTGGGACAAGGCCGTCCCGCTGAAGAACGACCCCAAGGACATCGGCACGCGCGGCGAGCCGAGCATGGACACCGTCGCGTCCCTGAAGCCCGACCTCATCCTCGCCACCACCGACCTGCCCGCGGCCGCCGTGAAGCAGCTGCGCAAGGTCGCCCCGGTCCTCGCGATCCGCCCCGCCGACGCCGCGGACCCGATCGGGCGGATGACCGAGAACCTCGACCTCATCGCCAAGGCCACCGGCACCACCAAGCGGTCCGCGAAGCTCAAGAAGGACTTCGAGGCCAAGCTCGCCGAGGGCAAGAAGGCGCTCGCCGACGCCGGACTCGGCGGCGCGGACTACGCCTTCGCCGACGGCTACGTCACCTCCAACCAGGTCTCCATCAGGCCGTTCACCAGCGGCTCCCTCATCGGCGCCGTCAACGAGAAGATCGGCCTGAAGAACGCCTGGAAGGTCAAGGGCGACAAGAGCTACGGCCTCGGCGCCACCGACGTCGAGGGCCTCACCAAGCTCGACAAGGACGTGCAGTTCGCCTACATCGGCAACAAGAGCGACAAGACCAGCACCCCGTTCAACGGCGTCCTGGCCAAGGACAAGGTGTGGACGTCGCTGCCGTTCGTGAAGAAGGGCAACGTGCACCGACTGCCCGACGGCATCTGGATGTTCGGCGGCCCCGAGTCGATGAACCAGTACGTCGACTCCGTCGTCGACGCCCTGACGAAGAAGTAGCGCCATGGCCGTCACCGCAACCACCCCCACCGCTCGTCCGTCGACAGCCGCCTCCCGCACGGGCGCGGTCGCGGTGACGGCCGCACTGGTCCTCCTCGTCGCCGCGCTCGCGGTCGTGGACATCACGCAGGGCACGGCCGCCGTCGGCGCCCCGGAGGTGTGGAAGGCGCTCACCGGCCGGGCCGACCCGGCCGACGCGTCGGTCGTCATCGCCTCCCGGCTGCCGAGGATGACCGCGGGGCTGCTCGTCGGCGCCGTACTCGGCATCGCGGGCGCCGCCCTGCAGGCGGTCAGCCGCAACGTCCTCGCCGCCCCCGACACCCTCGCCGTCAACGCGGGCTCCTACTTCGCCCTCGGCCTCGCCGCGGCCTCCGGCATCTCGCTCCCGCTGCTCGCCTCCTCCGGCATCGCGTTCGCCGGCGGTCTCGTGGCGGCGGCCGTCGTCCTCGGCCTGTCCGGCCTGGGCGCCGGCACGGTCCGGCTCGTCCTCGCCGGCAGCGCCCTCACCCTCGGCCTCACCGCCGTCACCGAGGGGTTGCTCCTGTTGTTCCCCCAGCAGACGGACGGCCTCTACAAGTGGAACCAGGGCAGCATCGCGCAGAACGGCTTCGACGGCGTGCTGCAGATGCTTCCGATCTGCGCCGTCGGCCTCGTCGGCCTGGTGCTGCTCGCGCGCAGGGTCGACGCCCTGGCGCTCGGCGACGATGCCGCGCGCGGAGTCGGTGTCCCCGTCCGGGCGACCCGCGTCACCGCCGTCGTGCTCGCCGCCCTGCTCTCCACCGCCGCCGTCACCCTCGCCGGCCCCGTCGGCTTCGTCGGCCTGTGCGCCCCGGCCCTCGTGCGCCCCCTGGCCCGCAGGTTCCGCGCGTTCACCCGCTCGCGGGCGAGTCTGCCGCTCGCCGGCCTCACCGGCGCGGCGCTCGTGCTCGGCTCCGACGTACTGCTGCGCGCCGTAGTGTCGGCGGACCGGTCGGTGGCCGTGCCGACCGGCGTCGTCACCAGCCTGGTCGGCGCCCTCTTCCTGATCGTCATGGCCGCCAGGGTCCGGGACCCGGGCGGCGCCGTCCAGGCCGACCGGCTGCGCATCCGCAGCAGGGCCGTCTTCGTCACCACGACGGCCGTTCTGGCCGTCGTGCTCGTCGGCGTGACGATCGCCGCCGTGCTCCTCGGCGACAGCAAACTCCTGCTCGGCGACGTCGTGAACTGGGCACAGGGGCGGGCCGGTCAGACCCTCACCTTCGTCCTCGACACCCGGGTGCCCCGCGTCCTCGCCGCCCTGCTCGCCGGTGCGGCGCTCGCCCTCGCCGGGACCCTCATCCAGGCCGTGACCCGCAACCCCCTCGCCGAACCAGGTGTCCTGGGCGTGACGAACGGTGCCGCGGTCGGTGCCGTCCTGCTCGTGACGACGGTGCCCGCGGTCGGGTCGTGGAGCCTGGCCGCGGGCGCCTTCGCGGGCGCCGCCGTCAGCTCGGTCCTCGTCTTCGGCCTCGCCGCGAGGGGCGGGTTCCAGCAGAACCGGCTCGTCCTCGTCGGCTTCGGCGTCGCCACCGGGGCGTCCGCCGTCATCAGCCTGCTCATCATCCTCACCGACCCGTTCAACGCGACGAAGGCGCTCACCTGGCTCTCGGGCTCGACCTACGGGCGGTCCCTGCCCGACGTGGTGCCCCTCGCCGTCGTCCTCGCCGTGGGCCTGGCCGTCGCGGTCATGCGGCGCACCGAACTCGACCTCGTGTCGCTCGACGAGGACACCCCGAGGCTGCTCGGCCTCGACCTGGGCCGCGGACGCCTGGGCTTCCTCGTCCTCAGCGTCCTGCTGAGCGCCACCGCCGTGGCCGCCGCGGGCACGATCGGCTTCGTCGGACTGGTGGCGCCGCACGCGGCCCGCGCCCTCGTGGGCCGGCAGCACGCCAGGGTGGTGCCGGTCGCCGTGCTCCTCGGCGCCATCCTCGTGTGCACGGCGGACCTGGTGGGCCGCACGGTGATCGCCCCGGCCCAGCTCGGCGCCGGCCTCATGACGGCTGTGATCGGCACGCCGTACTTCCTGTATCTGCTCGTACGCAGCCGCCGTCGGTCGCCGTGAGGCGGTGCTGACCGGTTGTTGGAGTGCGGCGCCCCGGAACCATCAGGCCGCCACGGGCGCCCTGGGCACCAGCGTGCTGCCGCACGCCCTCACCGCCCACGGCCGCTCCGACGTGGCGCACGCCATCGCCACCCAGCCGCCGTGGGATCAGACCTTCTTCTGGGCGGCGGCGCGGCGCTGCCGTTTGCCCAGCGGTGCCTGGGACAGGTCCTCGGCCTGGGCCCGCAGGTTCTTGTAGCCGTAGCCCCGCTCGTCCAGCCACGCCTTCGCCGCCTCTTCGGCGCTTTCCGTCGCCTCCAGGATGTCCTCCTCCGCCTCCCCCGAGTCCAGGAAGCGGAAGGTGAAGACGGACCGCGCGACCAGGTCGTAGCTGAGGTGCCCCTCAGGAGTGAAGGCCGCGCGCAGGATGTCGTGTTCCGCGGCGCGAGCGAGGAGTTCGGCCCGCTGATCGGCGCTGAGCTGGTCGAAGACACCGCGGACGGTGATACGGAAGGTACGCGTACTCATCCCGCGACCCTAACCAGCAAGATCGGAGGACTCCACCGGGTTTTGAGGCACGGAACAGGGTCTGGGCGGCGACATCGTCAACGTGGTGCGCGGCTCGGGGATCTTCGTGGGCGGGAGACGCGGGTAGCACGGGAGGTATGGAGAGCGCGAGGCGTGCAGGGGCCGGACGGGCTGGGCGTACGGGGGCGTTCGCCGCGGTCGATCTGGGGGCGTCCAGCGGACGCGTCATGGTCGGCCGCGTCGGCCCCGACACCCTCGGCCTCGCCGAGGCGCACCGCTTCCCCAACCGTCCGGTCCGCCTCGCGGAGGGACTGCGCTGGGACGTGCTCGGTCTGTACGCGGGCGTCCTGGACGGCCTGCGCGCGGCGGGCGGGGTGGACTCGATCGGCATCGACGGCTGGGGCGTCGACTACGGCCTGCTCGACGGCGACGGCCGGCTGCTCGGCAATCCGGTCCACTACCGCGACGCACGCACCGACGGCATGGCGCAAAGGGCGTGGGCGACGGTTCCCGCGGAGCGGCTGTACGCCGAGACCGGCATCCAGGACACGCCCATCAACACCCTCTACCAACTCCTGGCCGCCCAAGGTACGGAGCAACTCGCCGCAGCGGCACGCCTGTTGCTCATCCCCGACCTCATCACGTACTGGCTGACCGGCGAGCAGGGCACGGAGCTCACGAACGCCTCCACCACCCAGCTGATCGACCCACGCACGGGCACCTGGGCGCACACGGTGGCCGGCGCCCTGGGCATCGACCTCTCCCTCTTCGCCCCGCTGCGTCGCCCCGGCGACCCGGCAGGCCGACTGCTGGCCCACGCGGCCGAGTTCACGGGACACGAGACACCGGTCACGACGGTCGGCTCGCACGACACCGCGTCCGCCGTGGCCGCCGTCCCCGCGACCGAGGGCGAGCGCTTCGCGTACATCTGCACCGGCACCTGGTCCCTCGCGGGGCTCGAACTCCACGCGCCCGTCCTGACCGAGCGGAGCCGGGCCGCGAACTTCACCAACGAACTGGGCATCGACGGGACGGTCCGCTATTTGCGCAACATCACGGGCCTGTGGCTGGTCCAGGAGTGCATGCGTTCCTGGGGCGAGTCGGACGTCGTGCGGCTGCTGCGGGAAGCGGCCGCCGTGCCCGGCCTGCGGTCGGTCGTGGACGCCTCCGACCCCGTGTTCCTGGCGCCGGGCCGGATGCCGGAACGGATCGCCGAGGCATGCCGGGCCACCGCGCAGCCCGCGCCGGTGACCCGCGCCGAGATCACCCGCTGCATCCTCGACTCGCTCGCCCTCGCCCATCGCCGCGCCGTCGAGGACGCCCAGCGGCTCGCCGACCACCCGGTCGACGTCGTGCACGTGGTGGGCGGCGGGGCGCGCAACCGCCTGCTGTGCCAACTGACCGCCGACGCCTGCGGGGTGCCGGTGGTCGCCGGCCCGGCCGAGGCCGCCGCGCTCGGCAACGTCCTCGTGCAGGCCCGCGCCCAGGGCCTCGTCGACGACCGGGCCGCGATGCGCGAACTCGTCGTACGCACACAGCCCTTGACGCGCTACGAGCCGACCCGCGGCCGGGACGCGGGCGCCTGGGAGGCGGCGGCCCGTCGCCTCCCAGGGCCATGAGACGGGCGGAGGGGAGGGGAGAAGTGGGCGCTCACCGGCGCCTACCGGGCGTGATGCGGATGTCATTCGGTCGTCATCCGGGCATCAACCCACCTCCAGCCGCGGCCAGTCCGCGAGGTCGCGCAGCAGCTGCCGGTCGTGCGTGGCGACGACGACGGCCGCGCTCGTGCGGCGGAGCGCGTCGGTCAGCTCGTCGACCAGCACCGACGACAGGTGATTTGTCGGCTCGTCGAGCAGGATGACGCCGGGCCGTCCCGCCAGCGCCAGCGCCAGGTCGAGGCGCCGCCGCTGCCCCTGCGACATCCGCCCGACCGGCGTGCGCAGCGCGTCGGGGTCGAGGAGTCCGAGCGCCCCGAGCGGGACGGCGTCGTCGTCGCGGATTTCCCCGCCGGCCACCAGCCGTCCCACATGGCGGGCGTGCACCTCGTGGGCGGTGAGCCCGGGAGCCTGCCCGGCGGTCTCCTGGGTGACCCGGACGACCCGCGCCCCCTGCGCCGTCCGGACGTACCCGTGCGTGGGCTCGAGCGAACCGGCCAGGACCGCGAGGAGCGTGGACTTCCCGGCACCGTTCGGACCGGTCACCAGCAGCCGGTCGCCACCGTCGAGGGTGAGGTCGACCGGCCCGGCGAGGCGCCCCTCGACCGCGACGCCGTACGCCCGCAGCTGCGGCGCGCCCGGCCGGACCCGTAGATCCGGCCACCGCAACGTCGGCGGCGGCTCCGGCACGTCGATCCGGTGCGCCCGCAGGGCCTCCTGCTGCCGGTTCAGGGCCTGCACGACGCCCGGTGCGCGGGACTGGCGCTGGTGCTTGCCGGTTCCCTTGTCGGGCCGCCAGCCGGTGGAGAGCCGGTCGCGGGCCCTGGACACCGCGTCCTGGAGCCGCCGGTGCTCGGCCTGCTGCTCCTCGTGGTCCTGCTCCCAGCGCTCGCGCTCCCGCCGCCGGGCGTCCTGCCAGGCGTCGTAGCCGCCCGCGTACAGGCGCGGCTTGTCGTCGCGGGTCGGGTCGAGGTCGAGGAACCGGTCCGCGACGTCGCGCAGCAGCGCCCGGTCGTGGCTGACGACGGCCAGGCCGCCGTCGTGCTCGCGCAGCCTGCGGGTCAGGAAGTCCAGGCCGGCCGCGTCGAGGTGGTTGGTCGGCTCGTCGAGCAGCAGCACGTCGTGCCGCGCGCCGAGCAGGCACGCGAGCCGGACCCGGTAGCGCTGCCCGACCGACAGCGTCGACAGCGGACGGTCCCGGTCGGCGCAGGCGCCAAGGGCATCGAGGGCGACGTCGACGCGCCGTTCGGCGTCCCATGCGTCGAGCCGGGTGGCGGCGTCGAGCGCGGCGGCGTAGCGGTCGTCGGCATCGGGGTCGCCCTCGGTCATGGCGAGGGCGGCCTCGTCCAGCGCGGCAAGGGCAGCGAGTGACGCGGCCAGCGCCTCGGACGTCAGGGTGCCGACGGTCGCGCCGTCCCGGACGGACAGCTCCTGGAGGGCCAGGCCGATCGTGCCTGCCCGGTGCAGGGTGCCCTCGTCCGGTGTGATGAGCCCGGCCAGTACGTGCAGCAGCGTCGTCTTGCCGCGGCCGTTCTCGCCGACGACGGCGACGCGCGAGCGGGCCGAGACGGTGACCGAGACGTCGCTGAGGACGCGCCGGGACCCGCGGGTGACGGTGACGCCCTCGGCACGGACATGTGCGCTGCCGCCCGCCTCGACGGGCAGGGACATGGCTTCAGGGGTCGGGGTGAGGTTCAACGGATGCTCCGCGGCTCGCAGGGGAGCCGGGCAGCAGGAAGTGGCCGCCCGGCGGGACCGGGACGGCGAGCGCGGATTCAGCAGGGAAAGGGCGCCGCCGTCAGCGGGCGGAGCGGACCTTCTGCGACCAGATACCTCGTGCCATGCCGATCAAGGTAACAGCGCCGGCGCGTCGCGGGCCACCGGTTTTCGCTGTCGCACGGCGGACCTGCCCGCCTCCTTTTGACCGCTGGTGGGAGGCGGGGCGCACCTCGCTCACTCCTCAGTCACCAGGAACTCGCGCAGATCCACGACCCCGTACCCCTTCGCACCGATGGCGTCGATGATGCGGGGCAGTGCCTGGGCGTCGAGCACGATCCCGTCACTGGTGCTGCCCACATGCATCTGGATGATCGCGCCCGGGGCGAGGGCGGCGATGGCCCGTTCGACCACCCGCTCCACGGTCATGCCGCGGCCCGGCCCGAGGTAGCCGTTGGTGTCGGTGGTGAACTCGATCGCCGCGTAGCCGAGACGGTTGACGTCGGCGACCGACGCAGCCGTGGTGGAGCTGTAGGGGAAACGGAAGAACGGCAGCGGCTCGGTCCGCGCCGCGGCCCGGATCGCCCTGTCGGCGCGCCGCACCTCCCGCTCCCGGGCCGTCGTACTCAGGTCGTCGAAGTACGGGTGGCTGTAGGAGTGGTTGCCGAGGCCGTGCTCGGCGCCCATGGCCCGCACGGCCGCGGGGCGGGCCTCGGCGAACTTTCCGGTGGGGAAGAACGTCGCCGCGAGCCGGCGGCGCCGCAGCTCGGCCAGGACAACGTCCACACCGCTCTCGTCCCACGCCGCGTTGAAGGTCAGCGCGACCACCTTGCGGGAGGTGGGCAGACGGCGGATCTCGCGCCCCAGCAGCGACGCAGGGGGCCGGGGCCGCGCCGCGGCGGCCCGTCCCGCCGCGCACGGCGCCAGCCCCGCGCCCACCATCCCCGCCAGCACAGCCCGTCGTGTCGAGTTCATACTTCGCGAGTCTGCGTGGACGAGTCCCCCGGCTCCGCGCTCCCGTGCCGCGCAACCGGGTGATCCTCGTCCGCCAGTGCCTCAGAAGGGCTTGGTGGGCAGGTACTTGCCGTCGAGGGTGATGACGGCGCGCTCACCGCCGTCGGGGTCGGCGACCTTCCGCACGTCCAGCTTGAAGTTGATCGCGGAGATGATGCCGTCCCCGAACTGCTCGTGGACCAGGGCCTTGAGGGTGGTGCCGTACACCTGGAGCATCTCGTGGAAGCGGTAGATCGTCGGGTCGGTGGGGATGCCGCCGGGGATCGAACCGCGGGTCGGGATGGTCTGCAGCAGCATCACCGCGTCCTCGTCGAGCCCCAGCAACTCGGCGACCGCCGTCGCCGAACTCTCCGGCAGGGCGTGCTGGCCCAGGACAGCGGCGGTGACGAACGCGACCGACAGACCGGCGGTGTCCGCGATCTGCTGCCAGGAGAGGTTCTTGCGGGTCTTGGCCTCGACGGCGGCGATCGCGAGCTGCTGGCGAGCGGTGTTGTCGAACTGGGCGTGAATCATGAGGCGTTTTCCTTTGTGTGGGCACCGTCCACCGAGGCGGGGACGGCGGGTTCGGGGCGTCCGGGGGCCCGGACGAGATCAAGGGGTGTGGCCATAGGGGGAGCGAGGGGCGGGTGGGTCAGGCCGCCAGTAGCGGACGCGCCCCGGTGTCGAGTTCGTCGACGGCGCCCGTGGAGATGTCGAAGACCCAGCCGTGCAGCCGGACATCGCCGTCGGCGAGTGCGCGGGCGACCGAGGGATGGGTGGCGAGGTTGGCCAACTGCGCGGCGACGTTCTGCCGCACCAGCGCGGCGACGGCGTCCTCGCCCGCTGCCGGAGCGGTGGTGCGGGCCCGGGAGGCGTCGGCGTGGCGCAGCCAGTCGGCGATGGCCGGTGCGCCGGACAGGTCGTGGCCCTCGGCGAGGGCGGTCATGGCGCCGCAGCCCGAATGCCCGCAGACGACGATGTCCCGCACACCGAGGACGGCGACCGCGTACTCGATGCCGGCGGCCACCGCGTCGGCGCCGGGGGCGTAGGCGGGCACGAGGTTGCCGGCGGTGCGGACGACGAACAGCTCGCCGGGTTCGGTCTGGGTGATCAGCTCGGGCACGACACGGGCATCGGAGCAGCCGATGAACAGCGTGCCGGGCCGGTGGGTGGCTGCCAGGTGGGCGAAGAGCCCGGATTTGGCGGGGAAGACCTCCCGCTGGAAGCGGTCGACTCCTTCGGAGAGATGACGCACGGCCCAAACTCCCTTCGATCGGGTTGTCGGTGGGGCCCGACGTCATTCACTGTGCATGAGCTGCACCTATAGCGTCCAAGACGTGCTACCTCTGTCTGCCATCGGTGACACCTATAGCTACGTCTATAGTCGAAGTCATGAAGCCGGAGCTGCGTCACCTGCGTTATCTGCTCGCCGTGGCCGAACACGCGAACTTCACCCGCGCCGCGGAAGAGCTGCGCATTTCCCAGCCCACCCTCTCCCAGCAGGTCAGGCAGCTGGAGAAGGCTCTGGGCGTGCAGCTCCTGGACCGCACCGGCCGCTCCGTACGCCTCACGGACGCCGGGTCCGCCTATGTCCACCACGCCCGGCGCGCGCTGCGGGACCTGGCGGCGGGGGAGCGGGCCGTCCTCGACGTGCACGACCTCTCCCGCGGCCACCTCCGCCTCGCCGTCACCCCCACCTTCACCGCGTACCTCACGGGCCCGCTCGTCGCCGGGTTCTACGACCGTCACCCCGGCATCACCCTCGATGTGCGAGAGATGACGCAGGACCGCATGGAGGCCGAGCTCCTGGACGACCGGCTGGACCTCGGCGTCGCCTTCAGCGGCGCGCACCTGCCGGGCGTTGAGGCGGACACCCTGTGCGCCGAGAGCCTCAGCCTCGTCGTGGGCGCCGGGGACCCGGAAGCCGACCGCCCCGGCCCCCTGCCGGTCACTGACCTGAGGGAGCGTCACCTCGCCCTCCTCAGCGAGGACTTCGCGACGCGTCGGCACATCGACGATCACTTCACCGCTCACGGCGTTCGGCCGCGTATCGCGATCGAGGCCAACTCCGTCAACGCTCTCATCGAGATCGTGGCCCGCACTTCGCTGGCCACCGTCCTGCCGGACGCGGTGACCCGCGACCACCCCCACCTGGCTCCCGTGCCTCTCGCTCCCGCGATCCCCTCGCGCACCGTCACCCTGCTCCGCCGCGAAAGCGCCTACCGAAGCGCCGCAGTTCGCGCCTTCACGGAGCTGGCCGGCCAGTGGGCACGGTCCCTCGACTGAGACCGACGCTCACCGCTTGCGGCGCACGCACGGCCGTGGACATCGCACAGTCGCGGACATCGCACAGTCGTGGACATTTCAATCAGGCTCCTGGAGCCTGTTCCTGTGGACTCGCCGCTGACCACCTATCTGCTGCCTGTCGTCCTCGCCGTGATCATGTTCGGTCTCGGACTCGGCCTGACCGCGGCGGACTTCCGCAGGATCGTGTCCTGTCCGTGGCCGGTGGCCGTCGCTCTCGTCTGCCAGCTGGTGCTGCTGCCCGCCGCCTGCCTGGGCCTGGTCCTCGCCTTCGACCTGAGCCCGGCCCTGGCCGTCGGCATGATGCTGCTCGCGGCCTCGCCCGGCGGCACGATGGCGAACATCTTCAGTCATCTCTTCGGCGGCGACGTCGCCCTCAACGTCACGCTGACCGCCATCAATTCGGTGATCGCCGTCTTCACGCTGCCGGTTGTCGTGAACCTCTCCCTCGACCACTTCATGGCCGGTTCGGACGAGGCGCTGGGCCTGCGCTTCGACAAGACGCTGCAGGTCTTCCTGATCGTGCTGGTGCCGGTCGCGGCGGGGATGCTGGTACGGCAACGCCATCCGCGCTTCGCGGAGCGCTCCACGCAGGCGGTCAAGGTGACGGCGGTGACCGTGCTCATCGGCATCATCATCGTCGCGGTCGCCGCCGAGCGGGAGAACGTGCTCGGCTATCTCGCCGACGTCGGTCTCGTCGTCTTCCTCTTCGCCGCGATCTCCCTCATCACCGGCTACGGGGCGACCCGGCTGGCCCGCGGCGACCACCGGCAGTCCGTCGCCACCTGCTTCGAGATCGGCATGCACAACACCACGCTGTCGCTGGCCATCGCCCTCAGCCCTTCGCTGCTGGACAGCTCCCGAATGGCCATCCCCTCGGCGGTGTACGCGGTGGAGATGTTCGCGATGGCCATGGCCGCCGGTTTCCTCCTGCGCCGGATCGCGCCGCCCGAGGGCGCGGCCGACACGGCCGTAGCGCTCCCGGCGTCCACTTCCGCGAGGCGGCTCACGGGTTCTGACGGGCACGCCGACTGAGAATCAGCCGGTCCAGGGAGAGGGGGCCCGGCCCGGTGAAGACGAGCAGCAGGAACGCCCAGCAGTAGAACGCGGCGGACTCTCCGCCGTTGTCCAGGGGTATCAAGCCCTGGGAGGCATGAGTCTCGAAGTACGCGTATGCCATCTCCCCAGAACAGATCAGGGCCGCCGTACGGGAACCGAGGCCGAGCATCACCAGCGTGCCGCCCACGAGTTCGATGACAGCGGCGTACCAGATGGGCCAGGAGCCCAGAGCAGCGGTCTCGACCTCGGGCCCCGCGGCCGGACCGATCACTCCGAAGAGCGAGCCGAGGCCGTGACAGGCGAAGAGCAGCCCGACAACGATCCGGAAGAGGGAGAGGGCGTAGGGGCGTAAGGTGTCGATCCGCCTGGCGATCGCAGCAGACCGTTCCGTTGACGGGGCGGTGGATGTGGGATGCATGGGGCGTCTCCCTGTAGGGGCCAGTCGGGCGCGTGAGAACCGCTGTGCTCCACCCTCGCCCGAGGCGTCATCACCACGCGTCGTACGGCTGACGACTGCTGTCGTACTCCCTGCGTAGTACCAGGGAGGCGGGCTTCGAGTTCAGCGCGAACAGTCCGCTCCGGCGGACCGGGCGGAGGTCTCCGCGGGCCCGGTGAGATGCGCCATGTGCCCCTCCGGCCGCGTAGGGCTCATCCGTACGACGCCGGGGCGAGCGGCCAGCAGGCCGCACACCACCTCGGGCACCACCAGCAGGAGCAGCAGCCCGATCGACACCTCCCAGCCGCCGGTGACGCTGTGCAGGACGCCGAAGGCCAGCGGGCCGAAACCGGCGAGGAGATACCCGCCGGACTGGGCCATGCCCGAGAGCCGCGCCGCGACCGCGGGAGTGGGGGAGCGCAGGTTGAGGAGCGTGTAGGCGAGCGGGAACGCGCTGCCCGTGGCGACCCCGAGGATCGTGACCCAGACCCATCCGGCCCCCGGAGCAAGCAGCAGCCCGCCGAGTCCGGTCGCCGTCGTGGCGGCGACCCCGAGGACGAGTGGCCGCTGGTCGGGCAGCCGGGCCGCGACCACGGGCAGGACGAAGCCGAGAGGGATGCCGATGACCACCACGAGTGAGGTCATGAGCCCGGCGGTGGCGGGCGCGACCCCGCGATCGCGCATGATCTCGGGAAGCCACGACATCAGCGTGTAGAACATCAGCGAGGCCATGCCCATGAAGACCGTCAGGGACCACGCCAGCGGCGAGCGCAGCAGCGATCCTGCCTCCGCGTGCGCCTCCGTCCGGATCCGCGTGCGATCCTCCGCGTGCGCCTCCGTCCGGGCCCGCGTCCGATCCTCCGCGCGAGCGCTCGGCTGCTCTTGCGCGCGAGCGGTGGACGTGGACACGCGAGCGCGGGCGGCCGCCCCCGCCTGCGACCGCTTCCGCCCGCCGAGCGCGAGCGGGCACCACACCAGGGCGGCGAGCAGAGCCGGAGCCGCCCACACGGCGAGGGCGAGCCGCCAGCCGCCCATGTGGTCCAGCGGGACGGCAAGGCCCGCCGCGGCAGCGCCGCTGACCGACATCAGCATCATCGCCATGCCGGTGAGCGGTCCCACGCGGTGGGGGAACACGCGCCTGATGACCGCAGGCACAAGTACGTTGCCCGTGGCCACGCCGGCTCCGGCAAGCACCGTGCCGGTGAACAGCGCCGCCTGGGAGGGGGCCACGCGCAGCAGGACCCCGATGGTGATCAGCAGGAGAGCTCCGGTGATCGCCGTCTCCGCGCCGACCCGGCGGGCGAGCACGGGGGCCAACGCGGCGAAGACGCCCAGGCACAGCATCGGCAGGGTGGTGAGCACGCCGGCCTCGACGCCGGTGAGCCCCAACTCGTCCTGGAGCTCGCCCAGGACAGGGGGGACGCCGGTGATGGCCGCCCGCAGGTTGAGGGTCAGCAGCACCAGGCCGACGACGGTCCAGATCGCCGTGGAACGAGTGATACGGGGAGCGGAGGGCATCTCGGCGGCACTAACGACCGCAGCGGGGGCAGTGCACGTCGTGCCCGCCCGCGGCGAGCCCCTTGCCGTCAACGCCGTAGGGAACCAAGGCCATTTGGAGCCGTCCGCAGGCGCACCTGCTCCAGATCACGACGCCCTCGCTGGTGGTGTGCCGGGAAACGACGGTGGTGTTGGTGTTGGTGTTGGCGTTCATGACAGCAGGATGACTCCGGCCGAACGTTGCGGTCCATTGCATGTTTTGCAGGCCAACTGTGCAAAATCGTTTCATGATTGACCTGCGTCGACTTCACATGCTCCGCGTGGTGCACCAGCAGGGCACGGTCACCGCGGCCGCCGAGGCCCTGCACCTCACCCCGTCGGCGGTCTCCCACCACGTGCGCGAACTCGCGCGCGAGCTCAAGGTCCCCCTCCTGGAACCGCAGGGCCGCGGCGTCCGGTTGACCCCGGCCGGCCGCCTGCTCGTCGACCACGCCGACGCGCTGCTGGCCCGGTGGGAGGAGGCCCGGGCGGACCTGGAGTCCTACCGGGCGGGCATGGCCGGACCGCTGCGCATCGGAGGCTTCAACACCGCGATCAGCGGCCTGATCGCCCCCGCGGCCGGACGACTGCGGCACAGCCATCCCGACCTCCAGGTACAGGTGCGCGAGTGCGACAGCGAGGAGAGCGTGGACCTGCTGATGGCGGGCAAGGTGGATCTCGCGGTCGTGGAGCCTGTCGAGGGCGGGCCGCCGCCGGACGACGCGCGGTTCGAGCAGAGCCCCCTGCTGGAGGAGCCGCACATCATGCTGGTGCCTGCCGATCACCCGCTGGCGCGGGCGGCGTCGGTGCGGCTGCAGGACGCGGCGGCCGAGGACTGGATCGTCGCCGACCCGGGCACCTGCGACCACGCCCAGCGGGTACGGATGCTGTGCGCCGCGGCCGGGTTCTCGCCGCGGATCGCGCACGCCGCCGTCCAGTGGCCGGCGATCTGGGCGCTGGTCGCGAACGGGCTGGGCGTCTCGCTGGTCCCGCGGCTGGCCGAGGGTCCGGAGGGCCAGGCGGTGGTGCGGGTGCCGGTGTCGAGCGAGAACTTGCCGATGCGGCGGATCCTCACCTGCGTGCGCCGGGGCAGTCGGCGTAACCCGCTCATCGACCTCGGGATACGCGCGCTGGAAGAGGCGGTGCGCGACCACCGGAGCAGGGACGACTGGCCCCGATCCGCCTGACGGCGCTAACCCACTTCGGCGTGCTGATCGCATTGAGAGCGCGAGGACTCGACCCGCATCCTTTAAGCCACAACGGCGTGTTGGGGTGTCCTGGTGGCAGGACAACACACGTGATCGCGTACCGGCACACCGCCCACTGGTGAAGAGGCCGTGCTTTTCTGTCCCTGCGCTATTCCATGGCCTTTCGCAGCCGCCAACTCACCCGGTTCAGGGTTTGGTCGACATACTTGGCCGGGAACGCAATGCGTTGTCCTTGCTGCACTGCCCGAGGAGAATCATGAGACGTACCAATGGAGTTGCCCGCTTCCTGCTTTCGGCGGGACTGATGGCGACTATGGTCGGCGTCGCGGCGCCCACCGCCACTGCCGCTGAATCGGAAGCCTGCGCGTGGACGCCGGCCACCCTGCCGCTGCCCGCCGGGGCGGTGACCGGCGCGGTTTCCGCCGCTGACGGAAGCGGTGGCTACGCGGGCACGACCACGGACGGCTCGAATTACGGAAAAGACAACCACGCCGTCGTGTGGAAGAACGGAAAGCTCACCGACTACGGCTATCTCGTCGACCCCAACTACGTGAAGGGGGTCGAAATCGACGCGGTGAACGACGCCGGGACGGTCGTCGGAATCGCGCGGCGGAAGGACGGATACTACAACGCCGTACGCTCGCGCAACGGCAAGATCGAGCGCCTGCCCGAGCCGGCCGGTGCCTACGTTTCTTCGGCGAAGGGCATCAACGAAAAGGGAGATGTCGTCGGCAACGTCGGCATGGTGGTCGACAACATACTGCGCTTCCATCCGGTGATCTGGCCTGCCGACCAGCCCGGGAAAGTGGTCGCGCTGACCGGACTTCCCAACGCGTCGGCGACGGCACACGGTATCGACCAGGACGGCACCGTGCTGCTCGCGGCGGAATCCGGCAACGTAAGGGCCCCCTATCTCTGGAAGGACGGCACGGCGCGCGCCCTCCCCCTCCCCGATGGGGCTCAGAACGTCGTCACACGCGGAATATCGAACGGCCGCGTCGTCGCCGAAGTCACCACCTACAGCCCGAGTTACGCGCTGCGCGGCGTGCTGTGGGACCGCGACGGCCAGCCGCGCGTGCTGCCGCGGAACGAGGGCATCCGGGGCATCAACCGCAACGGTCAGATCCTCGGTCGCACGGACACTTCCGGCACGCAGGAGTACGGCGTGTGGCAGCTGACGACGCTCGGGTCCACGTTGAAGCAGGCATCCGACCTCGGCTTTGATCTCGCTGCGACCAGTGGCGACGGCAGCGTCGCCGGCCGGAGCTGGAAGATTCCTGACGGTCGCATCACGCCGACTGTCTGGAACTGCCGCTGAGCAGCTGACTCCGCCGGGAATCGTGGCGGCCGTGACGCGGCCGCGGTGGGCATCCTGCATCCGTTGCTCAGTGGCCGTACGGGACGACCAGGCCGGACTCGTAGGCGAGGACCACGAGTTGGGCGCGGTCGCGGGTGTGGAGTTTGGCCATCGCCCGGTTGACGTGGGTCTTGGCGGTCATCGGGCTGATCGACATGCGGTCGGCGATCTGGTCGTTGGACAGGCCCTGCGCGACCAGGGCGACCGCTTCGCGTTCCCGGCTGGTCAGCTCCGTGAGCGCGGCGCCGGTGGCGGTGGAGAGGGGCTGGGCCACGTACCGGTGGATCAGCTTGCGGGTGATGGACGGGGCGAGCAGGGCGTCGCCGCGGGCGGCGACCCGCACGGCGTGCAGGAGGTCTTCCGGCACGATGTCCTTGACCAGGAACCCGGCGGCGCCGGCGCGCAGCGCTTCGAAGACGTACGCGTCCATGCCGTAGTTGGTCAGCATCACGACGTGCACGCCGGCCAGGGCGGGGTCCGCGGCGATGCGCCGGGTCGCCTCGATCCCGTCCATGACCGGCATCTGGATGTCGATGAGCGCGACGTCGGGCAGGTGCTCCTCGACGAGTGCCAAGCCCTGCGTGCCGTCGCCGGCCTCGGCCACCACCTCGATGTCGTCCTCGAGGTCGAGCAGTGCGCGAAAGCCGCTGCGGATGAGCGGCTGGTCGTCGACCAGCAGGACACGGATCATGATCTTCGCTCCACGGGGAGTTCGGCCCGGACGGTGAAGCCGTGCTCGGCGCGCGGATGCGCGCGCAGCCGGCCGCCAAGGGCTGTGATGCGTTCGCGCATGCCGAGCAGCCCGAGGCCGGGGGACGGCACGCCTTCAGGGGTGGCCTTGCCGTCGTCGTCCACCTGTATGGCAAGGCAGTCGGCCCGGTATTCGATCCGGACCGACGCGGCGGTGGCACAGGCGTGCCGGGCGGTGTTGGTGAGCGCCTCCTGGACGATGCGATAGGCGGTCCGGGCCACCGCGGCCGGCACGTCGTGCCGTTGCCCGTCGATCGTCAGCGTCGCGTCAAGGCCCATCGAGCGGGCGCGCTCCACCAGTTCCGGGACGTCCCCGATGCCGTGCGGCGGGGCCGTGTCGTCGTCGCGCAGGGCTTCCAGGGTCGCGCGCAGTTCCCGGGTCGCCTCACGTCCGGCCGCCTGGATCGCCAGCAGGGTGTCCGGTACGTGTTCGCCGCGCCTGCGGGCCACGTGGACGGCCACCTCGGACTGCACCTTGATGATCGAAATCTGGTGGGTGAGCGCGTCGTGCAGCTCCCGCGCGATGTGCAGCCGCTCCTCGTCGGCGCGCCGCCGCGCGGTCTCCTCCCGGGTGCGCTCGGCTTCGTCCGCCCGCCGCTCGGCCTGCCGCAGTGCCTCACCGGCGGCGAAGGCGGCGATGAGCCAGGCGAGTTCGAGTACGTTCCGTGCCTGCGCGAACGCCTCGCGCGCGGGCCCGTCGTGGAACACCAGGGCCGTGAGGGGGAGGACGAGGAGCAGGGCCACGGACGCCGCCACCGCCAAGGTCCGGTGTCCGGCCCGCACGGTGCCGTACACCGCGACCAAGTACGACACGGCGAGCACCTCGAAACCGGCTGCCTGGTACCCCACCGCGCACAGGCCGGTGACAGCCAGCACGGCGATCGGAGCCCTACGGCGCGCGACCAGCACCAGACCGCCGGCCGCCAGCAGCACGGAGCCGAGCAACTCGCGCTCCCTGGCCGGGTGCTGACCGGACAACCCGGTGCCCAGCAGCAGTGCCGCCACGCTGACGGCAATTGCCCAGTCCATGACACCGGCCGGGACACGAAGACGTCCTGTGTCCATGCGAGCACCCTAGCCGGGCGCCCCAGCGGGCGAGTCCCGCCGGCGGACGAGCGGCCGACTACCGCACGTGCGGTATCCGCCCGCCGCCTGCCGCATCCGCGGCAGTCGACTGCCGTGCCGACGGCAGTCCGAAAAGACCGCACCTGCCGGACGACCGGCAGCGCGGTCGGCAGGCACGCTCAAGTCACAGCGACACCTGGGAATTCGCCACGTGCGACGGAAGGAGACTGACATGAGCGCAGCAGCGGCCCTGATGGTGGCCGCCGAGGGCGGAGCCGTCGGCGACGGGCGGACGGGGGCCAACCTGGCCCTCGGTGTGGGACTGGTCGGCGTGGCCATCGGCTGGCTGGCCCTGGCCCGCGTCGCCGGCCGATTGAGAGCGGGTATCGCCGCCCGAATGAGCATCGGCAACGCGCGCACCGGCGCCTTGTCGGCCATGGCGGCGGGACTGACCGGCATGGCACTCGCCGCGCTGCATGTGGCCACTTCCAGTGGCGGCCCCGGCACCGGCAACGGGATCGTGGGAGCCATCGCGGCCATCCCGCTGGGACTGATCGCCGTGGCACTCGGCCGGCGCGCCCTCACCCGCTCCCGACGCGCCGAGAACCCATCTCTGAACCTCCGCTGATCTCGTACAGGTGCCACGGTGGAGGGCTCCGCGTGTACAGGGCCCTCCGTCGGCGGTAGTTCGGCAGAGAGCTCGCTCCCACTTCTCAGCGGGCGCTGCCGAGGTTTCGGTCGGCCTCGGCGCCTTCGAGCATGAGGGTTACTTCCTCGATGCGGCTGAAGCGGCCGTCGGGTGCGAATTCGCCGAACAGGTAGACCTCGGTACGCACGGTGGATCCGTCCTTCTTGGTGACGTGGACCGTGTGGCGGTCGGCGTAGCGGATGCCGTCGGACAGCTCGTCGTGGACCTCGATGGAGCCTTCGGCCACAACGGTACGCAGGTGGGCGATGTGCTCGAGGAAGCCTTCACGGTCGTCCCACTGCCCGTTCGTGCGCTGACGGTAATCGGGGGCGAAGTGCCGGTCGGCGGCCTCGTGGAGGTCGAGGCCAGGGTTGAAGATCAGGTCGGTGAGCGCGGTGACGATGGTGGTTCGGTTCATGGCGGGATTCCTTCAGGGCCTTGCGTCCACAAAGTGCGTGCGTTGCGCACGCATCTGCGAGAGTGTAGCCCACATGCGTGCGTCACGCACGCTATCGTGGGGGTGTGGAGAGCAATGCGGGACGTGAGATCGCCGACGCCCTCGGCGTGCTGCTCAAGCGCAGTACGCGCGCAGGGCTGTACCGAACCCTGACCGTCGGCATGGGGGAGGCAGTGGACGAACTGACCTATCCCGTCCTCAGCGGGCTGGACAGGACCGGGCCCCGCAGCGCGGCCGACTTGGCGCGCGAGGTGGGGCTCGACCGGTCCGGCGTCACTCGCCGCGCCACCCGACTGGAGACGGCCGGACTCGTACGACGCGAACCTGACCCCGCAGACCGGCGCGCCACCCTGCTCGCCCTCACCGACGAGGGTGAACGCGCCGTCGAGATACTGCGCCAGCGCCTGTCCGACCACATCACGACCAGCCTGGCCTCGTGGCCGGCCGACGAAGCGTCAGCCTTCGCCTGTCAACTCCGTCGGTTCGTCACCGAGGGGCCATTCGCCTAGGGACTCTCTGTTAGATCCGGCCGTGAGGTGATCGTCGTGCTTGTGATCGAGTCCTGGGTGATCAATGGTGGTCGCCGCCACCGTCCCGCGCTCCACGTCCGGATACGACGCCGGAAAAGACGCCTGGCCGGAAGAGACACATCATCCTGGACCTCAAAGGTCTCCCGCGGTTCGTGATGGTCACCCCGGCCGGCACGCACGACAGCGTCGCCCCCGCGAAGCCCGTTTCCCGCTCCGGCTGATGCATCCAGGCGCTGGGTCACGCTTATGAGCCGCAGACTTACCCGGCCCTGGCCCGCGAGGCCCGTCAGATGCCCTTGGCAGGCGGTCGTCTGCTGGAGAGCGGCACCCAGCGGCTCGGCCGCAACTGCCGCGGTAAATGCCCGCATTTACCGCGGCAGCGGTCGCGACGGCCTGTGGGAACACGGCTCCTGGTCAAGGCCACGTGCCCGCGTTTACTGCGGTCGCCTGTTCCGGTCGTATTCCGGTTGGCCCTCTGCAAGGAGCAGACAGAGGCGAGGAGGATTCGGTCCCCTCGGTCAGCAGTAGACCGTTACTCCGCTCGCCCTGTCCCCGCCTTGGCCGATGGGGCGATCCGTCCCCGCCGCTACGTAGTCCCACTGATTCGGGTTGTCGTTGTAGTAGACACGGAACGAGTTCCCATGCGCCTTGGCATGGGTGAAGTAGTCGTTGAGAGGGGTGTAGCCGCAGTGCTCGATGTTCCACCAGTTGCGTCCTTCGGGGCCATGCAGCTTGTAGACGCAGGCCCTGCCGAAGTTGCACTTGGTATCCCAGAACTTTGCGCTGACATCCGCCGCAGCCGGAGCGGATGCAGTAGCCACCGCCGCCGCCCCGAGAGCAGCCGCCATAGCTGTGGTTTTGAACCATTTGTTGATGCGCATGTACAAGTCCCTTTCTGGAGGAGGCTTGCCGCCGCACATCACCGGGACGGGCCGTTCGGTTGAGTGTGATGGCGGGATGCTGCCTGTCTTCACCACCTATGGGGCCTTAACGTCGAAGCGCGGAGCAAACGATTCGAGAGTTCTCACACAGTCGTCCTGCGCTGGGGGTGCAGTGCTACGCATCGACCTGCCTGCCGCGCAGCTGGCCGGCGTACGGTTCGCCCTCTCGCCTGCTGTCGAGGTGACATCCGCCGTGCTCGCCGGGGCCCTCCCGCCCGCGCGCAGCCGTCTGGGCCGCGAAACCAGACGGGTGCTGAGGGAGCATCGGCTCGGCCACTTGGCGGCGCTGTGCAACGGGTACTCCGCCTACCTCCCCGAGTTCCTCACCCCCCGCCCGCCCTCCTACGCGCCAGGCGTGCACGAGCAACTGCACCAGATCGCCACAGCGCCCACCGGCCAGATCCGCCAGGAGATGACGGCGTTCTTCAGCGGTGGCCGGTGGCGCCAACACCGCTGTCCCTGGCTGCCGCCCGCAGAGTTGCAGGAAGTCAGCGATGCCGTACGCCGGCGCCTGGAGGTGGAGGAACGCGATCTCGCAGAACGGCTCGCCAAAGAACTCGACCGGTTCTGGCAGCACGCCGTCGCCCCGCGGTGGGCGGCTCTGGAGCGTGCGCTGGAGTCGGACATCACCCGCCAGTCCCAGATCATCGCCCGGCACGGAGTGGGCGCTGTCTTCTCCAGCCTGCACCCCTCTCTGAGCTGGGAGCAGGAGGCATTGGAGATCGACACCCGCTACGAGGGACATGTCACCGGTACGCCCACGGTGTTACTGGTGCCGTCGGCGTTCACCGGAAGACTGGCACTGTGTGCTCCCCTCCAAGAGGGCGACAGTCTCCTCATCTACCCCGTCCGCGTCATGGACCCCGCAGAGCCCGACGGCCATTCATTGGCGGACGTCATCGGCCACACCCGTCTGGCGTTGCTGCACCATTTGAATAAGCCCCGCACCACCGCAGAACTCGCACAACTGCACCACCTGACCGCCAGCACAGTCTCCTACCACCTCACCCGCTTGCACGGCGCAGGTCTTGCCATCCGGCAGCGCAAAGGACGCAGCGTCCTCTACCAGCGATCACCCGCGGCCAACGCCCTTCTCAGCCGCTCCGAGACCTTCGGCTAGGCAACTCCGCTGGAACGGTGGGTCGTTGGGTCTGAGGGCCCGGCCGCCCATGCCACCCGCGCCGCTGCTCACAGATCGGTCGTGATGATCTTCTCGATGTTCCGCTCGGCGAGCGCCGTGATGGTGACGAACGGGTTGACGCTGGTGTTGCCGGGAATCAGCGCGCCGTCGATGACGTAGAGGCCCGGATGGCCGTACAGACGGCCGTAGTTGTCGGTGGCCTTGTCGAGGACCGCGCCGCCGAGCGGGTGGTACGTGAGGTGATCTCCCCAGATCTTGTACGTGCCGAAGAGGTCGGTGCGGTAGATCGTCCCCTCCTTGGCGTTGATCTTGTCGAAGATCGTCTTGGCGGCGTCGATCGACGGCTGCTTCCACGCGGTCTGCCAGTTCAGTTCGACCCGCCCCGTCGCCGCGTTCCAGGAGAACTGGGCGCGGTGCGGGTTCCTGGTGATCGACAGATAGAACGAGGCGTACGTCTCGATCCCGGTCGGCAGCGGCGCCACCTCGGCGAACGCGCCGCCCGCGGCCCAGTTGTCGATGCCCGCCGTGGGGATGGAGGACTGGAGCTTTCCGGTCGCGTCCCACATGTGGTTGGCGCGCCCGCACATGACGTTGCCGTTGTCGCCCCAGCCCTTGCCGACCTCGCCGTTGAGGCGGGGGAGCGCACCGGTCGCCTTCAACCTGACCAGGAGCTTGCTGGTGCCGACGCTGCCCGCGGCGAAGAACACCTTGTCGGCCGTCATGGCCTTGGTGGCGGTGGTGTCACCGCTGGTGTTGATCTGCTCGACCGTGACCGTGTAGCCGCCCCCGGTCGCCGGGGCAACCGAAGTGACCTTGTGCAGCGGCGAGATGGTGACTCGGCCGGTGGCCTTGGCGCGGGCGAGGTAGGTCTGCTGCAGCGACTTCTTGCCGTGGTTGTTGCCGTAGAGGATCTCGCCCGCAAGGGCCGACTTGGTGGCGGTGCCCGCGGCTTCTCGCTTCATGTAGTCCCAGTCGTACACATCGGGCACGAAGACGAAGGGGAAGCCGGAGCGCTGCGCGTGTTTGCGGCCGACCCGGGCGTACCGATAACACTCGGCCGTCTCGAACCAGGCGGGGTCGATGGTGCTCACTCCGAGGCCCGCGTTGGCGCGCGGGTAGTACGTCCCGTACATCTCGGCCGCGTCGACCGAGGGCAGCACGGCGGCGAAGTTCTCGCGCCTCGGCGTGACCGCCATGCCGCCGTTCACCAGTGAGCCGCCGCCCACGCCCCGGCCCTGGTAGACGATGATGCCGCCGAACTCCTCGGCGTCCAGGATCCCGGTGTGGCGGGGGACGTCCTTGTCGAGCGGGAAGCCGAGGAAGTTGCTGAGGGGCTGCTTGGTCCTGGTGCGCAGCCAGTAGGAACGGACGTCAGGGCTCGTGGTGTTGGCGAAGATCTTGCCGTCGGAGCCCGGAGTGTCCCAGGCCATGCCCATCTCGACCATGTGCACATCCACGCCCGCCTCGGCGAGCCGCAGAGCGGCGACGGAGCCGCCGTATCCCGTGCCGATCACCAGGGCGGGCACGCGGACGGCGTCGATCGCCCGGGCCGGGAGCGCCTGTGAGGCAAGTGCGAGGGAGCCCAGAATAGAACTCGTTCCAGCAAGAAATCTTCGACGTGACGGGCCATCAGGTGGCGCATTGCGCAGGAGTGTAGCACTCATGTGACCTTCCTCACGTTTGGCTTGATTGAAACGTGTTCTACTGCTGTCCGCTTGGGAAGTCACGGCATACCTGAAAGTAACTTCTGTCCGACCTTGTGCCGTGTGGTCGGCGACGATCCGGATCGCCCACCGGGCGATGGAACTCCCGTTCCGTGGAGGGAAGTACGCGGACATCTTCGAGACGGCTCCGGACCGCGAGGAGAACCGCGTCAAGATCACCACGCGGACGGTGAGCGATGAGCTCGTGTCGTCGCTCGCCGACGCGTTCGGAGCCGATTCCATCAGCGTGGTGCACGCTCCCGAAGCGCCACAGGACGCGCTGTTCCGCGGCAGTCGAATCGACGACAGGTCCCCGTTCTGGGGCGGCGCGCAGATCATCACCCCGAAGGGCGGGGACTGCAGCAGCGGCTTGCCCTGGGTGGCGGGGGACGTCTCCATGATGCTGACAGCCGCGCACTGCGTCCCCAATGGTGGCTCGGTCACCACTCGTCACGACGTCATGGGCTACGTGGTCGAAGGGATGCGAGAGAACTGGGACGGCAACGGTGCCCGTCGCGGTACCGAGCGGTTCCCGAACGACGACGAGTACCGCGGCGATCTCGCGCTCGTGGAGATGCCCGACGGTGAGGACGCCACCGTGCCCAAGTTCAGCGAAGGCATGGTCTACGGCGTCGGCAACACCGAAGGCCGCCGTATTCGCGGTGTGTTCAGCCGACCGGCGCAGCGGGGTGACGAGTTCTGCACCGGCGGGTTCAAGACCACTGAGGTCTGCGGCTGGACAACCGGGTACACCCGGGTCAACCGGTTCATCAATGACAATGTGTTCGGAACCATCGCGATGGTGCGCGGCGTCAACACCGCCACCAAACGCGGACAGTGCTCAAAGCGTGGGGACTCCGGCGGCCCCGCGTACATCGTGAACAGCGACGGAAGCATCAACGCCAAGGGCATCATCAGCGGTGGCAGCGGCGGCGGAAGTGACCAGTGGGCCGGGCGGTTCGAGCTCTGCACTCTGTTGTGGACCGATGTGTACCAGGCCCTGGAATCGCCGTTGCCCGGCACCCTTCGGACGGCCGCGACCGGGTAGTAGCACGGTCACCGGCCGGTACGGAAAGGCGATGTGACGCATGACCTTGCCGAGCCTCCTCGCGGTGTTCGCGCATCCGGACGACGAGTCTCTTGCGGCGGGCGGAGTGCTGGCCCGGCACGCGGCCGGGGGAGCTCGCACCGCGGTCGTCACGGCGACCTGGGCACCGGAGACCCGGCGCGCGGCGGAGTTGGCCGACGCGCTGCGGGTTCTCGGCGCCGAGGGACCGCGGCTGCTCGGCTACGCCGATGCCCGGGCGCCACAGTCGGCGCCGGGCAGCCCTCGCTTCGTGGACGCGCCACTGGATGAGGTGGTCCATCGGCTGGTCGTGCACATCCGGCAGTTCTGCCCGGACATCGTCGTCACGCACGATGCCTATGGAAACCTGACCGGGCACCCGGACCACCTCCACGCCCACCGGGTGACCACGCTCGCCGTCCAGGCCGCCGCGCTGGACCAGCTCTACCCGGACGCCGGCGCCCCCTGGCGGCCGAGCTCCCTCTACCTGGCCACACACCCGCACTCCGCCGCGCGGGTGTTGGGCCAGAGCCTCGTCCGTCAGGACACGACGCTGTACAGCGTCCCGGACGAGTCGGTCACCGTGACGGTCGACGTCGGCCCCTGGCTCGAGCAGAAGATCAGCGCCATCCTGGCGCATCGCAGCGAGGTGGAGCGGGGGGCCCTGCCGGGACGGCTCGCGAGCCTTGCACCCGCCGAGCGGGCGAGGCTGCTGTCCACCGAGTGGTACGTCCGCCACGACCCGCACGCCACGGAGCCCGCTCGAACGGACCTCTGACCGGGACCACCGAAAACTCCCAGCACGCCCTCCACCCAGGCACCACGTGGGGCCAGCTTGCCGAAACAGCAAGGACCGGCCCCGCTTCGCGGTACGTCGGCTGAGAATGACCACACGGAAACCGCGCGGAAGGAATGCAGCCCGTCGGCCACGGCCTGTAAAGCTGCCGCCGGACCGTGTGATGCCGCCCCGGCAAGCACCACACAAGGAGAACGCGATGCCCCCCTCCTCCCGCCGCAAGGACACCCCTCCGCCCCGCACCGCGAACAGCGAAGCCGACGTCCTGCGCGGATTCCTCGACTATCTGCGTGCCTCGATCGCCACGAAGGTCGACGGAGCCGCGGAGCCTCAGGTCCGGACATCGGCAGTGCCGTCGGGGACGACCCTGCTCGGCCTGCTCAACCATCTGATCGCCGTGGAGAAGGCGACATTTCTCGGCGAACGGGCGACCGACTGGCAAGCGACATTCCAACCTGCGCCTGAGGACAGCGTCGCCGACGTCGTCGCCCGCTACCGCGCAACCGTCGACCGCGCGAACAAGGTTCTCGACGAATGCACCGACCTCGGCGCACCTCTCCACCGGCCGGGGCCTTCAGGTGCCTCGCCGAGCGTCCGCTGGGCGCTCACCCACATGATCGAGGAAACCGGCCGCCACGCAGGCCACGCGGACATCCTCCGCGAACTCATCGACGGCACCACGGGTCGCTGACCGCAGCGACCCACGGCCCGGCCTCGTCGTACCGCGGTGCCAGGCGCAGTGTCGGCAGACGTCACCATGTCAATATGCGGACACCGGGTCTGGGCGTGCCGCCCCGACCTCCGTTCCTGTCATCTCTCAGGAAGGCAGTGCCGTGACCGTTCTCGACTCTCCGATTCCGCGGTTCCACCTGGCCGTGCCGGTCGACGACCTGGATGCCGCGCGCCGTTTCTACGGCGACGTCCTGGGCCTCGACCAAGGCCGCAGTGCGGACACCTGGGTGGACTGGAACCTGCACGGCCACCAGTTCGTCACCCACCTCGCGCCGGAGCGCGCGCAGCGCATACACAACCCGGTCGACGGCCACGACGTTCCCGTACCGCACTTCGGTCTGATCCTCGCGATCCCGGAGTTCCACAAGCTCGCAGAGCGGCTTCGCGCGGCGAACACCGAGTTCGTCATCGAGCCCTACGTGCGCTTCGAGGGGCAGCCGGGCGAGCAGTGGACGATGTTCCTCCTCGACCCGGCCGGCAACGCCCTGGAGTTCAAGGCGTTCGCCGACGACTCCCAGGTCTTCGCCACCTGACCGGCGAAGGCCCCCAGTGGCTGACCGCCGGGGGCCGCACCGCCGCACCGCACCGCCGCCGCGGAGGGGCAGGCAAACACTCTCATCCCTTGCTGAGGGCGACGTCCTGGCGCTGGGCGGCGTGGAAGAAGGGCAGCGGCAGGCCCTTGGTGAGGCGCAGCTCCATGAGGGTCGCCTCTACGTTGGCTTTGCCGGGCTTGACGGAGTTGGACGGGGCCTTGCCGGTGTTCTCCCAGCGGTGCTCGGCGCCGTCGCACAGGGCTTGGCTGCTGCCGATGGATCGCCTGGTGTCGAGGCGGCTCTGGCTGATCGAGGAGGTGATGAACACCGGTCCGGCGGCACGCGTGCAGCGGTAGGTGCCGGAGAGGGTGACGGTGCCGTCCTCGGCGACCTTGCCGGTGGGGTCGACGGTGATGCTCTCGCCGGGAGCGGCGGCGGCCGGGCCTGGGGCCGCGCACAGCAAGGCGGCAGCGCAGAGCGCAGTGGTGAGGGCGGGGCGCACGGGCATGGAATACCTCCGGTTCTCAGGGGTGGAGGTTTCCACTGATACTGGACAGTCGCGGATCCGGGCGTGACCGCCACTCCTTTCGCGGCGCGTCGCTCTCCGGGGGTCGCCCGCATGCCCGTGTCCGCGGCCGCCGGTGGGGGTCGTTTCCAGGAGCCCGGCTCGAACAGCGGCGAACACCGCTGTGTCGGCGGGGAGGACCGGCCGAGGACACCCACCACCTTGCCCAGGACCGGAACACCACGTGTCGACGGGGGGACAGGGAGCGGGACTGCGGGATGTTGAACGGCTGCGGAACACCCCCGCGACCGCGGGGTGTTCCGGCCGAGAGCCTTGTCATTCTCGGTGGCGACGTGTCTGCAGGTAACCGTGGGCGCGGTGCGGCAGCAGACGGCGGTGGCGGAGCGTGCGGCCGCACGACCCCGTCCACTACGCCCGTGATCCCGAAGACGCCGGTCCCTCCGCGCAGGACGTTACGGCTCACGGAGAGGACGCCGACGACTGGGCTCTCCTGGCCAGCTGGAGGTGCGGCGAGGACGTCACGGAACTGGACTCCGGCGTGGCCCACTGGGTGGTCCGCCGCCGGGACGTGGCGGCCCGGCGCTTCGACAGGGTCCACCGCTACGTCGAAATGGCCTGAGAGCCCATCCTTGAACTGCTGTTGATCCCGTACACGCGCCACGGTGGAGGACCTCGTACGCAGAGGGCTCTCCGTTCGCAGTGGCCCGGCAGCGGGTTTTGGAGCCTGTCTTTGAACCCCCGCCTGCGCCCGACGCCCGGCACGCACTTCCCCAAGTTTCGACTCCGCTCAGCAGGGCTCCGCTAAGCCGCTGCGCCCGCGCTCCGCCTCGGCGGCTGAGGAGGATCGAGAGGGCGCGTAGGGGACTCTGCGGAGCAGGGTGTCGAGGCGCACGATGTGTGGCATGGCGGACGCGTTCTCGTTCGGTAAGCGGGTGCGGTTCTATCGGAAGCGTCGAGGTCTTCGTCAGTGGGAACTGGGAGCGCTGCTGGATCGCTCGGAGGACTGGGTGTACCGGGTGGAGGCTGGTCGGATCCCGGTGAACAGCGTCAAGATGCTGGCGGATCTGGCGCAGGCCCTGCGTGTTGCCGTGGTGGACCTGCAGGGGGCCCCGGTGCTTTTGGAGGACCGCAGAGGCCACCCGGGCAGTGTGAGCGCTATTCGGTCGGCTCTCATGCACTCCCGGCATCTGGCCGGTGCCCTTTACGCGGGCCGGGAGCCGCCGCGGCTGGAGCGCTTGGGCGTGGAGGTCGATGCCGCCTGGGGGCTGTTTCAGGCGTCCGCGTATGGGCGGCTGGCTGAACGCCTGCCGGCTCTGCTGGCCGATGCACGGCTGGCCACCCACGAGCATGCGGCGGGACGGGAGCGGGTTGAGGCGCTCAGGCTCTTCGCCGTGACCTGTCACGTCACGGCGGTCCTGCTGCGCAGCCTGGGTGAGACCAGCCTTGCCTGGACGGCCGCGGATCAGGGGGACGTCGCCGCGAGCGATTCCGGGGATCCGGCCGTGATCCTTGCGCTGCGCCGGTGCGTCGCACATGTCCAGTTGGGGGCCGGCATGGCCGCGGATGCCGTGGACGTCGTGTTGCATGCCGCCGATGGCCTGCCGCGTACCTGGTCGGGTTCGTCGCCTACAGCACTGTCCCTGTACGGAACGCTGTGCCTCAACGGAGCGGTCGCGGCGGCTCGCCTGCCTGACCGGTCCCTGGCCGGTGACCTGATGGCGCAGGCCCGGCGGGCAGCCGACCAGTTGGGCGCCGACGCCAACGAGATGTGGACCTCCTTCGGCCCGGCAAACGTGGAGTGTCATCGCCTGGCGCTGGCGCTCGAGTTCGAGGATGTGCAGCTGGCCGTGGATTTGGCGCCCCGAGTGCCGCTGGGCAGAGACCTGCCGGTGGAGCGGCGGGCGCGGGCCCGCCTCGATGTCGCTCGGGCCTACGGGGCGGCCGGCAGGACGGATGAGGCGGCAGACCAACTGAAGCGGGCCTTCAGAGCAGCCCCCGAACAGATGCGGGCCCATGGGCTCGCCCGTGAGCTGGCGCGTCGCCTGCACCGACAGAGCGCGCGCCGGGATGTCCGCGAGCTCGCTCTGGCGCTCGGCGTGCTCACATGACCGGCACCTTCGGAAAGTTGAAAACAGACCCGGAAAATTCCTCCGGGTCCGGCCTGTCCTTGCCCTCTACTGTCCTCCCTTCCAAGCCCGCTCACATCAGGGAAGGACAGCCGACAAGTGGACGGCCGTTCCTCACATGCGTGCACGCACGCGAAGAGCCCGTTCGACCGTACAGAGCAGAAGCGTGGGGGGATGAGAGTGATGCTGCTGCACGTGTTTGACAGCCAAGGCCATCCGGCGGTGGACCGAGTCGAAGCCTGGCGTGCCGTCACGGCGAGCGCGCTGATCCCCAATGAGTTCAGCGTCGAGCGCGCATCCGACTTTCACGCGTCGTTACGGGCCGCGGAGATGGGTGCTGTCCAAGTGACCGCCATGACGTACGCGTCCATGAAGACGCGTCGTACGCCACGGCTGATCCGGCGGTCCGACCCCGAGATGTACGCGGTGGGCCTCATCCTGCAAGGCCGGCAGGGCATCCTCCAGGAGCGATGCGAAGCGGCGTGCCAGGCGGGCGATCTGGTGGTGTACTCGACCTCGCATCCCTTCGAAACCGTGGTGGACGCCCAGTGCGGCCCGGCAGCTTCTGTGGTCGCGCAGATCCCGCGAGCCCAGGTGCCGCTGTCGCCGGACCGCCTGGACCGCGTGCTCGCTTCCCGGATCCCGGGGCGACAGGGGGTGGGGCGAGTGCTCGCGAGCTTCCTCACCACCGTGGCCACGGACACCGGCCCGTACCGGCCCGCCGACGCCGGGCGCCTTGGCCACGTCCTCACGGACTTGATCACCGCATGGCTCTGCCACGTCATCGACACCGAGGGCGGGCCGGCGGGCGAGACGGGACACCGTGTGCGGGTCCTGGAGATCCAGGACTTCATCCGCAGGCACCTCGGCGACGCCGAACTGACCCCTGGCAGCGTCGCGGCCGCTCATCACATCTCGCTGCGCGGCCTGCACCGCCTTTTCCGGCATCACGCGCACGGGGTCACCGTCGCCTCCTACGTCAAGGGGCAACGCCTCGAACGCGCCCGCCGCGACCTGGCCGACCCGAGCCTGGCCGCACGGCCCGTCCACGCCATAGCGGCCCGCTGGGGCTTTGGCCGTCCTGCCGACTTCACCCGCGCCTTCCGTGCCGCCTACGGCACGACCCCCACCGAGTACCGGCACACCTTCCTGCGCGCGGTTCCTGGCACTCAGCGCTAAGCGGCAGGCACCCACCGCGCCTCTCCCGGCGCCGTCACGCGAGAAGGATGTGGAACAGCGGTCGACGGGGTCGAGGCAACTCCGTCGGCATCAGCGCAGGCGCGAAGCGCCGTGCCGGAGCTGGCGCTGAATGAGCTGTCCATCCCGCTCAGCCCGCCCGCACAGGCACTGAGAACCGGCTGCCCCGCTCCGGCTCCGCACGCCTCCGTGCCTTTCGGGCACGGAGGCGTGCGGGCATTGCCCAGCGGACGGGACTCTGAAGACACGGGCTGTAACCAGGTGGCCCTCTGTCCCTCATTGCGCCTCAGGGCTTCAGTAGTCGATCAGGCCCGCGGCGCGGCTCGTTCCTTTGAACTGCAAGAAGAACTTGGTGCCATCAAGCACGTTATCGGCGGCTAGCCCCCAGCGGTCGGCCGCCAGCCACCGCCAGCCGTTGCAGTTCCAGCCCGCTCCCCTCTTGAAGCAGGTCCTCACCTCGCGGCGGCTGTCCAGCTTGAGGTTGATGTCCTTGCACCTGGGAGTGGTGGTTGCGTAGGTTCCCCTGGCGGGCCAGAACGCGGGGTCGTTGGGGCCGGTACCCGGCCAACTGGTGAAACGCGGCGCGTTCTGCGTGCAGTCTCGCGCTGCGCTGATGGGCGTGTCCGAGGCTGCAGCCGGCCCTGCCGTCGCGGCGGTGATGCCGCTTCCGAGCAGCAAGGCAGATGCCGCTAACGATGCGATCTTGAGCTTTTGCAACGTGTTCCCCCTGTCTCATCACGGGTGATGCGGTCAACACAGCAAGCTGCGGACAGAGCCACTCGTATAGTGTCCCGCGGTCGTATGGCCCTCCACTCCCAACGCGATAGCGGGTAGACCAGGACGGTATGCGGTGGTGGATCATCCAACGAGCGCTCAGCCGAGGCTGTGACCAGAATCTTCCCCGGCCGTGGTGGGCGTGGGGATAGCACTGCGCGCCAGCTGCTTAGCCCTGGGCGCCAGGATGTGCTCGTGCAGATACCTCCTGCATCCTGGACGGTGTTCGCATCACCGGATGGCGCTGGCCCCAGCCGACAATGGAGCCGACTGGCCCGGGCACGACATCTCCTACGCCCATCACCCGGGGCTGGTCTTCGCCGACCCATCAGCACACCTCCGCAACGACGCGCCACGCGCGGAGTCGCCCTGCAAGACAGCATGATCAAGGGATCGAGGACGGGTTCTGAATCGCGAGCCGGAGGCGGTCACCTCTTCACGGCCGCCCGGCCACCGGTCAGTGCGCCGTGATGTATCCAGGGGCCGGCAGGCGGGTGGCCGTGGACGGCTCGTACACATCGGCCAGCGCGGTGTAGAGGAGGGCAACCGCCAGCGCACCGGGATCGGGAACGCCCAGGGCGTGATCGCCGACGTAGCTCGCCCGGCCGCGCCGGGCCCGCAGCGACGCGGTGGCCAGAGCGCCCCGGACGGCTGCTTCCGCGGCGCAGGTGAAGGGAGCCTCGGCGGCTTCCGGGGGCGGGGAGGCGAGCGTGTCGGCGGTGGCGGCGAGGGCGTCGACGAGGGTGCAGTCGCCGGGGGCCGCGCCGCCGACCCGTTGAATCGCGGCGAGCGCCGCACCGGTGGCATCGGCCAGCGCGGTCAGGGACGGCGGCTGGCCGTCGGCCGGCGAGACCGCGGCCAAGTGCTGGAAGAGCAGCCCGAACAGCGGGCCGCTGGTGCCGCCCACTTCGTTGAGGAAGACGTCGGCCAGTGCGGCGGTCCCCTCGACGCCGGTCTCGTCCGCGCGGCGACCGGCGCGTCGCACGCCGCCGGCGAGGTTGTCGCCGAAGTCGCCGTCACCGACGAGCTGGTCCAGCTTGGTGAGGTTGTCGCGGACCTGGGTGACGATCAGCGCGTAGCGGTCGAGCACCGCACGGCTGCCCTGTCGGTCATCGGCGAGGGGCGGGGTGGCCACCGGCGCCGGAGAGGGCGCGCCGGAGTCCACGGCGATGACGTGCTTCGGGAAACTGAGCGGGGTGTCGGTGGGTGCGGCCCACAGGTCCGTCCAGCCTTCCTCGAGCCGCGTCAGGGTGAGCGAGAAGCCGGCCATGTCCAGGGCGGAGGTGTAGGTGCCGGGGACGACGAGGGCGGTCCGGACGCCGCGCTCGCCGAGTGCGTCCACCAGCAGAGCGCTGATGGAGTGGAGTTCCAGGCTGGTGGTGGCACCCAGGCCGTTGACGAGGGCGAGCACCTCGTCGGGGCCGGGAGGAAGCGCGGCGAGGAGTTCGTCCGTCATCTGTCGTACGAGTGTGCCGACCGGCGGGCGGACCATGGTGCGGATGCCGCGTTCGCCGTGGATGCCGACGCCGTAGTCGAGGATTCCGGCGGGCAGGTCGAAGGCGGGTTCCCCGGTGGTCGGCGACGTCTGCGCGCGGGCGGCGACCGCGAGGCTGCGTGACCGGGACACGATCCGGGAGCCGAGAGCGGCGAGTTCCTCCAGTGTCGCGCCGCGGTCCGCGGCGGCGCCGAGCAGCTTCTCCACCACCACGGTGGCCGCGGTGCCGCGGCGGCCGGTCGCACTGTCCGCGATGTCGGTGGCGAGGTCGTCGTCGACCAGGACCGTCGCCACGGGGATGCCGTCGTGGCGCAGGCGTTCCACCGCGATCTGGAAGTTGATGACGTCGCCGGTGTAGTTCTTCACGATGAGCAGGACACCGTCCCGCTTGGCGGTCGCCAGGCTCGCCTCGTAGATCTGCCGGTTGTGCGGGGAGGCGAAGACCTGTCCCGGACACACCGCGTCGAGGCCGCCACGGCCGAGCAGGCCGGTGTGGAGCGGCTCGTGACCGGACCCGCCGCCCGACACGAGAGCCACACGCCGGCCGGGGTGGGGCGAGCGCGCGGTGAGGTAGAGCGGGGCGTCGTGCACCGCGATCGCTTCCGGGTGGGTCACGGCGAGGCCCCGGGCCGCGGTCAGCACCGGGTCCGTCTCGGGCAGGAAGTAGGTCATCGAAAAGAACCTCCAAGGGCGTGCGGGCAGGGCGCATGCGGAACACATGGGCGACGTGGTGGCCGCCCGGCCCGGCGCCGCTGCGGCCCACACCATGACCGCCGACGACGGGCCACCACCGGAACCGTGTGGTTCCGGTACTGTGAGGTTCCGGTTCTGGTGCGCCGACGTACTGTCCCCACCTGTGGGAATTCGACCGCTCTGACCAGCCCACTCGCCCTGGCCGCGCCCGGGCCCCACTCGCCCTGGCCGCGCCCGGGCGCACCGCTGAATTTACTGGAGCTTTGCCTTATGGATGCCCGCCGTCAGGACCTCGGACGGATGCTTCGCGCCTGGCGCGCGGCGCGGCCGTTGGAGGCGGTTCCGACCCTGGTGCCGGGGCGTGGCCGACGCGCTCGCCTCACCCAGCTCGACATGGCCCTGCTCCTCGGCGTCACCGAGCGCTGGTACCGCGCGCTGGAGAGCGGCGAGGACCGGCCCTACAGCCGGGAGTTCATCGCTGGTGTCGTGCGCATCCTGGGACTCGGTCCCGCCCAGGCGGCCGCGCTCTACCGGGGCACCGGCCACACCGAGCCGCAGGCGGGGCACGTGGACCCCGCACCCGAACTGCTCGAGCTGGTGCGTCGGCAGCGCTGCATCAGCTTTCTGTGCGATGAGGCATGGGATGTCATCCACGCGAACGACATCGCCGCTCGCCACTGCCCCTGGCTCGTGCGCCCGCAGGCCAACGTCATGCTCTGGGCGTTCTCCGAGGACGCCCGCTACCAACTGCGCGCATGGCAGAGCAGTTGGGCCGAGCCGCTGCTGGGACAGTTGCGGCTCTCCTGGCAGCACGGCGGAGAGAACACTCGCCTCGACGAGGTCGTGCACGCCATCCGCCGGGCACCGGAGGTGGAACGGCTCTGGCAATCCCACGCGCCCGCGGGCCGCTTCCCGCTCGGCTCGGCACGACCGATGTACCTGCCGACGGTCTCACCGCGTCCGACGGAGGTTCGTGTCGCCGCCTGCGTACCCTGCGACGCTCCGACCCTGCGCTGGATCATGCTCACGCCCGCCGACAGCGCCATCATCTTCCCGTGAACGGCATGTCGTTCGGCGACGTGCGGCAAGCGTGCGTGCCGGGCGTCGCTCCGCAGGCGGGGGTTCAAAGACAGGCTCTTATGCCTGTTGGTCCCGCCACTCACGGTGGAGGATCGTGTGGACGATGGAGTCTCGCCACCGGCCGCCCTTTTTGATGTGCTCGCGGATCGTGTAGTCCTCGATCATTCCTGCCTGGGCCATCGTCTTGGCGGAGGCGGAGTTGAGGGGAGAGCGGGCACCCCGGACGCGGTGAAGGTTGAGCTCTTCGAAGCCGAGGCCGAGCAGTAGCTGGACACAACGATGCCGTTGTTGCGGTGGCTGGGTGGGAGATCGAGCACGGGACGTATGGCCTCTGCTGCGCCGTCCCGGCGAACAGCCCAACTGGTCTGCCTTCCCTGCGCTGACCAGCCCATCCACCCGGGCCGGGACGTGGCTGCCTCTGCGCCTTCCTCCGGGAGCACGCCCCACCCCTGGTGCGGGGCAGGCCCTCCATGGGGCCACCACCGCTTCGGCGGGGAGGACACTTCCCGGCCTGCGGCTTAGCGGACGCTTTGCTGGTTCTTTGCCGAGTTGCCTGGAGGACAGAGGCCGGTCATGGGCCAACCGTACAAGTCGTTGGCGGGGGCGTTGTCAGTGCTGTCTGGTTGGATCGAAGGTGTCGGGGCGCCGCAGGAACCGGCGACGAACGGGCTCGCAGGATGCGGTCGGCGTGCGCGTAGATCCGCTCGAGTTCGGCAGGGGAGAGGATGAGCGCTACCTCGCTCGTGCCGCCGTCCTCGAAGTGGACCAAGAGCTCCGCATCGGCGGCGAGGTCGCCGAGCATTCCGAGGGATACCGACTGTGCCCTTTGCGTTCAACCCGGCTTGAGCTGAAAGGGTCGCCCTCCACCCGCCGCCGGCCAAAGAGCGGCGGCGTATGGGGAGGTGGGCCATGGGCGGAGCGTCGACTCTGACCGAGACTGCGCGGGCGTTGCGGGAGGGCAGGGTGACCAGCGTCGGGCTCACCGAGGCGGCCCTTGCCGAGGCCGAGCGCTCGGACGGCTCGCTGGGTGTGTATCTGACGCGTTTCGACGAGCGGGCGCGGGCCGCGGCCGCCCGCGCGGACGAGGAGTTGGCGCGCGGGATCGACCGGGGGCCGCTGCACGGGATTCCCTTCGGTGTGAAGGACACCATCGCGGCGGCCGAAGGGCCGACCACCGCGCAGAGCCTGGTCCATGACCGCCGCTGGTGGGCAGGGCGGGACGCCCCGGTCGTGGCCCGGCTGCGTGCGGCGGGCGCGGTGCTCACCGGGAAGACGACGGCGATGGAGTTCGGCTGCGGACTGCCGCAGGAGGACAAGCCGTTCCCGTTCCCGCGCAACCCCTGGCGGACCGAGTCCTGGGCCGGGGGCTCCAGTTCGGGCTCGGCGAGCGGCATCGCGGCGGGCATGTTCGCGGCCGCCCTCGGCAGCGACACCGGGGGAAGCATCCGCATGCCCGCCGCGTTCTGCGGCGTCACCGGGTTGATGCCGACGTTCGGGCGGGTGCCCGCGGCCGGCTGCGTACCGCTCGGCCACAGCCTTGACCGCGTCGGCCCGCTCGCCCGCAGCGCGAGGGACTGTTCGGCGGTGCTGAACGTGATCGCTGCCCCGCCGGGCGGCGTCCGTGCCGCGTCCGGCTGCCTTGAAGTCCCGTTCACCGAGCCCCCGTTCGGCGGCGACCTGGCCGGGATGCGGGTCGGCGTCGTCCGGGAGCACCACTTCCCCGAGGGCGGCGATCCGGCGCTGCCCGGGGCGTTCGACGAAGCCGTATCGGTGTTCACCGGCCTCGGCGCCGACGCGGTGGAGGTACGGCTGCCGTACTGGAAGGAGCTGATCACCACGGCATTCGTGACCGCGGCCTGCGAGGGCCTCGCCCACCACCGCACCGACCTGTCCCGCCGCTGGGACGACTACTGCGTGGCCTCGCGCGGCCTCCTCGCGACGGGCGCGCTCATGTCGGGCGCGGACTACGTCCAGGCGCAGCGTGTGCGCACGGTGGCGCAGCGGGCCGTGGACGTCCTGTTCGCCGACGTGGACGTGGTCGTCTGCCCGACCGCGTCGATCGGGGCTCCACCGTTCGGCGCCCTCGCCGACGCGGCGGGTCACCAGGACCACGCGGGCGTCTTCGGCAAGATCCATACGCCGTACTGGAATCCGCTGGCCAACCCCGTGCTGGCGGTGCCGATGGGCGTCACCGCGGCCGCGCTGCCGTTGTCGTTGCAGATCGCGGGCCCGGTGGCGGGCGAGGCGACGATCCTGCGTGTCGGCGACGCCTTCCAGCGGTACACCGACTGGCACCTGCGCACACCCGTTCCGGTCACGTACGCGGCTGACGCGACGGGCGCGGACCGTACCTCTGTGGCCCCGATCCGCCCCGACGAGACCACCGCACACCACGACGTCGGCGTCAGGGTGCGCACCTTGCTGTCCGCCGCGCGACTACCCGCGGACGAGGGACAGATCGCCGGGCTCGTCTCCGCGTACGCGGCGCAGCGCCCGGCCGTGGACGCGCTCCACGAGATGCCCGAGGCGCGCTGCGCCGCCCCTGTGCTGCACCCGGACGTCCTCGTACCGCCGCACGACCACGGGGAGTTGGGCTGAGCGCGGAGCCGAGGCCGATCACCGGCCAGCGTCGCCGGGCGGGCGGCTCAGGATGACACCGGCGTGGGCGATGACCTCGGCGCGCGTGCGCCCGGGGTGGTCGGCGGCGAGGAAGTGGCTGCCGATGGCCGCGCAGATGGCCAGCAGACTGCGGGCCTCGACCTCGTCGGGATCGGAACAGAACGTGCTGATCGCGTCGCGCAGCAGCTGCATGCGGCGGTTGTCCACGCGGCGCAGGCGTTCGGCGACAGCCTGGTCGCGGCGGGCCCAGTCGCGGACGGCCAGGTCGATGGGGATCAAGTGGTCGAGGGAGAAGGTGAATTGCCGGGCCAACTCGTCGAGGTCCCGCGGGTCGGTTCCCTCCTGCTCGATCCGCTCGAGGACGTCGTCGATGCTCTCGCGCTCCCAGGCGTCCAGCATCTCGGTGAGCAGCGCGCCGCGGTCGGCGAAGTATCCGTAGAACCCCCCCTTGGTCACGCCGAGCGCCTTGGCCAGGGCCTCGACCCGCACCGCCTCCACACCACCCTCGGCCAGCGCCCGCAGCCCTGCCTCGACCCACTTCTCACGCGGTGTACGCAACGCACCCATGGGGTGACCGACCTCACTCTCACGCCCAGCTATACGGAGGCGTATAACCGGTCTACATTGAACTTGTACGGAAGCGTATAACACCAGGAGAGGAGGGGACGGCTGCTATGTCGACGAGGCTCCCCGACACCGAGCACACCACCCGCCCGTGGCGGATCCACGAGATCGCGCCCGACTTCCGGATCGAGGACGTGTGGGCCTACCGCACACCGGGTGCCGGTCCGGACGACTTCCCCGCCATGCTGGACGCGCTGCGCGCCTTCGGCGGGCTCGACGAGAACCCGCCGGTGGTCCGGTTCCTGTTCGCCGTCCGCTGGAAGCTCGGCGCCCTGCTCGGCTGGGACAAGCCCGCGGAGGGCCTTGTGGGGCGGGTCGAGACGCTGTGCGACCGGCTGCCCCGCGACCTGCGCCAGGAGGCGGCGGGGGAAGCGGTGCCGAACACTCCGTTCACCATGGTGTACGAGCTCCATGACGAGTGCGCCATCGAGCTCGCCAACAAGACCGCCCACGACATCTGCCACCTGGGCTGGGTACCGACCGACGACGGCGAGTACGAACTGCGGATGGCGGCCCTGGTCAAGCCCAACGGCCTGTTCGGGCGGCTGTACATGGCAGCGATCAAGCCGCTTCGGTACCTGATCGTCTACCCGGCGTTGACCCGCAAATGGGAACGCGCGTGGCGCGACAGGAACGGAGCAGTCGGATGATCAAGTGGGCGGGCCGGCTCATCGTGCTGTTCGGCGCCGTGCACACGCTCCTGGCCCTGACGGCGGAAGGCGCCGCACGGCATGCCGGGGCGTGGTTCGGCGGGGAGTTGTGGGGAGACGACCTCGGCGCGATGAGCCGCGCCAGCAGCGCGTACTGGCTGAGTCTCGCGAGCTTCGGCGTGCCGCTGGTCGTGGTCGGCCTCATGGTGCTCTGGCTGGATCGCCGAGGCATCGTGCCGCCGCCGTTCATCGCGTGGACGCTGGGGGTCTGGACCGTGGTCGGAGCCGTGATCCTCCTGCCGACGCCCTGGCCGATCCTCCTGCTCGCGAACGTCCTGCTGCTGGTGGGGGCCCGCCGCGCCACCCACCGCGACGCCTCCGCGCCCACCGCCTAGCCGCTCCGCGGCACAGGGACCGTCGCCCGGAAATCCGGGCACCGCTCCAAGTCGTCGCCGTGGGCGCAGGAGAGGAGGTGGCCGAGATAGGAGCGCGCTGCGTCGAGCCGGGCGATGCGGGCCTCCAGCGCCCCGATGCGGCCGTGCACGGTGGCCTGCCAGTCGGTGCCGGGGGAATCGTCGCGGTGGAGCAGGGAACGTATCTCTTCGACGGACATCAGACCGGTCTCCCGCCACAGCTTGATCAGCGCCACACGGTAGACCTGTTCGGAGTCGAAGTACCGCCGTCCGGAACGCCGATGCGGCTCCACGAGCCCGCGCCGCTCCCAGTAGTGCAAGGTCGAAAGGGGCAGCCCGAACTGGTCCGCGACCTCCCGTATCGGTGTCAGCTCGTCCATCACCCCATGAGACCAGGCTCTCAGGGCGGGGCGATGTCCAGTGCGGTGAACTCGTGGTCCGCCCAGATCAGGCGGGACGTCTCCTCCGGATAGGGAGCCGTGTGCGGTTCCGTTCCGAAGAGGCGGGTCAGCCGCTCCCCCTCGCGGTACGGGGCCCAGCCGGGGTCGCCCGTCGCGGCGAAGGCCGTCCACGCGGCCCTCATCCGTTCGGAGAGAGCGGCGGCCTCCTCCGGCGGGTCCTCTCCCAGGAGTTGCGTCGCGATCCCGCCGTGCAGTGTGCCGAAGACGAGCGGTACGTCGAGTCCGTGGCACGCTCCGAGGACGCCGCCCATCCCCGGTGCCTCCCAGGTGAGTTCGTACGTGTACGAGGTGCCGCCACCCTCGACGTGTGCCTGGGCCAGGTGGAGGCTGGGCATGCGGAACAGCCAGTCCGATATCACAAGGTCCCGCAGCGTGCTCGGGTCGGCCGTCGGGTGAGCCCGGCGATAGGCGCGCCGGCCGGCCTCACCCGGCGCGAACCACTCCAAGGTGTCCGTGACCTCTTCCTCGCTCACCCGGCCGAGTTGCCCCGCCAGCGCGGTGAACAGCCGTGTCTCGTCGCGCGTGTGACCGGCGATCAGGTCCACCTGGGCGCTGTGTCCCGTGCGGAGCGCCTCCCACGGCGGGCGGGGCAACACCTCGCCGTCGACCACCGGCGAGAAGGGCATGCGCGCACGCGCGGCCCGCCCCCACCGGCGCTCGTACCGGGCCATGGTGCGCAGCACGGTGTCGGCCGCGTCGCGCAGAGCCCCGGGCGTCGCCGCGGCGATGCCGGCGACGGTGGGGGCCGAGTTCAGCTCGGCCGCCACGGCAGCGCCGATGTCCGTGGCCAGCGCGGTGCTGTAGAAGGTCCCCGGCACGCTCTGCGCCACCGCCCGGTGGAAGAGCCCGGCCGCGCCCGGCATGGCGAGCAGTGCCGCGATCGCGCCCGCACCTGCGGACTCCCCGAAGACCGTCACCCGGTCCGGGTCGCCTCCGAAGGCCGCGATGTTGTCCCGTACCCACCGCAGCGCGGCCACTTGGTCGAGCAGCCCCCGGTTGGGCACCGCGCCCTCGAAGTGCCCATAACCTTCCGCTCCCAGGCGGTAGTTGAAGGTGACGACGACGGTGCCGTGCCGGGCCAGCTCCGTGCCGTCGGAGGTCGGACCGTCGGAGGTGCCGAACAGATACACCCCGCCGTAGATCCACACCAGGACGGGCAGCCCCGATCCGGCCGGATCCGGCGACCAGACGTTCACCGTCAGCCAGTCCCCGGACCGCGTCAGGTTCTCGGGCCCTCCCATGGGGCCGAACGCCCGGGACTGCGGCGGGGTCTCGCCGAAGGCGTCGGCACGCCGTGTGCCGCGCCAGGGGAGCGCGGGCTGTGGTGCCGCCAGACGGAGCGGGCCGACCGGTGGCTGCGCGTAGGGGATCCCCCGGAAGACGGCCACCCCGCCTTCCCACTGTCCCTGGACTCTCCCGCTCACGGTACGGACGCCGGGTGCTGGCCACGAGCCGGAATCGGTCACGCACAGAGTGTCCCGCCGAGTGAGCGCACGGCACCAGGTCGCATACGGGGGGTCGGGCGGGGCGCCGTGACCTTCGGCTGCATGGTGCTCGTCGGCCCCAGTGAGCGGTGTGCATCGTGAAGTCGCAGGTCATGGGCCTGGTGTGAAGGGCGAGTCGGGTGCTCGTGCGCGGTCAGTGGCCGATGGCCCATGGCGTAGATCATCGGGCAGGTCCGGCTCCGCCGCGATGCCGGGCTCGGCTGCGCCAACGACCAGCCCCCGCCTTCGAGCCGTCAGCAGGTCGGCGGGCCGCGAGAACGCGGGGGAGGGCCTGGGGAACGGGGGAGCGGCAATGGATCACCGCCCGTCGGAGCGAACTGAACGCCCTCGCCGTGGAGTTGGCCAAGCAACTCCAGGAGGTCCAGGCCGTGTGGAATGAACTGGCGATCGCGGAGCGGGTGTTGAACCCCTGGGTCCACGTTCCTCGGCATCACCCCGCAGACCGTTCCCCGGCGCAAGGACCAGGACAGCTTTGCCGTCCTGGCGAAACGATGGCGCGCATCGAGGCATCCGGGTCCGAACGGCCAGCTGATTTATGGCAGCTGGTCCAGGAACCAGGTGGAGAGTTCCTCGGTGATCAAGGTGTGCGTATCGCTCTGCGAGGCGAGTTTGACGGCGTGGAAGGGCGTCTCCTCCAGCTCCTCCTCGCTGATCGGGGTGTAGAGGTCGTCGTGGGTGGCCGGCTCCCGCAGGGCGATGGCGCTGACGGACGGGACGAAGCAGTGCTCGCGGATCGGGTTGTTGACGCCGAAGCCCGGGACCTCGTTCAACGCGTCGGCGAGGAGGCCGAAACCGTGAAGGGTGCCGCCAGGCGCGCCGTCGATGTCGGGCAGTGCGCTGGTGCGGACCTCACGGGTGGGCACGGTGACCACCCGGAGCTTGGCCACCAGTTGGTCGTCGCCCTCGGACTGGGTCCGCAGCTCGGTGCCGGTGACGGCCGGCCCTCTGCCGAGGACGGCCTCGGCCCCGGGAGCCACGCCGTTGCCGGCGCCGGTGTCCGGACCGTTGGCGAGGGCGATGAGCCGGGTCTCCCTCGCCCGGGGCCAGTTGCCGACTTCCTCCAGCGCGCGCAGGAACGCGAGGCGCCGCCCACTGGTGGAGGGCTTGTCCTCCCAGTGCGCGATGTGCCTCCAGAGCAATTCCTGGGCGGCCGGGCTGTTGATCTGGTCCGAGAAGCGAGGGTCGAGCTTCTTGATGTAGTGCGCGAACGCCTGGAGGGCGATGGGAATCCAGGCGCCGGTGTGAGGGCTGTCGTAGGAGTAGTAGAGCTGCGTCTGGTGCTCGATGCCGACCGTCTCCATTTTGGCGAGGGCATAACGAGCGACCAGGCCGCCCATGCTGAAGCCGCCGACGGTCAGCGGGTGGTCGCCGACACGGCGGTCGACCGCCTCAATGACGGCCGCCGTCACCGTCTCGGCGTTCTGGAGGATCGACGCGCTGCGCTCGTGATAGCCGATGAGAACGACGTCGCGGCCCCGGCGGCGGATCTCGCTCAGGAGCGGGTACGGGCCGTACTCCAGGTGCTCCCAGGTGAGGCCGAGGTCGCTGGGGCCGGTGCTGAAGCCGTCCGCCATCAGGACCGGGCGGGTGAGCTGGCCGTTGCCCTCGCCGTGGTAGACCCAGGCGGTGCCGTGAGGGAGGTCCCAGACGTCGTTGGGCGGGGCCCCGCCTTGCGGATCGCACGCTGAGTCCGGGGCTTTGTGCTTCGCGTCCGTTTCCGGCAAGACAATGACAACGCGCTCATCACTGTCTGCACTGGATCGAATGCGGACAGCTACGATCTCCCGGCGTGCGGGAATGTGACCGTCGACCGATCGGAAGCGAAGTGTTTCCTGTGCGAACACATGGCCCTGCGGTCGGGACCGGTCGGAAGGTAGATCTGCGTCGATCGCTCGGCCGGCTGGCCACGCTTCAAACCGAGTGCCGCAATTGTCCGGATCGTGTGATCGAGGCTCCGGTTCTGACGTGGGCGCTAACTGACGGTCCCCCGAAGGCAGTTGAGTTCGGCTCGCGGTGGCGTGCGCTGCCTGCGGGGAAGGTCGTCGGCATCGCGCCGGCGGTGCCGCGCTGTGACCGGCAGACCGGCAGACTGGCGATCCGGGCGGCGGGAACGGGGTGCACCGCACCACCGTGCCCGCGTTTACTCGGCCGGTGCGGCCAGGCGGAAGCCCACGCCGATCGCTTCGAGGTCCGGCTCATAGGCGCCGTGGCGGCGGGCGCACCGGGCCAGGTCCCGGTCGTGGCGGAACGAGCCGCCCCGGGTGATGTGCCGGTCGAAGGCCCAGTCCTCGCTGCTCGGCACCCCGGCGGGCGCGCCAGGGTAGGGAGCGTAGAGGGTAGAGGTCCACTCGTCGGCGTTGCCCGCCATGTCCAGCACCCCGAAAGGGCTGGCGCCCTCGGGGAAGGACCCGACCGGCATCGTGGTGCCGATGCCGAGGTCCACCAGATTGGCCAGGCCGGTGCGGTACTCCTCGCCCCACGGGAACTCCCGACCGTCGTCGCCCCGCGCGGCTCGCTCCCACTCGTCTTCCGTGGGCAGCCGCACGCCGAGGCCGAGTCGCTCCCCGAGCCAAAGGCAGTAGGCCGTCGCCGCCTCCCAGGCGACCCCGATGACGGGGTGGTCCACAGGCGTCTGTGGGACCGGTCGGCCGGTGGCCGCTGCGAAGAGTGCCCATTGGCCGACTGTGACCGGGGTGCGGGCGATCCGGAACGCCGGGATGTGGATCTCCGCGCGCGGAGCTTCTTTCATGTACCACTCCGCCGGCACCCCGGTGTCCGCATAGCGGCGGGCCACAGCCGCCACCTCGTCGACCGGCGTACCCCGACGCAGCAAGCCCGCCGGAACCTCCGCCCAGTCCACCTGCTCCACCCGCATGGCTCCTCCTCGGCTCGAACGGACAACCTCATGATCACCTAGGGGCTCGGGGCGGACATCGGTCGATGGACCCACCTCGACAGCGACCTTGGAACCAGGGCGTCGGGCCACGGATCAGCTGTGCTCCGGCATAACGAGCGGTGCATGTTTGCGTGTACCAGTCGGAGGCTCAGGCGGTCGGAGCCTGGGTCAGGGCATCGCGGTGACCGGGGATGTGCTGGGGGGCGCTGGGCGTGCGTGGTGGTGTTGATCATTACCGCGATTCGGTTGGGGTCCATGGACGGCTGGTTGTCCACGGTGGCGGTGTGCCCGTTGATCTGCTCGCGGGCCGCGGTGGCGATGATCCGGTCGGCCAGGGCGATGTGGCACAGCCGCCATCCGCAGTCCTGTGCAAAGTGGTTCGGAGTCGGAAAGTTCAGGCGAGTTGGCGGCGCTTACGGGTCAGCGCGGCCATGTCCAGCAGGCACAGCGCGGCCACGACGGAGGCGAAGAGCTGGACCGCGGTGAGCAGGCCGGTCACGGTGGCCAGGAAGCCGACGGCGATGACGGGGACGCCGACGCCGAGGTAGACGACGACGTAGAAGGTGGAGATCACGTCCGCGTGGCGGCCCTCGGGGGCGACGCGGTTGATCTCGGTGATGCCGCCGAGGAAGGCCAGTCCCTGCCCGACGCCGCCGACGACCGTGGACACGAGCAGCAGGGGCAGCGAGCCGACGCCGCCGGCCACGGCGAGCAGCAGCAGGCCGATCGCGAGCAGGACCAGCCCGGTGATCTGGATGCCGAGGGCCTCGCGGCCCGAGGCGGTGATCTGGGCGAGGACCGAGCAGGCGAGCATCAGGGCGACTGCGACGCCGGCGAGCGCGAGGTTGGTACTGCCCGACAGCTTGGTGACGTAGGTCGGCACCAGGGCCAGGAACAGTCCGATCACCGAGAAGGCCAGGAAGCTGGCGGTGCCGGAGGAGACGAACACGCCGCGCATGCCGGCCGGGATGGAGGGGCGGCGCGGCCGCCACTTGGTGGTGGGCCGGGCCGTGGGCAGGGTCGCCATGGCGATGGCGGCCGGGACCAGCAGCACGATCTCCACTGCGAACGGCAGGACGTAGGGCCAGGGTGCGTATTGAGCGAGCAGGCCGGCGATCAGGGGGCCGGCGCCGAGGCCGCCGACGGAGGCCACGGTGGAGACCAGAGCGGCGCGCCGCCGGTCGCCGTTGGGCTCGAGCTCGCTCAGGGCGGCAGTGAGCGCACCGGAAGCAGCGCCTACGGCCATGCCTTGCAGTAGCCGGGCGGCGAAGAGCCAGCCGATGTTGTCCGCGAGCGCGAACGCCAGGGAGCCGAGCGCGGCCAGGATCAATGCCGGCAGTACGACTTTGCGGCGCCCGATGGAGTCGGACAGCGGTCCCGCGATCAACAGGGAGGGGATCAGCGAGGCCACGTACACCGCGAAGATCATCGTGACCATCAGCGGGGAGAACCCGAACGACTGCTGGTAGCCGCGGTACAGGGGCGTGGGCAGGTTCGTGCCGGTCAGCAGGAAGAGCAGGGTGTAGGCGGTTGCCCAGAAGCGGCCTGGACTGCCCACGGTGGATTTCGTGCTGACGGGGGCCGCCAGTCGTTCCGTCGTCATCTCGTCCTCGGATCCTCTCGCAAGTGGATTGCGGCATCTGACACCAATGACCGACGGTCAGTCAACCAAGTGACCGGTGGTCAGTCAATGTGGTGACTGACCACCGGTCAGATATGCTGGAGGGGACAGAGCAAGTCGGACGGAGGTGGGCATGCCGGCGAAGGCGCGACGCAAACGGGTCACCAAGAGCCCCGACGACCGCAGGGACGACATCCTGCGCGCGGGGGAGAGGGTGTTCGCCACCACGGGATTCGAGCGGGCAACCATCTCCGAGCTCGCCGACGCGGCAGAGATCGGCAAGGGCACCTTCTACCTGTACTTCGAGTCCAAGGACCACCTGCTGGGCGCCCTGTGGGAGCAGTACGTCGACGCCATCGTCTCCACCGCTCAGGAGATCCTCGCCGAGGGCGCCGCCTGGTGGCCGACGATCGACCGGGTGATGAGCGCCCTGATCGGACACGCCGTCAAGAACGCCGAGCTCCACCGCATTGTTTACGGCTCGGCCAACGCCAAGGCCCTCGAACTGTGCCGCCAGGCGAACCAGCGCGCCATCGACCTCATGTGCGACTACGTGGACCAGGGCACCCAGGCCGAAGCCTTCCAGGCCCTCGACACCCGTCATGCCTTCCGCATGGCCTACCACGCGGCCGACGGCCTGCTCGACGACCTCATCGCCCAGAGCGACTCCGACCTCGACGAGGCTCAGGTGACCGCGGTCGTCCTGGAACTGATGCACCGCGCACTGGGCGACCACGACTATGTGGCGCTGCCGCAACCGGCCTGACCCGGACCGGTCGGCCCAGGGGTGAAGGTCGGCGTCTTCACCGACCTCTGAGTCCGCGGGATATAGCCCAAGGAGACGGCATGGCTTCCATCGCTCTGAGACACGTGGATGCTCTGTGGGCGTCCGCCCGCTCCATCGAAGTAGCTCCTCGGGAACCTCAGCAAGGTGAGCGGTCCGTCATGGTGGGGGCTGTCGCTGAGATCGCCGAGTTGGCTGGGCTCTTGGAGGTCGACCTGACCGCCGAGCCCTTCACCTGCATGTGCTTGGGAGACGTCAGGTTCACGGTCCGGGGTGAACTCGGCATCGTGCTGGGTGTGTTGTCCCACCATCTGGGCGGAGGGCTGGACTGGCACCGGTGGCACGGGCAGCTCCCGCTGCTGCGCCCTGGAGAACTCACGAAATGGCTGATCAGCCGTGGCGTGATGTGACCTGCGCGTACGTCGGCCATCTGACCTGTGCAGGGGCACGTGGGACGTGGCAGCAGGGCTCGGTGCCGGCGGGCTTCATCACCCTCGTCCGGTCACGGTACGTGGAACCTCGGGCAGGTGCGCTCGGAGCGGGAGTTCGCCGCAGCCAGGCAGCCGTTCGTGGTCCCTGACCAGGCGTCGGGCGTGCATCGCCCACGCCCGGACCAGGCCGCGGGCGGTGAAGTGGTCGGCGAGCGCGGTGAGTTCGGCCCGGTGGTGGTCTTGCCGGGCTCGCCGGTTCGTACACTGACGAGGGTGGAGGACCATTCGGCTACCAGGATCGATGCACGTCCGGCGCCCGCCTTGCGGCGGTACGTCAGCTCGTATGTCGGTTTCGACCTTCGCGGGTTCCCGGCGGGGGTGCACTGTGGTCCGCCGGGCCGCGTGCTCACTGCGGTGATCAGCCTGTCCGACCCTTTGGAGGTGGCGGCGGGCGTCGACGACGGGTCACCGGTCACCCGATTCGGCAGCGTGGCCGGCGGGCTGATGCGCCGGTCCGTCGCGATTCACCACGACGGACGCCAGCAAGGCGTGCAGGTGTCACTGACACCACTCGGGGCTCGGGCCGTCTACGGCATGCCCGCCGCTGTGCTGGCCCACCGACTGGTCCCACTCGACGAGCTTCTCGGAGCGCTCGGCGTCGAACTGGTCGACCGGGTCCGAGCGGCGACGACATGGGTCGCGCGGTTCGCCGCGCTGGACGAGTTGCTCCTGCGAGCCGTCGGCCGCGCCGCCGGCGACGACCGCGTGCCCCGGGTGGGCCCCGAGGTTGCCGAGGCATGGCGCCGCCTCGTCGCCGCGCGGGGCCGCGTCCAGGTCGGGGCGGTCGCCGCAGAACTGGGCTGGAGCCGTCGGTACCTCACCGAGCGGTTTCGCGGTGAGGTGGGCCTGTCGCCGAAGACCTTCGCCCGAGTTCTGCGGTTCGAGCACGCGCACGAACTGGCGACGGCGCCCGGCCCGCTCCCGTGGGCCGATGTGGCGACCGTCTCCGGCTACGCCGACCAGGCCCATCTCGTTCGGGACTGGCGCGAGTTCACGGGCCGATCGCCGACGGCCTGGCGTCGCGGCGAAGTCCTCCTAGGGACCGGGTAGTCGCCGACCGGCTGCCCGTCGCGTCAGCTTCCGTTCCCTTTTCTTCAAGACCACCCGATGCCGCCCTGTGACGATCGTCGGCATGAGACTCGTCAACCACGAACGCAACGCCATCGACCTGCGGACAACCCCCGTGCACCTCGGGCTGGGATCGAGAGCGAAACCCGTCGAGGGCTTCGCCTGGGACCCGGAGGTGCTCCAGGCGTACAGCGCCGCGGTCGCGGCGGACGGCGCCGAGGGACGGATGGTGACGATCTTCGACGGCGACGGCCCCGGCGACCATTGGGAGCGTCACCCCGCCGGCGACGAACTGGTCGTCTGCCTCAGCGGGTCAGTGACGGTCACCCGCGACGTGGACGGGGTGCCCGACCGCGTTGTGCTCGGGCCGGGCGAGGCCACCGTCAACCCGGCCGGGGCATGGCACGCGGTCGACATGGCGGGGCCGGCCTCCATCCTGACCATCACCGCCGGCCTCGGCACCGACCACCGTCCCCGGACCGACGCCCGCCCGGCCGAGCACGTCGGCACGCCCGGCCCGCAAGCGCCGTGACGACACGCATCGCGTGCCTCGGCGACAGCCTCACCCGCGCGCAGCTCAGCGTCGACTACCTGGATCTTCTCGAACGACGCCACCCTCCCGGCGACGTGCGGCTCGCCCGCTTCGGCGCCAACGGCGACTTCGCCTACAACCTCTCGCGGCGCCTCGATGCCGTCGTCGCGGACCCGCCCGACGTGATCACTGTGTTGATCGGGACCAATGACGCCCGAGCGAGCCTCGCCGGCTACCCCGTCGAGCGGGCCATGAAGCGCAAACAACTCCCCGAGCGCCCGTCGGCCGGCTGGTTCCAGCAGTGCCTGGGAGCCGTCGTCGAACGGCTGCGAAAGGAGACCGACGCGAGGATCGGTCTGCTGTCGCTCCCGGTCCTCGGCCAACAACTCGACGGAGCGGCGGCGCAGGCATCGAAGGCGTACAGCCGGATGATCGCCGAGGTTGCCACCACCTACGAGGCGGCCTACCTCCCTCTCCACGAACGCCAGATCGAGGAACTACGCCAAGCGGACCCGCCGTCGATCCCATACCGGGAGCTGACACCCGCGGCGGGCGTCGGCGTCCTCGTCCGGCACGCCGTGCTGCGCCGCAGCCTCGACACGATCTCGCGGCGCCGAGGCCTCGTGCTCACGACCGACCACATCCACCAGAACAGCCGCGGTGCCGCCCTTGTCGCCGAGGTCATCGACACCTGCCTGTCGACCCCGAGCGCGTAGCCCGTTCGCGCGCTGGAGGGCATTGGCGATCCGCAGTCGGTTGGTTGTGTTCGCTCGCTTGCCCGGTGGCGGTGTCATGGGCTGACCATGCTGTCGTCAACTCGGCGGAGATCTCGTCGAGGTAGACGATGTCGTCAGGCACCTGTTCAGGGGCTCTCTTCGGTGCTGAGCCAGCGAGGGGTGTGTGCCTCCGGTCCTGCCGGGTCGCGGTGGGGGCCGGAGGCGGTGGTGTGCGCGGTGTCCGGGGTTGCCGGTATCCGGTGGTGCCTGGTGTGTGTTGCCGGGTGTGGCGGTGTGTTGCCGGGGTGGTGCCGGTGGGTGGTTATGAGGGTGTCGGGGGTGGGTGGAGGTCTGCTTGGCTTCCGCTCGAGTGCCGTTGTCTGTCCCGCTGTCCAGGGCTGGGCGTGCGGGATCAGCCGGCGTAGGCGGGATCAGCCGACGTAGAGCGGTGGGGTGCGGTCCGCCCAGGGGACTGCCTGTTCCAGTTGCGCGGCCACCTGGAGCAGCAGGTCCTCGCGGCCGTGTGCGGCGACGAGCTGGACGCCGATCGGCAGGCCCTCGCGGCTCTGGCCGAGCGGAAGGCTGATGGCCGGGTTGCCGGACACGTTGAAGGTGGCGGTGAAGGGGCCGTACGTGAACAGGCGGCGCAGCCACGAACGCCCCGTGTGCCCGGAATGGTCGTAATTGAGGGTGCCGTGCGGTGCGGGCAGCCGGCCGAGTGTCGGCGTCACGAGCACGTCGTACTCCTGGAAGAACCGGCCGACCGCCCGCGTCACCGCGTTCTGGGCCTCCGTCGCCTTCATCACGTCGAGCAGCGTGAACTCCTCCGTCTCGGCGAGCACACGCCGGGACACGCCCTCCAGCTTCGAGGGGTCGGGCCTGCGGGGCGTCCCGCGCAGCACGGCGCCGCCGGTGGTGACGACCGTCAGCATGGCGGCCTCCACGACCGCTTCGCCGTCGACATCGAGACGGGTCTCGGTCACCGCGTGGCCGATCCACTCCAGGACCTGGCCCGCCGTGACCGCCGCGGCGGCGACCTGGCCGTTCACGGTGCCGCCCGTCCAGGGCTCGGTCGTCAGGGCTATTCGCAGCCGACCGGGATCGGTGCGGATCGCCTCGGCGTACGGGCGCGGGGGCCCCGGCGCCTGGTACTTGTCGCCGACGGTGGGTGCGCCGACGGCATCCAGGAGGTGCGCCGTGTCGCGAACGGTGCGGGTGACGGCGAACTCCACCAGCTGACCGAAGGCGATCTCGCCGCTGGCCGGCCCGCACGGCGTACGCCCGAGGCCCGGCTTCAGGCCGACCAGGCCGCAGGACGCCGCCGGGACGCGAATCGATCCCCCCGCGTCACTGGCGTGGGCCAACGGCACCGCGCCGGCGGCGACCAGGGCGGCCGCCCCGCCGCTCGACCCGCCCACGCCGCGCTTCGGGTCCCAGGGGTTGCGCGTCGGGCCGTAGCGCACCGACTCGGTCGCGAAGCTCAGCCCGAACTCCGGCGCGGTGCTCTGCCCGAGCGCCACGAGTCCGGCGGCCCGGAACCGGGCCATCAGATCGTGGTCGACGTGGGCGTACGCGCCGTTGATGGCCCGGCTGCCGATGGTGAACGGCACGCCCTGGGCGAAGGGGCCGCTGTCCTTGATGACGAAAGGCACCCCACCGAGCGGTCCGTCCGGCTCGTGGGCGAGGGACGGGTCGAACGGCGGCTGGGTCAGGGCGTTGAGTTCGTCGTGCGCCCGCTCCAGCGCGCGCCGGGCACAGTCCTCGACCTCGGCCGCGGTCACCTCGCGCGTCCGGATCAGTTCACGCAGCCCCACCGCGTCGAAGGACGCGTACTCGTCGAGCTTCAGAGGTCCCAGCTCCTTGGTCTGTCCGTGCGGTCGTGCGGTCGTGCGGTTGCGGTCGTGCGGTCGTGCGGTCGTGCGGTGGCCGGGCCGGTCAGCGGCGCTGGGCCACGGCGTCGAGGTGGTCGGTGATCTCCAGGGCGACCGTCTCGATGTGTTCGCTCAGGAAGAAGTGTCCACCGGGCAGTACCCGCAAGCGGAACGGCGCCACCGTGTGCTGCGCCCAGGCTCGGGCCTCGGCGACGTCGACGAGGGGATCGTCGTCGCCGGTCAGGGCGAGGACCGGGCAGTTCAGGGGCGGTCCCGGCTGGTAGCGGTAGGTTTCGATGGCACGGTAGTCGCCGCGCATGGCCGGCAGCACCATGGCCAGGACGGCCTCGTCGTCCAGCAGTTCCGTGTGGGTGCCGCTCAGCCGCCGCAGCTCCTCCACGAGCCCCTGGTCGTCGCGCACGTGAACGCTCTCCTCGCGCTGACGTGACGGCGCCCGGCGCCCGGAGGCGAAGAGACCGAGCAGGACGACGCCCCGCGCCTCCAGTCTCCGGGCCACTTCGAAGGCCAAGGTCGCCCCCATGCTGTGCCCGAGGAACGTCAGCGGCCGGTCGGCCCAGGGCAGCAGCGCCTCGGTGACGAGGTCCGCCAGGGTCGGAATGTCCGTGACGCACGGTTCGCGCAGACGGTCCTGGCGCCCCGGATACTGCACGGCCAGGACCTCCACCGCGGGTGAAACCGCCGCGGAGAAGGGGAAGTAGAACGTCGCCGAGCCGCCGGCGTGCGGGAAGCAGACGAGCCGGGTGTCCGCGTCCGGGGCCGGATGGAACCGCCGGATCCAGGCGCTGCCGGTCGATGCCATCGTGCTGCCTCTGCCTCTTCTTCGTGTTGCCTCGGTGACGTTTGTGTACGTCGTGTGCCCATTGTGTGTCACTGATGGTCGATCGGGGGCTACTCTAAGCTCCCGCCGCACACGGTTCGGCACCGGAGGGGGGTCTCGTGCGCTGGGGTATATTTCGAGCCACTGTAACGACTGGCGCGCGTCGCCGTCTCCGCAGCTCGTACCCGCTCGGTCCGCACTTCTACGTGAATTCCGGACAAGTGGGGGCAGGGGGTAGCAGACGAGGTGCGTCAATCACAGCTTGACGTTCGGCCCATTCCTACCTCAATGTTGCGGACAGTCGTCGGCGAGTAAGTGGACGACCGTTCGACGATGAGGAACGCCGGTGCTCGGGGGACGGGGCGTACGTACACATGGTTCAGCAGCACAATGGTGTCATTCGCCACGCCCGCCTCTCTGATATACCCCGGCTTCTCGAACTTGAGGAGCTGTGCTGGCCGGAGCGTTTGCGGATCTCCGAAGAAGTCATCCGGCAACGCCTTTTCTCGCATCCGGTGGGCCAGTTCGTCGTCGAGTCCGACGGCGCGGTCCAGGGTGTCGTCTACTCCCAGCGCATCGAGAGCCCGGAGGGTCTGTACGCCGTCTCGTTCGACACCGCCGACCGTCTGCACCGCCCCGACGGTCCGGTCGCCCATGTGTTGTCGTTGAACGTCGACCCATCGAAGCAGAGCTTCCGTTTCGGCGACACCCTGCTGGAACATCTGCTGACATGGGCCGGGGAGCAAGAAGCGGTGCGAACCGCGGTGGGTGTGACGCGGTTTCGTGACCTCGACAGGCACCCCGGGTTCGAGCCGGCCGAGTACGTGCGCGCGACGAACGCGCGGGGGCGCTGCCTGGACACCGTGCTGCGCATGCACCAGCTTCACGGTGCCGAGATCAAGGGTCTCGTCCCGGGATATCGGCCCGCTGATCTGGTAAATGAGGGAAACGGCGTGCTCGTCGCCTATGATCTGCCGGGGCGTCAGGAACGCGTGCGGCTCCTGGCCGGCGAAGAGGCGTCCGCGCCCGTGGCCATTCCTCCCGCCGGGCAACTCGCCGAGGAAATACAAGATTTCTTCGACGAGATAATCGGCCGTGACCGCGAAGGCGTCGAGGACCCACTTCAAAGCCCGTTGTTCGAGCTGGGATTCGACTCCGCGGGCCTGCTGGATCTTCAGGAAAAGATCGAATCCAGTTACGGAATTTCCCTCCCGCCTCTCTTCTTCTTCGAGCACAACACCGGCACGCTGATCATTTCCCGCCTGACGGACCTCAGGGACGAGGCGGCGCGCGAAACCAGCCAGACAGGGGATGTGTCGACAGCGCCCGCACCAGGGGCCGTTGAGCCCGAGAGGTTGGTCACACCCCGCACGTCCGGCAGGGCCGACACGCCCCGGGGCCCCAACACATCCCGGGACGTGGCCATCATCGGCATGGCCTGCCGGCTGCCCGGCGGCATCGAGGACCGCGCCGGACTGTGGCGGCTGCTCGCCTCCGGGAGCAGCGCCATCGGGGCGCTGCCGGAAGGACGCTGGGAGTGGCCCGACGGCACCGGCCCGGCCACCCACCCCGGCATCGACCGCGGCGGATTCGTCACCGACGCCGGGGCCTTCGAGGCCGGCCTGTTCCGCGTCACCCCGTACGAGGCGCGGCACATGGACCCCCAGCAGCGCTGGATGCTGGAACTGACCTGGGCCTGCCTGGAGGACGCCGGCTACCCGCCGAGCGCGATCGCGGGCACGCGGACGGGTGTCTTCGTCGGCGCGAGCGGCTCGGACTACCAGCGGATCATGGACACCCGGCGGCTGCCCGTGCGGGCCCACAGCGGCCTGGCGACCTCCATGGCCGTGATCGCCAACCGCGTCTCGTACTTCTACGATCTGCGCGGCCCCAGCGTGCAGCTGGACACGGCGTGCTCCAGCTCGCTGGTGGCCGTGCACACGGCGCTGCGCGCGCTGCGGACGGGGGAGTGCGACACGGCCCTGGTCGGCGGCGTCAACGTGCTGGCCCACCCCGCCGCCAGCATCGCCTACCACCAGGCGGGCATGCTGTCGCCCGACGGCCGCTGCAAGACGTTCGACGCGTCGGCCGACGGCTACGTCCGCTCGGAGGGCGGCGTCGCCCTGCTCCTGAAGCCCCTCGCTGCCGCGCTCGCCGACGGCGACCCGGTGCACGCCGTCATCAAGGGCAGCGCCACCAACCACGGCGGCCAGGCAGGCGGCCTCACCGTGCCCAGCGCCGCCCTCCAGGCGAGCCTGGTCGAGGCGGCCCTCGCCGACGCGGGCGTGAGCGCACGCGACATCGGCTACGTCGAGGCGCACGGCACCGGCACTGCTCTGGGTGACCCCATCGAAGTCCAGGGGCTCACCAAGGCGTTCGCCGGCAGCGACGCGCCGTGCGCGCTCGGCTCGGTGAAGACGAACCTGGGGCACCTGGAGGCGGCCGCCGGTATCACCGGCCTGGTGAAGACGGTCCTGGCACTCCAGCACCGGAAGCTGCCCGCCACGCTGCACTACGAACGCCCCAACCCGCACATCGACCTGGACGCCTCGCCCTTCTCCGTGGTGACCCGGCTCTCCGACTGGGACCTCGACGGGCGTGCCACCCGCCTCGCCGGGATCAGCAGCTTCGGCTCGGGAGGCAGCAACGCCCATGTCGTCGTGGGCGAGTTCACCGGATCCGCGACGGCGACCACGGCCGTGGCCGCGGGGTCCGACGACGACCGCCGCGGCGCCGGGGGCGGTGTCCCGGGCGCGGATGCTTCCGAGGCACTGCGCCCGATGGTCGTCCTGTCCGCCCGGAACACGCCCCAACTGCTGCGCCAGGCCCAACGGCTGCTCGACCACCTCCGACAGGAACGGCCCACCGACGCCGACCTGCGGGACATCGCGTACACCACACAGGTCGGCCGGGAGGAACTGCCCGAGCGGCTCGGCCTGCTGCCGACAGACGTCGCCTCGCTCACCGCGCTGCTGGACGCCGTCGTCACCGGCGACGGCGCGTCCACCCACATTGTGCGCGGCCGCGCCCGGCGGGACGCGGTGCCCGAGGTCGCCCCGCACGCGGCGGCCGAGGACGTGCTGGCCGCGTGGGTGCGCGGCGCGCAGATCGACTGGCGGGCCCGCCACTGGCGGGCCCGCCACGACGGCGGTCCGTCGCCGCGCCGCGTCCCGCTGCCCACACACGCCTTCGACCGCGACCACTACTGGATCGACGACGAGCCGGCGGCCGGTGACCGGTCACGCGGTGGCACCGCACCGGACCAGTCGGGTGCGGCCCCCGCGCCCCACCACCCCCTGCTCCGACGGGCGGCGACGCCGGAGGCGGACGGCGCGACGAGCTTCACCACCACCCTGACCACCGACGAGTTCTTCCTGCGCGACCACCGTGTCGCGGGTGAGCCGGTGCTGCCCGCCGTCGTCTCCCTGGAGATGGCGCGCGAGGCCGTCAGCCGGACGCTGCCCACCGCCGACGTCACGGGCGCGGACGGGCAGGGGCAGGCCGCGGTGCTGCGCCTGGAGAACGTGGTGTGGTCGCGACCCGTCGCCGTCCAGGACGGGCCACGGACCGTGCGTACGATCGTGACGGAGGCGCCGGACGGCCCGGTCGCCTTCGAGATCCGCGCCGCGGCCGCCCGCGGCGCCGGACCCGAAACCACCACCGGCACCGACACGGAGACTTCCGGCACGACGGACGTCGTCCACGCACGCGGCGCGGCGTCGCGCCCGCGGATCGCGCCGCCCCGGGCCCTCGACCTCGACGCCCTCACGTCCCGCACCGACACCGCGACAGTCGACATCGACGACTTCTACGCCGCCCTGCGCGCCACGGGACTCGACTACGGCGCCGCGCACCGGGCGCTCCGCGGCATCCGCCTGGGCGACGGCGAACTCCTCGCCGAACTCGCCGTCCCGGACGCCGTGGCGGACACGCTCGGCGACTACGTGCTGCACCCCAGCATGCTCGACGGCGCTCTCCAGGCGGCGTTCGCGCCGCACATCGACGCCACCGGACCGGGCGGTACGGCCCTGCCCTTCGCCCTCGACCGCATCGACGTCCACGGGCCCACCCCGCGCTCCGCCCACGCGTGGATACGTGAGGCTCCGAGCGCCTCGCGCCAGGTGCGCCGCTGGGACCTCGACCTCTGCGACACACAGGGAAGGATCTTCGCGCAGCTGCGCGGCTACTCCCTCCGCGAGACCGCGGGGTCCGCCGAGACGGGGGCCACGCACGACGTGACACTGTTCCGGCCGGTATGGCGCGAGAGCGCCCTCGGGGACGGGGCGGGTCATGAGGGCGAGCACACGGCGCGGCTCGTGCTGGCCTGCGGATTCGACGACCGGCTCGACGAACTGCGCGCCCTCGCGCCCGACGTGACGTTCCTGGAGCCCGGAACGACTCCCTCCCTGGCTCCCGTCACGGACGCCCTGGCCACCTACGCGGTCGAGCTGCTCCGCGCCGTGCAGGGGCTGCTGCTCGGCAGGCCGGCGGGCCCGGTGCTCCTGCAGGTGCTGACGCCCGCGGACGGCGCGGAGGCGGTCCACCAGGCCCTGTCCGGCCTGCTGCGGACCGCCCGCCTCGAGAATCCCGCCCTCGTCGGGCAGCTCGTCGCGGTGCCCGCCGACGCGTCGGCGGCCTTCCTCGCCCAGACCCTCGACGCGGAGAGCCGTCGTACGGACGAGCAGCGGATCCGCCACGACGGCGAGGTCCGCAGGGTGCTCGGCTGGGAGCCCCTCGCCGAGCCCACCGCGCCACCGGCGCCGCCCGTGCCGTGGCGCACCGACGGCGTGTACCTCATCACCGGCGGTGCCGGGGGCCTCGGCCGGATCTTCGCCGCGGACATCGCCCGCCGCGCACCGGGAGCCGTGCTGTGCCTGACGGGCCGGTCCCCGCTGAGCCCGGCGATCGAGGCGGAGCTGGACGCCCTGCGCGCCGCGGGCGCGCGGGCCGAGTACCACGTACTGGACGTCACGGACCGAGCCGCCACCGCGCGGCTGGTCACCGACCTGATCGAGCGTCACCGGGCGCTGCACGGCGTCGTGCACGCGGCAGGCGTGATCCACGACAGCTTCCTCCAGCGCAAGCCCGTCGCCGAGTTCCGCCGCGTCCTCGCCCCCAAGCTCGACGGCTGCCACGCCATCGACGAGGCCACCCAGGACGTCGACCTGGACTTCTTCGTGCTGTTCTCGTCCGTCATGGGCGCGACGGGCAACGTGGGACAAGGCGACTACGCCGTGGCCAACGCCTACCTCGACGAGTTCGCGCGGCAGCGCGGCGCCCGTGTCGACGCGGGCGAGCGCGGCGGACGCACCCTGTCGGTCGCGTGGCCGCTGTGGCACAGCGGCGGCATGGGCGCGGACGAGGCGACGCGCAAGACCCTGCGCCTGCGCAGCGGACTCCTGCCGCTCGCCACCCAGGCCGGTGTCGACGCGTTCCACCGCGCCCTGGAGTGCGGCGAGCCCCACGTGGTCGTGTGGGCCGGAGACCCGGAGGCCGGGGTGACGCTTCTCGACGGGGGGTCAGCGCGTGCCGTCCCCGCGGCAGGGGAGTCCGCGCCTGCCGTCCCCGCGGCAGGTGCGCTGGCGCGAGCGGTTCCCTCGGAAGAGGTGTCCGCGCCCGCTACCGAGTCGGTCGAGCGGACGCACACCGTCCCGGACCAACACGCCCTGAGCGCCCGCACGGTGGCCTTCCTCAAGGACGAGCTGTGCCGCCTCACCCAGCTGCCGCCGGGCGAGGTGGACGACAGCGAGCCCCTCGGCTCGTACGGCATGGACTCGATCCTCGCGACCGAGCTGACGGCCGGACTGGAGAAGACGTTCGGCTCCCTGCCGAAGACGCTGCTGTTCGAGTACCACACCCTCACGGAACTCTCCGGCTACTTCCTCGCCGATCACCGGCCCGCCCTGGAGGCACTGTTCGCCACCGGCCCCGGGCAGGGGGCGGCACGGCGACCCGACCCGACACCGCCCGCGGCGCCGGTCGCCGAACCGGCGCACGGCCACGGCCGGGTCGAGGACGAGCCCGGCCGGGCCGAGGGCGGGAGCACCGCCCTCGACATCGCCGTCATCGGCCTGTCCGGCCGCTACCCCGAAGCCCGTGATGTCAGGGAGTTCTGGGACAACCTGCGCGCCGGACGCGACTGCGTCGTCGAGGTCCCCGAAGACCGCTGGGACTGGCGGGAGCACTACGAGCGGGACCGCACCGTGCCCGGGCGGCACTACAGCAAGTGGGGCGGCTTCATCGCCGAGGTGGACCGCTTCGACCCGCTGTTCTTCAACATCGCGCCCCACGAGGCCGACTACCTGGACCCGCAGGAGCGGCTGTTCCTGGAACACGCCTGGACGGCCATGGAGGACGCCGGGTACACCCGTGAGCGGCTCGCGCGCGCCACGGGTGACGGCGGTGCCGGGCAGGTCGGCGTGTACGCCGGGGTGATGTGGGGGCAGTACCAGCTGCTGTTCCCGGGCGAGGGCGCCGGTCGTGGCAACCCCCACGCTCTCGGCAGCAGTTACGCGAGCGTCGCGAACCGCGTCTCCTTCGTGCTGAACCTGCACGGCCCCAGCATGACCGTGGACACCATGTGCTCGAGCTCGCTCACGGCCGTGGAGCTGGCCTGCCGCGATCTGCGCCGCGGCCGCACGAAGCTGGCGTTCGCGGGAGGCGTCAACGTCACCGTCCACCCGAACAAGTACCTGGGCCTGAGCGCAGGTCAGTTCATCTCCAGCAAGGGTCACTGCGAGAGCTTCGGCGTCGGCGGCGACGGCTACATCCCGGGCGAGGGCGTCGGCGTCGTCCTGCTCAAGCCGCTGCGTGACGCCGAGCGCGACGGAGACCACATCTACGGCGTCATCAAGGGCAGCGGTGTGTCGCACGGCGGTCGCACCAACGGCTACACCGTGCCCAACCCGCGCGCCCAACAGGCCGCCATCCGGGAGGCCCTGAGCGAGTCCGGCGTCGACCCGCGGACCATCAGCTACGTCGAGGCGCACGGCACCGGCACCAAGCTCGGCGACCCCATCGAGATCACCGGACTGACCCAGGCATTCGCCGCCGCCTCCCGACAGGGCCCCAACGGCACGGACTCCCCGCAGGGCCCCAACGGCACGGAGGGAACGGGTGGCGCCGGGGAAGGGACGCGCTGCTACCTCGGCTCGGCGAAGTCCAACATCGGGCACTGCGAGAGCGCCGCCGGCATCGCCGGGCTCACCAAGGTCCTCCTCCAGCTCCAGCACGGCCGGATCGCCCCCTCCCTGCACTCGTCGACGCTCAACCCCGCCATCGACTTCACCCGCACCCCGTTCGTCGTCAACCAGGAACTGCGCGACTGGGAGCGGCCCGTCGTCGACGGCCGCCGGCACCCCCGGGTCGCCGGAGTCTCCTCCTTCGGCGCGGGCGGCGCGAACGCGCACTTGATCGTGGCCGAGCACGCCGACCGGCGCCCGGCCCCGGCCGGACGCGGCCCGCAGGTGTTCCCGCTCTCCGCGAAGGACGCCGAGCGGCTGCGCGCCTACGCCCAGGAACTGCTGCGCTTCGCCCGGGAGCGGGCAGCCGCCGGCGACGGCGCGACCGACGTGACCCCCGCGGACCTCGCGTACACCCTGCAGACCGGCCGTGAGGCCATGGACGAGCGGCTCGGTGTCGTCGCCGACTCCTTCGCCGCGCTCGCCGAGAAGCTGGAGCGGCACCTGGGCGGCGACGCCTCGGTCGAGGGCGTCTGCCGCGGCAACGCCAAGCGGGACCGCAAGGCGCTCGCCATCGTCCCCGCCGAGGAACTCGCCGAGACCGTGGCCACGCTGGCGCGGCGCGGCAAGGCGGTCGAGCTCCTCGAACTGTGGTCGCGCGGCGCGGCGCCCGACTGGCAAGCCCTGCACGCCACGGCGGCCCACGCCCCGCGCCGGATCAGCGCCCCCACCTACCCGTTCGCACGCGAGCGGCACTGGATACCCGAGACCGCGCCGACGGCACCGCGGGCGGAACCGGAGGAGCACCGGATGCCTGCCACGCCGCGCTCGGCGGCCGCGGCCGCCACGGCCGCGACGGCGCCACCGGCAGTGGCGGTTCCCGCCCCCC